>NZ_JAILXP010000086.1 GCF_020740895.1 Streptomyces sp. UNOB3_S3 | reverse complement strand
ACCAGGGACAGGGCGGGGGGTCGCCGCGGTCCGGCCGGGGGCCGGTACCGCGCGGGGACCCGGGACACTCTCGTGAATCTGAGGCTCCTCGGGGATGAGAGGCATGAGTTGATGTTTATCAAACGCCGGTGCGAGTCGCGTCGGCGGGTGGCGCGGTGCGCCCGTCCGGATCAGAAATCGAAGCCGAGCTGGCCACCGGCCTCCAAGGCCATGTCGTCGGGGCTGATACGGGCTCGCTTGAGATGCTGCCACCGGGGCAGCGCGTCCAGATAGGACCACGACAGCCGGTGGTACGGGGTGGGGCCCAGCTTCTCCAGGGCGGCGCGGTGCACGGGCGACGGGTAGCCCGCGTTGTCACCGAAGCGGAAGTCGGCGTGCTCCTCGCCCAGTTCGGCCATCATGGCGTCCCGCCGCACCTTGGCGATCACGGAGGCGGCGGACACGACCACACAGGACTGGTCGCCCTTGATGACCGTACGGACCTTCCACGGCGCCCCGAGGTAGTCGTGCTTGCCGTCGAGGATCACCGCGTCGGGCCGTACGGGCAACGCTTCCAGCGCCCGGTTGGCCGCCAGCCGCAGGGCCGCCGTCATGCCCAGCTCGTCGATCTCCTGTGGGGAGGAGTGACCGAGCGCGTACGCGGTGACCCAGGACTCCAGCTCCTCGGCGAGCGCGGTGCGCCGCTTGAGCGTCAGCAGCTTGGAGTCCGTGAGCCCCTCGGGCGGGCGGCGGAGGCCGGTGACGGCCGCGCACACGGTGACGGGGCCGGCCCAGGCGCCCCGGCCGACCTCGTCCACACCGGCGACGATCTTTGCTCCGGTCGTCGCTCGGAGGGAGCGCTCGACGCTGTGGGTAGGCGGTTGGTAGGGCATGACGCCTGCAAGGTTACGCCTTTGAGGCCGGACTGTCCCGCCCCGGCCCCGCTCCTTCCGTCCGCTCAGCGCGAAGTGGCCGGGAGCCAGCCGGGGAGGGCTTCCGTGGACTCCAGCCAGGCCGCCGGCGGAGCGCCTCGTTCCGACGCGGCGACCACTCCCCCGGCGATCGCGGACGTGGTGTCCACGTCGCCGCCCGCCCGGGCCGTCGTCCAGAACGCCTCCTCGAACGAGTCGAGATGGCGGGCCGCGGCCCACAGCGCGAAGGGCACGGTGTCGTGGGCGCTGGTCCGCCGGCCGCAGCCCAGGACGGCGGCGACGGTGTTCGTGTCGGCGTAGTCGAGCATGTCGCGGGCGCGGCGCAGCCCCTGCTGGACCGCGCTGCGCGGCACGAGCGCGATCACTCCGTCCAGCAGGGCCTCCGGGCCGGTGGCGCCGGACGGGCTCGCGGCGAGGGCCGCCGCGGCGGCCACGGCCATGGCGCCGGCCACGGCCTCGCGGTGCTGGTGGGTGGTGTACGCCGAGATCTCGGCCTGGTGCGTGGCCTGCTCGGGGTCGTCGGCGTACCAGGCGCCCAGCGGCGCGATGCGCATGGCGGCGCCATTGCCCCAGGACCCCTGTCCCTTGAACAGCGCGGCGGCCAGCTCGCGCCAGTCGCCGCCCTCCCTGACCAGGCGCAGCATCCTGTTGACCGCGGGACCGTAGCCGCGGTCGAAGTCGTGGTGCTCGGCGAAGGAGCGCGCGAGGGCGTCCTGGTCGACACGGCCGTGCTCGGCCAGCACCGCCAGCACGGAGCAGGCCATCTCGGTGTCGTCGGTCCAGCTCCAGGGCGCGGGAGGGAGCTCGCGGCGCTTGAGGGACGGATAGTGGGCGGGGACGAAGAACTGGGAGCCGAGGGCGTCACCCACGGCCAGCCCCCGGAGGCTCGCCAGGGCTCGGTGGAATCGGTCAGCTGTCATCGCTGCGAACTCTAGTCGGTGAAGCCGTACGACTCGGGGGTACACCAGCGCTCGAACGGCCGGTCCAGGTGATAGCGGCCGTCGGAGCCGAGCACCAGCATGCGGGTCTCGGCGTTGCCCGGGTTCGACAGGCACTCGAACTCGGCGACGGTCCAGTGCAGCCATCTCATGCAGAACAGCCGCATGGTCAGGCCGTGGGTGACGAGCAGGACGTTGGGTGGGTGGCCGGGGTCCTCGAAGCTGCGCCACAGGCTCTCCAGGAAGGCGCCGACCCGGTCGTAGACGTCGGCCCCGGACTCGCCCTGGGCGAAGCGGTAGAAGAAGTGCCCGTAGGCGTCGCGGTAGGCCTTCTGGCGGCGTACGTCCTCCCGTTCCTGCCAGTTCCCCCAGTCCTGCTCGCGCAGGCGCGGCTCCTCGCGCACCCGGACGCGGCCGGGGGTGAGCTTCAGGGCGCGGAAGGTCTGGTGGGCGCGGCGGTAGGGCGAGACGTACGCGGAGATCCGCTCGTCGCCGAAGAGCTCCCGGAGCAGTTCCCCGGCCCGCTCGGCCTGATCGCGGCCCTTCGCCGTCAGGCTGAGGGCGTGGTCGGGTTCCCGCTCGTAGACCGTGTCGTCGACGTTGCCCTCCGACTCCCCGTGCCGGAGGAGGACGATGCGCCGCGGCCGTGACATGCCGCCACCCTAGAACGAACAGCCGGACCATGCCTCACGCTCCCCCCGGTGCGACGCCAAACACAACTACCGTTGCGTTACCCTCGGGATCGCCCCTGCCAAACACGACGGGAGTCGCGCATGACCGCGCAGTCGTCGTCCGTGGCGCCCGGCACCGTCCGGCCCGGCGGGCGCACCGCCCGCACCCGCGCCGCCGTGCGCGACGCCGTTCTCGCCGGGCTCGTCGAGCACGGCTATCCGGGCCTGACCGTCGAGTACGTCGCCGAGCGCTCCGGCGTGCACAAGACCACGCTCTACCGTCGCTGGGGCGGCCTCGACGGGCTCGTGGCGGAGGCGCTGGACCTCGCGGGAGAGGACGACTGGACACCGCCCGACACCGGCACCCTCAGAGGTGATCTCCGGGCGCTCGCCCACGGGATCGTCGACACCTTCACCGGCCCGGGGACCGCCGCCGCCCCCACCGCCCTGATCGCCGCCTCGTTCCGGTCGGAACGCGCGGCGGAGGCCCTGCGCGGCCTCCATCGCGAGCGCTTCGCGCGCTGCGGGCCGCTGATCGCGCGGGCCGTCGAGCGGGGCGAGGCGCCCGCCGGCACCGACGCGGGCGCCGTCGTACGGGCCGTGTCCGCCCCGCTGTTCCTCAGGCTGTTCATCACCCGGGAGCCCGTCGACGGCGCGGTCGCGGACGAGGCCGTCGAGGCCACGCTCGCGGCGGTCGCCGCGGGCGCCCATGTCACGACGGCGGACTGACACGGACGACCGCGCGCGTCCCCGGGGTCACACCGTCCACGCCTGCTCTATCTGCACGACGTCACCGGTGATCGCCGCGACATCGGCCTCGGTCTGCGCCCGCAGGGCGAGCCGCTCCACCCGGTCCTCGCGGTACTTCCCGTGCTCCGCGCCGGAGTTCCACATCGACAGGACCAGGAACTCCCGGCCGGGCGCCTCGCCGAAGACACCCCGCAGCATCCCGGGCGACCCGGCCATCGCCGGGTTCCACACCTTCTCCTGCATCAGCGTGAAGTGCTCCACCCGGTCCTCACGGACCTGGCAGTGCGCGAAACGCACCACGTCCGCGTCCCCGAACTGCGGCCGGAAACCCACCTTCACATCGAAGCGGTGCTCGAAGAGCCGCACCTGGACGTTCCGGAACGTGCCGGACTGCGCGGCCGCCAGTCTGTCGTGGGACCGCGTCATGAAGGAGTCGTAGAAGGCCCGGCTCTCCCAGAAGCCGAAGAGGTGCACCACACCGGGACGCGCCCGGCTCCAGCCACCCCCCTGCCCCCGGAATCCCGGTTCGCCGAGCAGTCCCGCCCATTTCCGCTGCCCCCGCTCGAACCCCCGGCGGTCCACCACGGTGCAGCGAATCCACTTGACCAGCACCGAACCATCGTACGGTGATGGCAGTGGCGCGCGTCACGTAGCGGCGCGGTACACGCGGGTGAGGGTCGCGGCGTCCTCGGCGTCCAGTTCGATCCGGAACTCGTTCTTCAGCACCATGGTCAACTCCTCGGCACCGACTTCACGTTCATCCCCCGATCCATCAGGACGCGCGTTCGTCAGCGTCGAACCCACGAGCGTCCGCCGTAGACCCGGCTCCGTCCGCTGGACCACCAGCCGCGAGACGAACGGCGAGCGCGGGTGCGTCGAGATGTAGTGGTTCATCACGGTGTAGTCGACCGGGTGGCGCTCCTCGGGACCGAAGGCGTACAGGTCGAACCAGCCGTCCGGATGGAGCGAGCGCAGGATGCGTATGTCCTTCTGCTCACGCGCGAGTTCAAACGTCCATTCCCCCTGCTCCGCCCGCGCCCCGTCACGCAGGGGCAGCGGCTCCAGCAGCCCCTCGCCGCCGAAGCCGACGTCGCACAGCCACTCCTCGCCACCGGCCTCGACCTTGAGCGCCATATGGGTCGTCGGGCGCACGCTCCCGCTGCCCATGCGCACCCGGGCCCCGATCCCGGAGACCGCGAAGCCCATGCGCTCCAGAGCGGCCGCCAGGAGCAGGTTCTGCTCGTAGCAGTAGCCACCGCGCCGCTTCTCGACCATCTTGTCCTGGAGCGCCTTCACATCGAGCAGCACGGGGCGGCCGAGCATCACTTCCAGGTTCTCGAACGTGAACGCCGCGACATGGTGCCGGTGGACGGCCCGCAGCGTCTCCGGATCCGGCCGGACGGTCCCCTCGAACCCTGTGCGCGCCAGATAGGCGTCGAGCTCCAGCTCGGCGCCGCCCCATATGGAATGCCCCATCCCCGTACCGCCTTTCACGTGATCGCCCCACCAGTATTCACCCGTGCGCACGGACCACGGAAAAGCCGATGGGGGAACCGGCACAGGCCGGTTCCCCCATCGTCACAGGACGATCAGCTGCAGCCGCTGGTCGAGCCGCAGCCCTCGCAGAGGTAGCAGCTGCCCGCGCGGCGCATCTTCGTGCCGCAGGAGAAGCACAGCGGCGCGTCGGCGTTCAGGCCGAGCTGCATCTCCACCAGTTCGGTGGAGTTGTGGGCCTGCTTCGGCGCCGGGGCGGCCGCGACGGGCTGCGCCGGGAGCTCCGGCTTGGCCGGCTCGACATGACGCGGCGCGGACTGGGCCAGTCCCTCGACGTCGACCTCCTCGGCCGCCGGCTCGTACGAGCCGGTGTCCAGGTGGCGCTGACGCTCCTCGGCGGAGTGGATGCCCAGCGCCGAGCGCGTCTCGAAGGGCAGGAAGTCCAGCGCCAGGCGGCGGAAGATGTAGTCGACGATCGACTGCGCCATCCGCACGTCCGGGTCGTCCGTCATACCGGCCGGCTCGAAGCGCATGTTGGTGAACTTCGAGACGTAGGTCTCCAGCGGCACGCCGTACTGAAGGCCGACCGAGACGGCGATCGAGAAGGCGTCCATCATGCCCGCGAGGGTCGAGCCCTGCTTGGACATCTTCAGGAAGACCTCGCCCAGGCCGTCGTCCGGGTAGGAGTTGGCCGTCATGTAGCCCTCGGCGCCGCCCACCGTGAAGGAGGTGGTGATGCCCGGGCGGCCCTTCGGCAGGCGCTTGCGGACCGGACGGTACTCGACGACCTTCTCCGCGACGGCGGGGGCGGGGGCCTCGGCCTTCTTCTCCGCCTCCTTCTTCTTGGCGGAGAGCGGCTGGCCGACCTTGCAGTTGTCGCGGTAGATGGCGAGGGCCTTCAGGCCCATCTTCCAGCCCTCGAAGTAGACCTCCTCGACCTCCTCGACGGTGGCCGACTCCGGCAGGTTCACCGTCTTGGAGATCGCGCCGGAGAGGAACGGCTGCGCGGCGGCCATCATGCGCACGTGGCCCATGGCGGAGATCGCGCGCTCGCCCATGGCGCAGTCGAAGACCTCGTAGTGCTCGGTCTTCAGGCCCGGGGCATTGATCACATTGCCGTGCTCGGCGATGTGGGAGACGACCGCCTCGATCTGCTCCGGCTGGTAGCCCAGACGCTTGAGCGCCTTGGGGACCGTGTTGTTCACGATCTGCATCGAACCGCCGCCGACGAGCTTCTTGAACTTGACCAGGGCCAGGTCCGGCTCGACGCCCGTGGTGTCGCAGTCCATCATCAGGCCGATGGTGCCGGTGGGGGCCAGCACCGAGGCCTGGGCGTTGCGGAAGCCGTCCTTCTCGCCCAGGCGGAGCACGTCCTGCCAGGCCTCGGTCGCGGCGGCCCAGACCGGGGTGTCCAGGTCGTCCACGCGCTTGGCGGCGGCGTTGGCGTCGGAGTGCTGCTTCATGACGCGCTTGTGGGCGTCGGCGTTGCGGGCGTAGCCGTCGTACGGGCCGACGACCGCGGCCAGCTCGGCGGAGCGCTTGTAGGAGGTGCCCGTCATCAGCGAGGTGATCGCGCCGGCCAGGGCGCGGCCGCCGTCGCTGTCATAGGCGTGGCCGGTGGCCATCAGCAGGGCGCCCAGGTTGGCGTAGCCGATGCCCAGCTGGCGGAAGGCGCGGGTGGTCTCACCGATCTTCTCGGTCGGGAAGTCGGCGAAGCAGATGGAGATGTCCATCGCCGTGATCACCAGCTCGACGACCTTGGCGAAGCGCTCGGCGTCGAACGACATGTTGCCCCCCGCGCCGGAGGCGCTATTGGACGCAGTGTCGTCGCGGAGGAACTTCATGAGGTTGAGGGAGGCGAGGTTGCACGAGGAGTTGTCCAGGTGCATGTACTCGCTGCACGGGTTGGACGCGGTGATCCGGCCCGTCTCCGGCGAGGTGTGCCAGCGGTTGATCGTGTCGTCGTACTGGATGCCGGGGTCGGCGCAGGCCCAGGCGGCCTCGGCCATCTTCCGGAAGAGGCCCTTGGCGTCGATCTCCTCGATGACCTCACCGGTCATCCGGGCGCGCAGGCCGAACTTCGTGCCGTTCTCGACGGCCTTCATGAACTCGTCGTTCACGCGAACGGAGTTGTTGGCGTTCTGGTACTGGACGGACGTGATGTCGTCGCCGCCCAGGTCCATGTCGAAGCCCGCGTCGCGCAGGGCGCGGATCTTCTCCTCCTCCTTCACCTTGGTGTCGATGAAGGCCTCGACGTCGGGGTGGTCGACGTCGAGCACGACCATCTTGGCCGCACGGCGCGTGGCGCCGCCGGACTTGATCGTTCCGGCGGAGGCGTCGGCACCGCGCATAAAGGAGACGGGACCGGAGGCGTTGCCGCCGGAGGAGAGCAGCTCCTTGGAGGAGCGGATGCGGGAGAGGTTCAGGCCGGCACCGGAGCCGCCCTTGAAGATCATCCCCTCTTCCTTGTACCAGTCGAGGATCGACTCCATGGAGTCGTCGACGGAGAGGATGAAGCAGGCGGAGACCTGCTGCGGCTGCTTGGTGCCGACGTTGAACCAGACCGGGGAGTTGAAGCTGAAGACCTGGTGAAGCAGGGCGTAGGTCAGCTCGTGCTCGAAGATCTCGGCGTCGGCCGGGGAGGCGAAGTACCCGTGCTCCTCGCCCGCCTTGCGGTAGGTGGTCACCACCCGGTCGATGAGCTGGCGCAGGCTGGACTCGCGCTGGGGGGAGCCGGTCGCGCCGCGGAAGTACTTGCTGGTGACGATGTTGACCGCGTTCACCGACCAGAAGTCGGGGAACTCGACGCCGCGCTGCTCGAAGTTGATCGAGCCGTCGCGCCAGTTGGTCATGACGACGTCACGACGCTCCCAGACCACCTCGTCGTACGGGTGCACCCCGGGGGTGGTGTGGACGCGTTCGATGCGCAGGCCCTTGCCGCCCTTGTTTCCCTTGGAGCGGGAACCTCGTGCAGAGCCGCTCGTCGTCTCGGTCATGCCGCCTCCCTCTACGGGCAAAACGCCCTAATGCGCCCATTTTCTTCCGGGGCGCGATGTGTTCTGTCACCCGGGAACGCTCAGCGCTCCGGGTAGGTCTGAATGCCGTCGCTCAGTCGGCGGCGACGGCGGGTGCCGGTACCTCGGCGGGGCCCGCCGGGTTCACGGCGGAGCCACCGCCGGTTCCGGTACGGCCGAGGCCCTCGCGCAGCTCCGCGACGGCGGCCTCGAAGTCCTCGAGCGAGTCGAACGCCTGGTACACGGACGCGAAGCGCAGATAGGCGACCAGGTCGAGGTCCTTGAGCGGGCCGAGTATGGCGAGCCCGACGTCATGGGTGGTGAGCTCGGCGCTGCCCGTGGCCCGCACCGCCTCCTCGACCCGCTGGCCGAGCTTCGCCAGGGCGTCCTCCGTGACCGGGCGACCCTGGCACGCCTTGCGCACTCCGGAGATCACCTTGGTCCGGCTGAACGGCTCCGTGACCCCGCTCCGCTTGATCACCATGAGTGACGCGGTCTCCACGGTCGTGAACCGGCGGGAGCAGTCGGGGCACTGGCGGCGCCTGCGGATCGAGCAGCCGTCATCGGTGGTCCGGCTGTCGACGACCCGGCTGTCGGGGTGCCTGCAGAAGGGGCAGTGCATGGCTCTCCACCCTCCTTCACCCTCGAGCGCACCTCGAGAAACCTCGAGGAAAGCAGTACACGATCTTCGCTCCGGCGACCCCGTACGGGGTCTCGCCGAGCAGCCCCCAGCATAGGCGATGACCGGGACCCGGAATGACCAGGGAGGGGCATCGACCACAACTTGTGGGCAGCAGTCGCCATCAAACCACTAGATCTGGTGCCCGGCCGCCAGGATCTCCCCCAGCGTGTCGCGCCGTGGAAGCGGGCCGGAAGCGGCCCCGAAGCGGGACACAGGCTCGCGCGAGCGGCCCGGAGGCGGGCCGGGCGGGTCACGGATGACACACTGGGAACGTGGCACGGCGACGCCGCCGGGCGGCGCCGGCGCCCCTCGAACGGCGGCGGACGGACCGTCGCGCGATCGCCGGGCGACCCGAACGGACCTCCGGCGCGAGCGGGCGAACCGCGTATCGAAGAGTACCGTAATGGGGCGAATTGATCTTTGCCCGTACACCCTGCCGACTGATCAAGTCAGCCATTCCGCGATATTTCACTCGAACGTGTGTTTGGCGCAACCTTTCGAAAGCAACTACCGTTGTCCAGCTAGGGAGAACATCTCGAGAGGGGCCGACGTGACCACCACCGCAGACAGCGCCACCATCACCGCCCAGGACCGCTCCCAGAACCGACTCGACCAGGCACACCCGATGAATGACGCAGCCATGAACGCCGAGGGGCAGAAGCCGGCCCGCTCACTCCCAGGACGGCCCCCGGGCATCCGGGCGGACAGCTCCGGGCTCACCGACCGGCAGCGCCGCGTGATCGAGGTCATCCGGGACTCCGTCCAGCGCCGCGGATACCCACCATCCATGCGCGAGATCGGCCAGGCGGTGGGGCTCTCCAGCACCTCCTCCGTCGCCCACCAGCTCATGGCCCTGGAGCGCAAGGGCTTCCTCCGCCGGGACCCGCACCGTCCCCGCGCCTACGAGGTGCGAGGCTCGGACCAGCCGAGCACGCAGCCGACCGACACCACGGGCAAGCCCGCGGCCTCGTACGTCCCGCTGGTGGGCCGTATCGCCGCCGGTGGCCCGATCCTGGCCGAGGAGTCCGTCGAGGACGTCTTCCCCCTCCCCCGTCAGCTGGTCGGCGACGGGGAGCTGTTCGTCCTCAAGGTGGTCGGCGATTCCATGATCGAGGCCGCCATCTGCGACGGCGACTGGGTGACGGTCCGCCGTCAGCCCGTGGCGGAGAACGGCGACATCGTGGCCGCGATGCTCGACGGAGAGGCCACGGTCAAGCGTTTCAAGCGCGAGGACGGCCATGTCTGGCTGCTCCCGCACAATGCCGCCTATCAGCCCATTCCCGGCGACGAGGCCACCATTCTGGGCAAGGTCGTGGCCGTATTGCGGCGGGTCTGACACCACCCGCCGAAAGACCGGGCCCCGGGACCAACTGCGCCGGTTCCGGGGCTCTTCTTTATGCGCAGGTGTGTTTACGCGCCGGCGCCGGCGGCGCTTTCACGCGCCCTTTTTCCTTATGCGATGGCGTGCACGTTTCTTTATGCGATGGCGCGCACGCCTTATTTCCCCTCCGCCTTGGCCGCCGCGTCAATGGCGGACAGAGAGCGGCGCACCTGATTACGGTCCGTGGTGTACCAGAAGTCCGGCATCGAGGCCCGCAGGAAGGATCCATAGCGGGCCGTCGCCAGCCGGGGGTCCAGCACCGCGACCACACCGCGGTCGCCCGACGCCCGGACGAGCCGGCCGGCGCCCTGCGCCATCAGCAGTGCGGCGTGCGTCGCGGCCACGGCCATGAAGCCATTGCCCCCGGCGTCCTCCACGGCCCGCTGCCGGGCGCTCATCAGCGGATCGTCCGGGCGGGGGAAGGGCACACGGTCCATCACCACGAGCTGACAGCTCGGCCCCGGCACATCGACGCCCTGCCACAGCGACAGCGTGCCGAACAGACACGTCCGGGTGTCCCCCGCGAAGTTCTTGATGAGCTCGCCCAGCGTGTCCTCGCCCTGGAGCAGGATCGGCATGTCGAGCCGTCCCCGGAGCGCCTCGGCGGCCGCCTGGGCGGCCCGCATCGACGAGAACAGGCCCAGGGTGCGGCCTCCGGCGGCCTCCACCAGCTCGGCCAGCTCGTCGAGCATGTCCGTCCGGTTGCCCTCCCGGCCCGGCTGGGCCAGGTGCCGGGCGACATAGAGGATGCCCTGCTTCGGATAGTCGAACGGCGAGCCGACGTCGACGCCCTTCCACGACGGGACGTCCTCCCCCTCGACGCCCTCGGGGGCGAGGCCCAGGGAGGCGCCGACGCCGTTGAAGTCGCCGCCGAGCTTGAGGGTGGCCGAGGTCAGCACCACGGACCGCTCGCTGAAGAGCTTCTCCCTCAGCAGCCCCGACACCGACAGCGGCGCCACCCGCAGCGAGGCGCCGAAGCGGTCGTGGCGCTCGTACCAGACGACGTCGTACTCGGAGCCCTCCACGATGCGCTCGGCGACCGCGTGGACGTTCTCCACGGAGGCCAGGGCCTGCTTGCGGACCGCGTCCTCGTCCTGGACGGACTTGTCGCGGGTGTTGCCGATCGCCGTGATCACCGTGCGCGCGGCGTCGCGGAGCGCCATCAGACAGTGGGCGAGATCCTCGGGGATCTCCTCCAGCCGGCCGGGCAGGGCGAGCTCCATCAGCCGCTCGAAGCTCTCCGAGGCGGTCTGGAGGGCGTCCGCCGCCTTCTCGTCGACGAGCTTGGCGGCCCGCCGGACGGCGCGGTTGACCTGGCCCGGGGTGAGCTCACCGGTCGCGACGCCGGTGACCCGCGAGACCAGCTCATGGGCCTCGTCCACGATCAGGACCTCATGGCCGGGGAGGACCGGGGCACCCTCGATCGCGTCGATGGCGAGCAGCGCGTGATTGGTGACCACCACATCGGCGAGCTTGGCCCGCTCCCGGGCCGCCTCGGCGAAGCACTCGGCGCCGTAGGCGCACTTCGAGGCGCCCACGCACTCGCGGGAGGTGACGGACACCTGGGCCCAGGCGCGGTCGGAGACGCCGGGCGTCAGATCGTCCCGGTCACCGGTCTCGGTCTCGTCCGCCCAGTCGCGCAGGCGCAGCAGGTCCTTGCCGAGCTTGCTGCTGGGCGCGGCCGACTCGAGGGGGTCGAAGAGCCCCTCCTCCTCGTCCTGCGGGACCCCCTCGTGGAGCCGGTGGAGGCACAGGTAGTTGGAGCGGCCCTTGAGCATCGCGAACTGGGGACGGCGGCGCAGCTGCGGATGCAGCGCGTCGACCGTCCTCGGCAGGTCGCGCTCGACGAGCTGGCGCTGGAGCGCGAGCGTCGCGGTCGCGACGACGACGCGCTCGCCGTGGGCGAGGGCCGGCACGAGGTAGCCGAGCGACTTACCGGTGCCGGTGCCCGCCTGGACGAGCAGGTGGGAACCGTCGTCGATGGCCGCGGCGACGGCTTCGGCCATGGTGACCTGGCCGGGCCGCTCGGCACCGCCGACGGCGGAGACGGCGGCGTGCAGCAGGTCGGTGACGGAGGGCGAGGAGGTGGCAGTCATAGCCTGTTCAGCCTACGGTGCGGCACTGACATCGTGGCCCGGTGTCCGTCCCGGGCCTTTCCGGGCCACGCCGTACAAACGGGCCGACTCCCACCCGCCGACCCCGACCCGGACCCGCCGACCCTGACCGGCCGCCCCGCGCCGGCCGGCCGCCGCGGGCCCCACGGCCGTGATCGCTACAGGACGGCACGCAGCGCCCTGTCGCGGATCATCAGCGCCGCGCGTTTGCCGGGCAGCTCCGCCTCTCCCGTCAGCCGGAAGCCCGCGCCGAGGAACGCGGCCGTGGACGGGGTGTTGCGCAGGTCGGGTTCGCCGACGACCCGGTCGCAGCAGGGGCGGCGGTCCAGGACCAGGTCGGCGACGGCCCGCAGCAACAGCGTGCCGAGGCCCCGGCCCCGGTCGGCGACCTTGCCGATGAGGAAGTGGATCCCGGTGTCGTGCGGCCGGGCCGGGTAGTGGCGGGCGATCGGGTCGAGATCGGCCCGGTAGACCTCCCAGTAGCTCATCGGGACCCCGGCGAGCACCCCGAGACAGGGCACGCTGCGCCCGTCGCCGTCGAGCTGGGACCGGAGGTGGTCGACGGTGGCGGCGCCGGGGCCGGCCAGCTCCCAGAACGCCGAGACGGCGGGATCGTTCATCCACTGTGTGACCAGCTGGAGGTCGCGCTCGATCCGTACCGGGACGAGCTGGAACGGTCCCGCGTCGGTGCCCACCGGTCCCCAGTCGGCGAGGCCGTCCAGGAGGTCACCCGCGCCGCCGGAAGGTCCGGTGCGGCCCGGTCCTGGCCGGTGGCGGACGGCGGCGGGTTCGGTGAGCTCGTGGGCGGCGCGCTCGGCGGTGATGAGCTCGATGAGTTCGTCGGTCAGCCGGAGGTCGACGGTGTCGGCGCAGTCGTCGCTCACCGGGGCGGCCATGGGGTCGGCCACCTGGGCGACGAGGCGGTCACCGGCGCGGCCCCCGGTGCGGTCACCGGTCATGTCGCTGAGCGGGTTCGTCCCGTCGTTCATCCGTGGCTCACCCCGCCGCCGTGGCCAGGGGGTTGGCGATGGTGACGTAGACCGACTGGGAGTCCACGGGTCCGGAGAGCTCATCGAGGCCGCGCAGCCTCGTCAGCATGTTGGCCTTGCAGCGCAGCACGGGTTCTTCGAGCAGGCGCCGGGGCAGGGTGGAACGGACCGGGGAGGCGCCGGACGCGGCCTCCTTGAGGAAGCGGCGGAGCGCGGCGAGCAGGATGTGCTCGTCGGCGAGGCGCTGGGAGCCGAACGCACCGATCAGGCCGAGGACGTTGTTGATGCCGAGGTAGTAGAGGAACCGTTCGTCGGCGACCTCGTCGGTGACGAAGGTGTCGCTCTCCCGCCCGATGCCCGCGAGCCTCTGTTCGAGCGCGGAGCGATGGGAGGCGCGGAAGTAGTAGCCCTGGTTGTCGCGGTAGCGCCCGCCCACGGGCCAGCCGTCCGCGTCGAGGAGGACGAGGGTGTTCTGCTGATGGGCCTCCAGGGCGATGCCCGCTTCGCCGTCGAGCCAGAGGACGGGCCGGACGACCGTCTCGAGATAGCGCAGGAACCATTCCGTGGCGACGGCTCCGGCGGGCCTGCCCGTGCGGTAGGCGAGCCGGGCGACGGTGTCGGCGAGCCGGGAGTGCGTGGCGGGCCTGCCGGTCGCCCCCTGCCGGCCGGCCCACGGCCGGGGCGAGACGAGACCGGCGAGGCACACGGCGTCGTCGCCGGGGCCGAAGGGGTTGTGCCGGATGACGGTGTCGAGCCCCCGCAGCGGGGTGCCGTCCGGGGTGTCGACGCCGATCCAGGCCGGGTCGCGGACGATGTCGAAGCTGTGCCCTCCGGCGCAGGCCGTCCGCCAGCGCTCGGCGAGGCCGCCGCGCAGCAGCCGGTGCACCTCGACGCCGCGCCGCAGCTCCTTGCGGAGGTTCTCGCGGCGGGAGTTGGTGACGCGCAGGCCGAGGGAGAGCTTGAGCATCGCGGGGGCGCCGGGCCGGTGCACGGTCCGGAGCGACGACGTGGGGTACCAGGGCGCGCCCTGCGGGCCGAGGTCGCGCAGCAGTCCGGCGTCGAAGAGCCGGGCGAACTCCGGGCGATGACGGATGTCGCGGGCCTGCCAGGGGTGCACCGGCAGGGGGACGGTCCCGGGCTTCAGCTCCCGCTCCAGGTCCGGTCCGGCGAGGCGGGCCGCGAGGGCGGCGGCGTCCACGGGGCGGCCGCGCTCGGTCCAGGCCGAGTCGACGGCCAGCACGGAACGGTCGACGGCCAGCCAGTGCAGCGGGAAGCGGCCGCGCAGCTCGGGCGAGAAGGGCGCGGCCTCGGCGTCCGAGAGACCCTCCCGGCTCTTGGGCGCGGGGTGGAGGGGGTGGCCGAGGAGCAGGGCCTGTTCGCCGTAGAGGAAGAGCTCGCCCTCGTCCGGGTCGGCGGGCCGCTCGCGCCGGTCGGTGAGGAACACGGCCGTGCGGCGGGCCGAGTCGGCGACGCGGGCGACCAGTTCCCCGCCGTCGTCGGTGGCGGGACGGCCGGCCTGTGCGGCGCGGTGGGCCGCTTCCCGGCCGAGGAGGGCGGCCAGGGTGACGGCGTCGAAGGCGGGGGCGTCGTCGGGGCCGCCGGTCAGGGTGACGCGCCCGAAGCGGTGCCAGCCGGTGGCGGACCAGTAGTGCACCGGCACGCTCAGCGGAATGCCGCTGGCGTTGAGCGGCAGATAGAGGATGTCGCCGTGGGGGCGTTCGACGCCGTTCTCGCGCACCCAGCAGCGCAGCAGGTTCTCCACGGCGGCGGCGTCCGCGGCGGCTCGCGGATCGGGGTCGTCCAGGGGCTCGGCGACGCCGTGCGGTCCGGCGGCGGGCAGTTCGGCGCGGGTGCCGTGCCCGCCGGGGTGGTCGTGCTCGCCGGGCCTGCCGTGCTGACGCGGCAGCGCCGGGGTCCGGGCCTGGCCGACGGGGAAGGCGTCGGTGGGGAGGGACGCGTTCATGCGGGGTGCGGCGTACAGGTCACGGCGTTCCGGCCGGGCTGCGGCGCCTTCCTCCTTCGGCGGTCTGGTGCGGCGGTCTAGGGGCGGCGGTCGGGGGGTGGGGTGCCGGCGGACGGTGCGGAGGCCGCGGCGACGGCGTCGGACAGCCGGTCGAGGACGGCCTCGGCCTGCTCGTCGGTGAGGGTGAGGGGCGGCAGCAGCCGGATCACCGGGGGGCGGCGGTCGCTCAGCCCGACGATCAGCCCGCGGCGCAGGCATTCCCGCCGTACGGTCTCGGCGAGCGCGGCTGCGGCCGCGGCCGCAGCGGAGGATGGACGACGGCCCGGGACCGACGTGGCCGGGCCGGCCGCGCGACCGGCTTCCGGGCCGGGCGCGGGGCCCGTTCCGGGATCGGTGAACTGATCGGTGAACTCGATGCCGATCATCAGGCCCTTGCCGCGTACGTCCGCGACGCACTCGTGCTCCCGCGCGAGCCGCCGCAGCCGTTCGAGCATCCGGGCGCCGAGGACGGCCGCACGGCGGTCCAGTCCGTTCTCCCTGATGTGGCGCAGGGTGGCAGCGCCCGCGGCCATGGCGAGCTGGTTGCCCTGGAACTCGTCGGCCTGGAAGGCGGCGGCCGGGTCCGGGTCCCGGTGGCTCGGCCGGGCGTCGAGGTCGTCGCGGTGGACGATGACGGCGAGCGGGAGGCTGCCGCCGATGGCCTTGGACAGGACCATGACGTCGGGGACGACGCCGCTGTGCTCGACGGCCCAGAAGGCGCCCGTGCGCCCGGCCCCCGTCCACGCCTCGTCGGCGATGAGCGGTACGGCCCGCGCCGCGGTGATGTCGCGGATCCGCCGCAGCCGTTCCTCGGGCACCGGCAGCACCGCGTCGCCCAGGACGGGCTCGACGACGAGCCCGGCGGGGAGCGGCATCCCCCGGTGGGCATCACCGAGCGGGCAGCCGGTCGCGTCGGCGTCCTCCGCCGGCCCGTCGCCCGCGAGGGCGAGGAGCCCGTCGCGGCCGGTCGCGGCGCGGACGAGCCGGAAGGCGTCCGCCATCGCGTCGGTGGTGGCGGGGCCGCAGAACCGGATCCGGGCCGAGTCGGCCAGTCCGCGCGGGAGGGTCGCGAACAGCTCGGCCGCGAAGGCCTCCTGGACGGGGGTGGCGAGGTCCGGGACCTGCAGCGGCGCCCCGGAGTCGAGCACGGCGCGGATGGCCTCCAACACGACCGGGTGATTGTGGCCGAGCGCGAGGGCGCCACCGCCCGAGAGGCAGTCGAGATAGCGGCGGCCGTCGGCGCCCTCGATGGTCAGGCCCCGGGCACGCACGGGCACGACGGGCAGCGAGCGGGCGTACGTCCGGGCCGAGGGCTCGCGGGCCGGCTGCCGCCGGAGGATGCCCGCGCGGCCGGACCGGCGCGCCAAGGGCGGTGCGGGCGGCGGTAGTCGGGGCGGGGTCATGGCTCGGTTACCTCCTTCTGCCCGCTGAACGGTGGTCGGTCGTCCCCCGTACGTACCAACGACGCCGCGAGCTGCGGATCACGGTCCGATCGCAAGATCCTTCGTTCCGGAACCGAGGACCCGCCCATGTCCGTCTCCCTCGGCACCGGCATAGTGGGGGCCCCGCCCCTCACGGGGCGGTGCATGACAAGTTCACGCCATGCCGCGCAGATAGCGGGGCATATGCCACCCAATACGTACAGATCGCATACGTACAGATCACAGGGGGAGCCCACTCCATGCCATCGACAAGGCGGCCAGTTCTGGCCGCGGCCGCCCTCACCGCCGCCCTGGCGCTGACGGCCACCGCGTGCGGCCCGTCCGACGACCAGGCCGGGGGCGACACCAAGCCCAGCGCGGCCGCGAGCCAGAAGGGCGACGACTTCCCCAGCCTGCCCAAGGGCATCCCCGCCCAGGACCTGGAGAAGTGGAAGAAGAAGTGGCAGGACGGCGCCTGGAAGAACTGGGACAAGGACCAGTGGCTCCATGAGGCCCGCGACTTCATCAACCCCATCATCAAGGGCCACTGGAAGCCCGACACGATGAAGGACGCCCGCTCCAGCGACAAGACGCTGGCCACCCAGGGCGCCCCCGGCGGTGTGCCGGGCGGCGGGGCGAGCGACCAGGGCGCCACCGACCCGGAGCCGCGTCCGGTCACCGCCAAGGCCGTCGGCCTGCCTTACCACAACAACGCCGCCCCGGTGGGCAAGGTCTTCTTCGACAGCCCCGAGGGCCACATGGTCTGCTCGGGCACGGTCGTCAAGGACCCGGCGCACCCCGGCAAGTCCAACATGGTGTGGACCGCCGGCCACTGCGTGCACGCCGGCCAGAAGGGCGGCTGGTACCGCAACATCGCCTTCGTGCCGTCCTACAACGACAAGGGCCTCCCGGGCGCGCAGGTCAACAGCGCTCCGGTGCAGGACGTCGCCCCGTACGGCGTGTGGTGGGCGGACTGGGCGCAGACGTCGTCGCAGTGGATCGCGCAGGGCGCCGAGACCGGTGGCGCGGGTGCTCCGTACGACTTCTCCGTGCTGCACGTGAAGTCCGAGAACGGCAACGGGAAGTCCCTGGAGGAGACGGTCGGCAACGCCCTCACCGTCGACTTCAGCACCCCGCAGGTGAAGTCCATCAACAGCATGGGGGCCTGGGGCTACCCGGCCGCGCCGCCCTTCGACGGGCAGAAGATGTACGACTGCGTGGACAGGCCGGGCCGTCTCACCATCGAGCAGTCGCAGCCCACGATGTACCGCATCGGCTGCACCATGACGGGCGGTTCGTCCGGTGGCGGCTGGTTCGCCAACGGTCCCGACGGCAAGCCGGTGCTGATCTCCAACACCTCGATCGGCCCGGCCAACAGCACCTGGCTGGCGGGCCCGCGCCTGGGCCCGGAGGCCAAGGGCGTCTACGACGCGCTGAGCCAGAAGTTCGCGGCCAAGCCGTAGCGAGCGGAAGCACAAAACGAGCGAAGGCCCGCCCCGACATCGGTCGGGGCGGGCCTTCGTGTCGCCGCGGTCAGGGCCGGGTGGCCGGTACGAACCGCTGGAGCTCGGCGGCGAGCTCCTCATGGACCCGGGCCTTGATCAGGGTGCCCTCCGGGGTGTGCTCCTCGGAGATCACCTCGCCGTCCTTGTGCACCCGGGCGATCAGCGAGCCCTGGGTGTACGGCACGAGCGCCTCGATCTCCACGGCGGGGCGCGGCAGCTCGGAGTCGATCAGGGCCAGCAGCTCGGCGATGCCCTCGCCGGTCCGCGCCGACACCGCGATCGAGTGCTTCTCGACGCGCAGCAGCCGCTGGAGGATCAGCGGGTCGGCCGCGTCCGCCTTGTTGATCACCACGATCTCGGGCACGTCGACCGCGCCGACGTCCCGGATCACCTCGCGCACGGCGGCCAGCTGCTCCTCCGGCGCCGGGTGCGAGCCGTCCACCACGTGGAGGATCAGGTCGGAGTCACCGACCTCCTCCATGGTGGAGCGGAACGCCTCGACGAGGTGGTGCGGCAGGTGCCGGACGAACCCGACGGTGTCGGCGAGGGTGTAGATCCGGCCCGAGGGCGTCTCGGCCCGCCGGACGGTCGGGTCCAGGGTGGCGAACAGGGCGTTCTCCACCAGCACACCCGCGCCGGTGAGGCGGTTGAGAAGCGAGGACTTACCGGCGTTGGTGTAGCCCGCGATGGCCACCGACGGGATCTTGTTCCGCCGGCGCTCCTGGCGCTTGATGTCGCGGCCGGTCTTCATCTCCGCGATCTCCCGGCGCATCTTCGCCATCTTCTCGCGGATCCGCCGCCGGTCCGTCTCGATCTTGGTCTCACCGGGGCCACGGGTGGCCATGCCGCCGCCGGACGAGCCGGAGCCACCACCACCCATCTGCCGGGACAGCGACTGACCCCAGCCGCGCAGCCTCGGCAGCATGTACTGCATCTGGGCCAGGGAGACCTGCGCCTTGCCCTCCCGGGACTTGGCGTGCTGGGCGAAGATGTCGAGGATCAGGGCGGTGCGGTCGACGACCTTGACCTTGACGACGTCCTCGAGGTGGATGAGCTGGCCGGGGCTGAGCTCACCGTCGCAGACGACGGTGTCGGCGCCGGTCTCCAGGACGATGTCCCGCAGCTCCTGGGCCTTGCCCGAGCCGATGTAGGTGGCCGGGTCCGGCTTGTCGCGGCGCTGGATCACACCGTCGAGGACCATCGCGCCGGCCGTCTCGGCGAGGGCGGCGAGCTCCGCCAGGGAGTTGTCGGCGTCCTGGACCGTGCCGGACGTCCAGACGCCGACCAGCACCACGCGCTCCAGGCGCAGCTGCCGGTACTCGACCTCGGTGACGTCCTCGAGCTCGGTGGAGAGGCCCGCGACGCGTCGCAGGGCGGCGCGCTCGGAACGGTCGTACTGCTCGCCGTCACGCTCCCCGTCGATCTCGTGGCTCCAGGCGACGTCCTCTTCCATCAGGGCGTCGGCCCGAAGGCTCTCCGGGAGGCTCTGCCGGTCCTGCCGGTCCTGGGGAAGGGAAGAAGAGGAGGTCATTTGATCCTTTGCTTGATTGACGACTGTGCGGGGTGCCCACCCTCGAACCGAGGGCTCGCGCCATCGACAACGTCCGGGGTCCTCCGGAGATTCCCGGGGACGGCCGCCTCGCCGACCCGTCGATGTTCCCATGCCGTCGCCGGGGCGTCACGCGGGTTTCGGCGGGGCCGTCTTCCAGTCGGGGTGCCCGGGCATGGGCGGGGTCGTCCGCCCGTACAGCCAGGGCTGGAGGAACCGCGCCTGGTCCTGGCCGGAGACCTCGGAGGCGAGGGCGACGAAGTCGGCGGTGGTGGCGGTGGAGTCGTGGTAGCGGCGCACCCACTCGCGCTCCAGGCGGTCGAAGGCCGCCGTCCCGATCCGCTGGCGGAGGGCGTAGAGCACCAGGGCGCTGCCGTCGTAGCAGACGGGCCGGAAGATGCTGATCTTCTTGCCGGGCACGGGCGGCTTGATCGCCGCCGGGGGGCCTCCGTCGGCCCGCATCTGGTCGGAGAGCTGATAGGCGACGCGCATCCGGTCCACCAGCTTGCGGCCCTTCCGCTCCTCCGCGTAGAGCGATTCGTACCAGGTGGCGTGGCCCTCGTTGAGCCACAGGTCGGACCAGACGCGGGGGCTCACGCTGTCGCCGAACCACTGGTGGGCGAGCTCGTGGACCATGATCGACTCCACGTACCAGTCGGGGAAACCGGCCTTGGTGAACACGTCGCGCTCGAAGAGGGAGAGGGTCTGGGTCTCCAGCTCGAAGCCGGTCGAGGCGTCGGCGATGAGCACCCCGTATGTCTCGAAGGGGTAGTTCCCCACCCGCTTCTCCATCCACGCGATCTGGTCGGGCGTCTTGGCGATCCAGCTCTCCAGGGCCTTCTGGTCGGCGGCGGGCACCACGTCCCGCAGCTTCAGCCCGCGCGGGCCGCCGCGCTGGGGCACGCTGGAGCGGCCGATCGCGACCTGGGCGAGCTCGGTGGCCATGGGGTGGAGGGTGCGGTAGGTCCAGGTGGTGTTCGCCCCCTCGGTGGTCTGTCCGGCGGGCAGCCCGTTGGCGACCACGGTCAGCTCCTTGGGAGCGGTCACCCTGAAGGTGAACAGCGCCTTGTCGGAGGGGTGGTCGTTGCCGGGGAAGACCCGGTGCGCGGCGTCGGCCTGGTTGGCCATGACGAGGCCGTCGGTGGTGGGCACCCAGCCGCCCTCGCCCTCGCCGCGCGGGTCGCTGGTGTGGTGGACGGTGACGGTGAACGAGCTGCCGGAGGGCACCGGCTCCGCGGGGGTGACGACCACGTCCTCCCCGGCGGGGGTGAACTGGGCGGGCGCGCCATTGACCTCGACCGAGGCGATCGCGCCGTGGGTGAAGTCCATGTTGAAGCCGTCCAGCTGCGCGGTGGACCGGGCGACGAACCGGGTCACGGCGTCCAGCGGCTGGTTGTTGGCGTGGTAGACGAGCGAGATGTCGTAGGCCGCGATGTCGTAGCCGGGGTTCCCCAGGTGGGGGAAGAGGCGGTCACCGATCCCCCGGGCCTCGGGGGTCGGCGGCGCGGCGGCGCCCAGGACCAGGACCGCCGCGGCCGCGAGGAGGGTGGCCCGGCGGCGCGGGAAGCGCCGGCGCTGCGGGGAACGCTCCCCGGGGGCGGGTGAGTGCGACATGCTCCACCGCTATCAGCGCGCGCCCGCACGCCGGTGGCGGCGCGGCGTCGGCCCACCCTTACGAGCGTCTTGGATGCTGGTACGAGTGTCGTATCGGACGCATGCCGGGCCCCCTCCGCCGTCCTTTCCTGGCCCCTTCCACGCCTCCTCTTCCCGGCCGCTCCCCGGCCGGTGGGAGCGGGCTACAGCGGGGCCGTCAGCGACCGGCCCGCCCGTTCGACGTCGTAGACCCCCGGGACGCGGCGCATCGCCCGCATCAGCTCCGGCAGCTGGGCCGGGTCGGCCAGCTGGAGGGTGTAGGTGTGCCGCACGCGCTGCTCGTACGGCGGCTCGACGGCGGCGGAGATGACGGCGACCCCTTCGGCGGCGATGGCCTCGGTCAGGTCGGCGAGCAGATGCGGTCTGCTGAACGACTCCGCCCGCAGGGTCACGCGGTAGTCCCCGCCGCCCGTGCCGTCCGGGCTGCGCCAGCGCACCTCCACCGGCTGCCGTCCCGAGGTGACCATCCGGTCCACCACGGGGCACGGGGCGCGGTGCACCGTGACCGTGCCGCCGCGCACCGCGAAACCGGTCACCTCGTCGGGGGGCACGGGGGTGCAACAGCCCGCCAGCCGTACGCTCACGGCCGCCCGCCCGCCCTCGCCCGCCGCTCCGGTGACGACCGCGACGGAGCCGCGCGCGGCGGAGGCGGCCCGGGGAG
>NZ_JAILXP010000085.1 GCF_020740895.1 Streptomyces sp. UNOB3_S3 | reverse complement strand
GGCGCGTCCGGGGGTAGGGGGGACAACTCTGTGCTGACGTCCGTTGTGGTCTGCGCGGTATCACTCGCGCTCTTCTGGATGGCCGCCTTCACGCTCTGGTGGCAGATGCACGCCTGGCGCACGCCCGAGACGCTGGCGGGCACCCGCTTCCAGCCCGCCGGGGGCGAAGGCGCGCTCTCCTTCTCGCTCCTGGTGCCCGCCCGGCACGAACAGGCGGTCCTGGAGCACACCGTCACCCGGCTGCTGGAATCCACGCACGGCCGCTTCGAGGTGCTGGTGATCGTCGGGCACGACGACCCGGAGACCACCGAGGTCGCCGAGAAGGTCGCGGCCGCCGCCCCGGACCGGGTCCGGGTGATCGTCGACACCCATGAGAAGAAGAACAAGCCCAAGGCCCTCAACACCGCGCTCCCCCACTGCCGGGGCGAGGTCGTGGGCGTCTTCGACGCCGAGGACCAGGTCCACCCCGAGCTGCTCACCCATGTCGACCACGCCTTCCGGGCGACGGGCGCGGACGTGGTGCAGGGCGGGGTGCAGCTGATCAACTTCCACTCCAGCTGGTACAGCCTGCGCAACTGCCTGGAGTACTTCTTCTGGTTCCGCAGCCGCCTCCACCTCCACGCGGAGAAAGGATTCATCCCGCTGGGCGGCAACACCGTCTTCGTCCGCACCGGCGTCCTGCGCGAGGCCGGGGGCTGGGACCCCCAGTGCCTGGCCGAGGACTGCGACCTGGGCGTACGGCTCTCCAGCACCGGCAAGCGCGTCGTCGTCGCCTACGACTCCGAGATGGTCACCCGCGAGGAGACCCCCGGCACCCTGATGAGCCTGCTCAAACAGCGCACCCGCTGGAACCAGGGCTTCCTCCAGGTCTACCGGAAGAAGGACTGGCGGCAACTGCCCACCCTCGCGCAGCGGATGCTGGCCCGCTACACCCTGATGACGCCCTTCTTCCAGGCGTTCAACGGCCTCGTCATCCCGCTGAACACGGCGATCGCCCTGCTGCTCGACGTCCCCTCCGGCGTCGCCGTGGTGACCTTCCTGCCCGCCGTGACCATGCTGGTCACCTTTGTCTTCGAGGTCGTCGGCCTCCACGACTTCGGCACGCAGTACGGCCTGCGCGTGCGCTTCGTCCACTACCTCAAGCTCATCCTCGGCGGCCCCTTCTACCAGATGCTCCTCGCGGGCGCGGCCGTCCGCGCCGTCTGGCGCGAGCAGCGGGGCCAGGGCGACTGGGAGCTCACCCGACACGTCGGCGCGCATCTCACCCGAGAGGACGTCACGCCGTGACCACGACCCTCCCCACCGCCGTCGAGGGCCCGGTGGTCCTCGACCCCGTCCCGGCCGGCCGGCTGCGCGCCGCCCGTCCCGACCTGCTGCTGTGCGGGGCGGTACTGGTCGCGATCCTGCTCGTCCAGGGCTGGAACACGACCGGCTTCCCGGCCCTCAGCGACGACGAGGGCACCTATCTCGCCCAGGCGTGGTCGGTACAACAGGGCAGGGGCCTGGCCCACTACACGTACTGGTACGACCACCCGCCGCTGGGCTGGCTTCAACTGGCCCTCGTCACCTGGCTGCCCGCCGCCCTCTTCCCCGACGTCATGTCCGTCGCCCCGATGCGGGTGGCGATGCTGCTGGTGACGGCCGTCAGCGCGGTGCTGCTCTACGTCCTGGCGCGGCGGCTGGGGCTGCGGCGGTGGGCGGCGGCCCTGGCGATGGCCCTGTTCGGGCTGTCGCCGCTGGCGGTGGTGCTCCAGCGGGAGATCTTCCTCGACAACATCGCCGTGCTGTGGATCCTGCTGGCCTTCTGTCTGGCCGCCTCGCCCCGCCGCCATCTGTGGCACCACTTCGGGGCCGGGCTGGCGGCGGCGGTGGCCGTGCTGTCCAAGGAGACGATGCTGGTCGTCCTGCCCGCGCTGCTGGTGACCATGTGGCGGCACACCCACCGCGACACCCGGAAGTTCGCGGTGACGGGCGCGATCACCGCCTGTGTCCTCACGGGCCTCGCCTATCCGCTGTTCGCGCTGCTCAACCACGAGCTGTTCCCCGGCGACGGCCACGTCTCGCTGATCGGCGGCATCAAGTACCAGATGAGCCGCGCGGGCTCGGGCTTCGTCCTGGACGACGCCTCGGGCGCGCACGCGGTGCTGCGGTCCTGGCTCTACTACGACCGGGTGCTACCGGTCGCGGGCCTGGCGGCGGCGGTGCTGCTCCTGGCCACGGCCCGCTGGTCCCGCACCGGCCGCGCCCTGGCGGGCCCGGCGACGGCGGCGGTGATCCTGGCCCTGGTGGCGCTGCGGCCGTCGGGGTACCTGCCGGCGATGTACGTGATCCAGATGCTGCCGTTCCTGGCCCTGTCACTGGCGGGGGCGGTATCGCTCCGCCCTCGCCGGGCGCCGGTCCGGCCCCTCCGCTGGACCATCGCCGCGGCCGTCGCAGCGACCGCGGCCGCCCTCGTCCTCCCCCACTGGTACGACGCCACCCGTACCGCCCTCACCACCGACGCCAACGCCCCCTACCGCGCGGCCTCCCACTGGCTGCGCGACAAGGGCAACGTCCCCGACCCGTCCCGCACCCGCGTCCTCGCCGACGACGCGATCTGGCTCGACCTGGTGCACGCGGGCTACCGCCCCGGGACCGGGGCCGTCTGGTTCTACAAGGCCGACCTCGACCCGGCGATAGCCAAGACGCTGCCGCGCGGCTGGCGCGACGTGGACTACGTCGTCGCCTCCCCGACCGTCCGCCGTGACGCGCCCACGCTGCCGCTGGTGAGGGCGGCGCTGACGAACTCGGAGACGGTCGTCTCCTTCGGCGAGGGCGACGGCCGGATCGAGATCCGCAGGGTGAACCGGGCGGAGACCCGGTGAGTGAGGACACGCGGGAGATGGCACCACAGCCGCCCGCGTCACGGTTACGCCCGGCGCTGACCACCCCCGCGTCCCCCCTCGCCCGCATCCTCCTCTTCGGCCTCATCGGCCTCACCGGCTTCGCGCCCAATCTCCTCGGCCTGAAGCTGCTGACCACCGCCGGCCTCCACTACGTCCCGGCGGAGATCATCGCCAACCAGTTCGGCGTCGTCTGGAACTTCCTGCTGACGGAAGCGCTGCTCTACCGCGACCGCCGCGCGCACCGCCACTGGGCGGACCGGCTGGCCCGCGTCGCCGTGCTCGCCAACGCGGACCTGGTCCTGCGCATCCCCCTGATCGCGACGCTGGTGGACGGGGCGGGCCTCGGGGTCCTGCCCGCGACCGCCGTCGCCCTGCTGACCACCTTCGTCCTGCGCTACGCGGCCACGGAGGCACTCGTCTATCTGCCGAGCAAGCCGCGCGGCAGCGGAAAGCACCGCCGTGGCGGCCGTCAAAGAAGGGATTTGTGATGGCATGACAGCACTGAGGAGAAAGCCGACCCGCGGACGCGTCAGACACGCCCGGGCCGCCGCGGCCCTGCTCCTCGCCTCGGGCGCCTCCTTCGGCCTGCTGCTGGCCGCGCCCGGCCCGGCCAGGGCGGGGTCGAACCTCGTCGTCAACCCCGGCCTCGAGTCCGTACGGGCTGCGGACACCATGCCCACCTGCTGGGAGAAGGCCGGCTGGGGCGACAACGACTTCACCGTCACCACCACCGACCAGTCCCACAGCGGCGGCAAGGCCCTGGCCCTGTCCGTCACCCGCCGGGTCAGCGGCGACCGCAAGGTGCTGATGACCGAGGACAGTTCGTGCGCGCCCAGTGTGACGCCGAACCACCAGTACGACCTGTCGCTCTGGTACAAGAGCACCACCCCGGACGCCTCCGTCACCGTCTTCCGCCATGACGTGAAGGCGGGCTGGCAGTACTGGACCGACCTCAAGACGCTGCCGGTCAGCGCCGGCTACACCCGCGCCACCGTCCGCACCCCCGTCGTGCCGCCCGGCACCGACCAGATCACCTGGGGCGTCTCGGTCCACGGCACGGGCACCGTCACCACCGACGACTACGACATGGAGGACGCCACCCAGCCCGCCGCCGGGGCCGTCTGCACCGCCGGGGACGCGTGTGTGAAGGGCAGCTGGGCCGTGATGCCCTTCAAGAACCCGGTCCGCAGCATGCACTCGGTCGTCCTCCACAACGGCAAGGTGCTGCTGGTCGCCGGCTCCGGGAACAACCCCGACATGTTCAAGGCCGGGACCTTCACCTCCGCCGTCTACGACCCCAAGACGGGCGCGATGAAGACGATCCCGACGCCCGTCGACATGTTCTGCGCCGGGCACGTCCAGCTGTCCGACGGCCGGGTGCTCATCATGAGCGGCAACAAGGCCTATCCGGCGGCCGACGGCAGCCACGGCTACGAGGGCTTCAAGGACAGCTACATCTTCGACCCGTCGTCCGAGTCGTACGTGAAGACGAACGACATGAACGAGGGCCACTGGTACCCCTCCGCGACCCTCCTCGGCAACGGCGACGTCATCAGCTTCGGCGGCCTGAAGGAGGACTCCACCGGCAGTGTGACCGCCGAGAAGTTCTCCCAGGCCCAGCAGAAGTGGCTGCCGCGCACGGAGGTCAACCAGACCTGGTCGTACTGGGGCCTGTACCCGTCGATGATCCTGATGCAGGACGGGCGGCTCTTCTACTCCGGCAGCCATGTCTTCGGCAACGGCACCCCGGGCACCGGCGCCTCGGTCTACGACTACGACGCCAACAGGATCACGGACGTCCCGGGCCTCCAGGACAAGGACAATCGCGACCAGTCGATGAGCGTGCTGCTCCCGCCCGCGCAGGACCAGCGCGTCCTGACCATGGGCGGCGGGCAGGTCAACACCAACCCCGAGGCCAGCCGTCTCACGGACCTCATCGACCTCAAGGACCCCAACCCCCGCTACACGCCCGGCCCGTTGCTCCCCCAGGGCACGGTCGACCAGGGCCAGGGGCCCAAGCCCGAGACGGGCGCGCAGGGCAAGATGTACGTCTCGGCGGTGCTGATGCCCGACGGCAAGGTGCTGGAGACGGGCGGCGGGCTGCACGACCGGGCGGACCCGGTGTACGAGGCGTCGATGTTCAACCCGGCGACGAACACCTTCCAGGCGGGCATGGCCACGGACCCGATCCCGCGCACGTACCACTCGTCGGCGTTCCTGCTGCCGGACGGCCGGGTGATGGCGGTCGGCGACAACCCGGGCAACGGGACCTTCGACGACCACGTGTCGGTCTACACCCCGCCGTACCTCTACAAGGGCGCGCGGCCGCAGATCACCTCCGTGGCGAACAACCGCTGGCAGTACGCGAGCACGCAGCGGATGACGGTCGACCGGCCGATCGTGAAGGCGGAGCTGATCCGTCCGGCGGCGGTGACGCATTCCTCCGACCCGAATCAGCGTTTCGTCGATCTGCCGATGACGGTGGGCGCTGACGGAACGACGATCGACCTCAATGTCACCAGCAACCCGAACCTTGCGCCGCCCGGCTGGTACATGCTCTTCGCCGTGGACGCGGACGGCGTCCCGTCGGTGGCCTCCTGGGTCCACCTCGGCGGCCCGGACGCGCTGGACGCCCCGAAGGCATCGCCCATGGTGCACGACTTCGCGGGGAAGATGACGGAGAAGGCGAAGGGCCCGGAGCCGGCCCGTACGTCCCACCCGGTCCCGGTGACGATCTCGGGCTGCGACCGCCACTACGGCACGGAGAACGTGTGCGTCCCGACGGTCTTCCCGAAGACGGTCCCGCCGACGACGGCGGGCCGCTGCGCGTGGCTGAAGGCGCACGACTACGGCGTCCTGAAGCTCAACGGCCGGGACGACCCGCTGAAACTGGACCCGGACCGCAACGGGCGCGCCTGCGACTGAGTACGTACGCGTGTGTCCCCGTCCCGGCGGTGCCAGGTGCGGGGGCACGGCTCCGGGCGCGTCTCTCAGTAGTGCGGGATGACGAAATTGAATCCCGCCGCGTTGTGTCCGCCGCCGGCCGGGCAGCGGCCTTTCTCCGGATAGCCCCAGAAGAACAGCGCGTAGCAGTTGGTGCAGAAGCGCCAGTAGGCCTGGGCGTTCGGCGTCTCGACGATGTCGTGCGGCAGGACGAAGTTGAACCCGGCGGCGTTGTGGGACCCGCCGACCGGGCACCAGCCGCCGCTCGGATAGCCGAAGAAGAACATGCCGTAGCAGCGGGTGCAGAAGCGCCAGTTGGCCTGGGCGTTGGCATTTTCGGGGATGTCGTGGGGGATGTCGAAGTCGTAGCCCGCCATGGAGTGCTGGTCACCGGCGGCGCAGCGGCCGTTGTCGGGGTAGCCGTAGTAGAACATCACGAAGCACTTCGTGCAGAAGCGCCAGTTGCGCTGACCGGTGACGCCCTTGGTGCTCTTGGTGCCTGCGCCGGCTGCGTGGGCCTCGGTCAGCGCGGTGGCCGCCGTGGCCGCGACCAGCCCGGTCGTCGCACCGAGCGCTCTCGTCAGGAAGACCCTCCGGTCCTGTTCAAACCCCATGCCCGTCCCCCCTTGCTGTCATCAATGTCATAAGGCGCGCATGACACTAGAGCCGCCTGCCTGCCGGGGATAGGGAAGAATTCGGACCTCCGCCCACGACCGTTCGGAGGCATCGTGAAGCACCTGGGAATCCTGGGACACAGCGCGGAAGGCGCGGCGCTGTGCCTCCGTACGTTCTGCCGGAAGGGCTTCGCGGAGCTCGGTCCCCATGAGCACCCCGATGTCACCCTCGACCTCATCGCCCTGGCCCGTTCCATGCCCGCCTGGGACGCGGGCGACCACGACACGGTCCGCGCGCTCCTGTCGGTCAGCGCCGATCGCCTCGCCCACGCCGGGGCGGAATTCTTCATCTGCCCGGACAACACCGCCCACATGGCCCTCGAACGCCCCGGCGCCGACTTCGCCCTCCCGGGCCTCCACATCGCCGAGGTCGTGGCGGACCGCGCCGCGCGCGACGGCCGTAAGCGCGTGGGTGTGCTGGGCACGCGGTACACGATGGACGGCCCGCTCTACGTCGAGGCGTTCGCGCGGCGCGGCATCGAGGCGGAGGTCCCGGATCCGGCCGACCGTCGCCTTGTCAACGACGTCATCTTCGACGAGCTCCTCAACGGCGTCCTCGACGAGCGCTCGCGCCGCGAGTACGTGCGGATCATCGAGGCGCTGGCCGCGCGCGGCTGCGACGCGGTGGCCCTCGTCTGCACGGAGATCCCCCTTCTCATCACCCCGGACGTCTCCCCGCTCCCGACCCTCGACTCCACCCGCCTCCTCGCGGAGGCGGCCTTCGGGACCGCCATGGGCCGGGCACCCATGCCGACGTGGCGGGGCGGGCCGGTCACCGGCGATTAGCTCCTGACCAGCCCCTTGGTGTAGAACACTGCGTCGATCGGACATGATCACGACAAGTTTCTTCACCACGGGGGAAAGAACATGAAGGCAACCCGACGCCTCGTCGGCGCCCTTGCCGTCGTCGCCGCGCTCGGCGGCGGCCTCACCGCCTGCGGCCCCGACACGGACACCGCGGGCGGTACGACCGGTGGCGCGAGCGCCTCGGCCAAGCCGGCCGACGGCGCCAAGGGCGGTGCCAAGGACGGCGGCTCCAAGGGCGAGCCCGGCGGCGACTGCGGCACCCCGCCGCAGCTGCCCGCCGGCCACAAGATGGTGGAGATCGCCGTCCCGCCGTCCAAGGGCTCGATGTCCGCCAAGGACGCCAAGCCGACCTGCACGCCCAACGACTGGATCTACCACGGCCAGGGCGAGGCCAAGTACTACGTCTTCGCCCCGGAGACGAAGGCCGAGCTGGCCCTGGGCTCGGGCAAGACGAAGGACGTCCCCGTCGGCGAACTCTGGATGCACGCCGGCGACTGCCTCACGAACCAGAGCGCGGTGAAGCAGCCGTACAGCTGCTCCGGCAACATCTACGACATCACGACGGACTCCGAGGGCAAGGTCACCGGCATCAAGGAGATCTGGCACCCCTGACCCTCACGACCGACCCTCACGACAGGAGGGGGCGCCAGCGGTCGGCCGACTCCATCAGGTCCAAGGCGACCCGCTCCAGGAACGCGCCCGCCCTGGCCATCCGCTGCTCCGCGGGCTCGTCGGGCCCGACCGTCTCCGCCCCCGCCGTCGCGACCCGCGCCGCTTCGAGCGTCTGCCGCGCGCTGATCACGACCGAGTGGTACCAGGCCTCGTCGTCGACCACGTAGACGTCGCGGCGCCGCCGCGGATCGCGCTCACGCCGGACATAACCCTGGTCGACCAGGGAGTTCACGGCCACGGAGACGGAGGCCGGGCTGACCTTCAGTCTGCGGGTCAGCTCGGCCGCGGTGCGCCTGCCGTCCTCGGACAGCAGGAGGTCGACGTGCACGCGCGCCGTCATCCTCGGCATCCCCGACCTCACCGCCAGCTCGACGATCTCCTCTCCCGCCGCGCCGACCGGTCGCCCCACCGGCGGTCCGGCCGTGTGCGGGAAGGCCGGTGTGCCACGCCGCGCCCGCCGGGACGTCGCCTGGTGAGCCTGCTGGGGCCGGTAGCCGCCGGGGCCGCCGTTGCGTCCGACCTCCCGGCTGACCGTCGAGGTCGGCCGGTCGAGCCGCCTGGCGATCTCGGCGTAGGAGAGCCCGTCGGCGAGTCCGGCCGCGATGCGCTGTCGCTCCTGCTGGGTCAATCGTCCTCCTGGCATGCCGTCAGTATTGCCTTCGCCGTCATTCATTGCAACGGAAGCATTGCATTCGATCGCAGCGTCATTGCATCAATTTGCCACGCTCCACCTGCGAAAACACCTTTTCGTGGATTGACGCGATCCTGAACGCAACGTAGCTTTCGAGATGTGTTAAACACGCACTATCGCGAGATGGGGAATGGTCATGCCTGAATCCGTCCACACCGTCACGACGCTGCCGACGGCGCGCCGGCCCGGCTGCCCGTTCGACCCGCCCGCAGAGCTGACCGACGCCCACCGGCACGGCCCCATCAGCCGCTGCACCCACCCCGGTGGCACGCCCGGCTGGCTGATCACCGGGTACGACCTGGTCAGATCGGTCCTGGCCGACCCGCGGTTCAGCTCGCGCAAAGAGCTCATGAACCTCGTGGACTTCGAGCTTCCGCCGGCACCGCCCGGCGAGTTCCTCCTCATGGACGACCCACAGCACAGGCGCTACCGGAAGCCGCTGATGGGCAAGTTCACCGTACGGCGGATGCGGCTGCTCACCGAACGCGTCGAGCAGATCACCGCCAACTGCCTGGACGCCATGGAGAAGGCCGGGCCGTCGGCCGACCTGGTGACCGCGTTCGCCAAGCCGATCCCCACCATCGTGATCTGCGAGCTGCTGGGGGTCCCGTACGAGGACCGGGGCTCCTTCCAGGAGCAGATCGACACGTTCATGGGCGGGGAGACGCGCGAAGAGGAGCTGATAGCGGCCTACACCGCGACCCAGGACTACCTCGCGGCGCTGGTGGCCGCCAAGCGCGCCAACCCCACCGACGACGTGCTCAGCGAACTCATCGACAGCGATCTCACCGATGAGGAGCTGAAGGGGATGAGCCTGGTTCTGCTGTCGGCCGGGTTCGACACCACCGCGAACATGCTGTCCCTCGGCACCTTCGCGCTGCTGCGGAACCCGGAGCAACTGGCCGCGCTGCGCGCCGACCCCGCCCTCACCGACCGGGCCGTGGAGGAGTTGCTGCGGTACCTGAGCGTCGCCAAGCAGTTCTGGAGGACGGCACTGGAGGACGTCGAGCTGGGCGGCCAGACCATCAAGGCCGGCACGACGGTGATCCTGTCGTACAACACCGCCAACCGCGACCCCGAGCGCTTCACCGATCCCCATGTGCTCGACCTCAACAGGCAGGACGGCGGACACCTGGCCTTCGGCCACGGCATCCACCAGTGCCTGGGCCAGCAACTGGCCCGCGTCGAAATGCGGGTCGCGCTCCCCGCGCTGGTCAACCGCTTCCCCACCCTGCGCCTGGCCGTACCGGCCGAAGAGGTCCCCCTGCGCCCGGAGACCGCGGACATCTACGGGGTGAAGAGCCTGCCGGTCACCTGGGACGCGTGACCGACGAGGGCCAGGCGGGGCGGGGTGCGCCCCCGCCCCGAGTGCCCCTACGCGTCCGCGCTCACCGCACATCCCACTGCGGCAGCAGATGCGTGTCACGGAAGTGGCTGCGGATTGCGATCGACGCGTCCTGAATCTCTTCCAGCGCGCGCTTCTCGGCCACGGCCTTCCGCCGCGCGCCTTCCAGGTCGACACAGTCCGTACACCCTGCGGGCGAGATCCACCGCGGCGCGGTTTTCCGTTGCGGATGCGCCAGTTCGAACCACAGCGTCTTGCCGAACCTCCGCCTGTCGTAGGTGTGACAGCCCCAGTCGTCGGCCCACAGTTCGACGATACGGAGGCCGCGCCCTGCTTCCGCGTGCGCGGCGGGTTCCGCGGTCCGACCGCGGCGGCCGAACAGCACGGGCACGACGGGACTCGTGTCCCACACGTTCACCCGGAGACGGTCCCCCTCCCGGCAGTGCAGCCGGAGCGAGCAGGGACCGTCGGTGTGCCGGTGGGCGTTTGTGACCAGCTCACTGGTCAAGAGGATTGCCTTCTCGGCGATTTCGGACAGGGCGTGACTGTCCAGGACCGCTTGCAGGGTCACGCGGGCGATACCGGGTGCGCGTGCGTCGCGCGGCAGTTCGAGGAGGTAGGACCAGGGCTGAGGCGGCGATACGGTTGCCATGAAGGTCTCCTGGCGGGTTGCCGGGTTGTGGCTTGCGCCACACCGTAGCGCCACCCATGGACTACATTCCCTGTAATCCGTGAGCCGTAGCCCACAAGACCCGATCGAGCGACCGAAGCGCACTGCAGTGCGAACAAAGAGGAGCACGATGCCACCGAGCACACCTCCGCCCACCGTGCGTCGGCACCGGCTTGGAGCCGAACTGCGGCGGCTCCGGGAACGCGCCGACCTGACTGCCACGGAGGCAGGCGCCCGGCTCGGCATCACCCAATCACGGGTCAGCAATATCGAAGCCGGTCGCTACGGGGTCAGCGCCGACAGGGTACGAGCCTTCGCTCGGGCCTATGACTGTTCAGACGAGACCCTGATCAACGCGCTGGCCGCACTGACGGGCGAGCGAAGGCGAGGCTGGTGGGAGGAGTATCGCGAATTGCTCCCCGCAGGCTTGGTTGCACTCGCCGAGCTCGAACACCACGCAACCGCAGTGCGAATGTGCCAGGTCATCAATATCCCCGGCCTGTTCCAGACTGCCGACCATGCTCGCGCTCTCTTCCGCGAGGCTGTTCCAGCGCTGCTCCCGCACGAGATCGAGCACAGGATCTCTTTCCGCATCAAGCGTCAGGCTGTGCTCTATCGCGACGCCCCCTACCCCTATACCGCCTACGTCCACGAGGCCGCTCTGCGCATGGAGTTCGGCGGCCCAGGCACCGTGAAGGCGCAGCTTGAGCACCTCATCGACATGAGCGAGCTGAGCAACGTCACCATCTCGGTGATCCCTTTCAGCGGTACCACATTCCCGAGCTCCGGCCACGGGGTCGACTACGCCTACGGACCTGTGAGGCAACTTGATACGGCCGTCCTCGAAGGCGCCCATGGTGGCACTTTGGTCGACTCAGCGGCACAACTCGAGAGGTACCACATGACCCTGGACCGGCTGGAGCATGTAGCACTCAGCCCCAGCCGGTCACGCGACCTCATTCACCGCGTCGCGCGGGCGATCTGATAGGAACCCCATGCCCAACTGGCAGAAGTCGACGTACAGCGATGCAGCGGCGTCCTGCGTCTATCTGGCACCCTCCCCCGCCGGGGGAATCCACCTCCGCGAGAGCGACGACCCCGACGTCATCCTCACCACAACCCCCGCAAAACTCCGCCCTCTCATATCCCGCATAAAAACAACCGGCCTCACTCCCGCTACTGCCCCCGATAGAGCGGATCCGTAAGATCCGCCCTCACGTCACGTGCCAGCGCGGGCCTCGACAACCCGCGCACCCGGCGGAAGATTTCGTCCGCCGGAACGTCGATCTGCGGCACCCCCCACCCCACAAGCTTGGCGATCGACGTCCCATGAGCAACACCCCGCACTCCACCCCACACCAGCGCCCCCGCACACATCGGGCAAGGCTCGGCCGTCGTCACCACAACGTGCTCCGACAGCTCGAATCCGCCCCCCACGGCCTCGCGCACAAGGTTCGTCTCGGCGTGGGCCGTGGGGTCGCCGCTCTCGCCCGTGTTGCCGGCGCCGGCGACGACCGCCCCCGTCTCGGCGTCGACAAGAACCGCCCCGTAGGGCCACTTCGCCGCCGCCCGGGCGTACTCCACGGCTGCGGGCATGGCCCGCAGAACAGCTTCCCGCAGCGGCGGGGGCCAGTCGCCGGACCACCCCGGGTCGGACGACGACCCGCGCGGACGCGCAGCCGGCGCGGCGCGGGTCAGGGAGAGGGGGGCGGCCGTGGCCGCCGTCAGAGACAGGACGCGTCGCCGCGAGAGGAAGGTCACCGCGCCATCCTCGCCCCCTCCCCACGCTCCGGCAGCGGAATTCGCCGGACACCACCCACTGGGACGCACCGGCGCCTCATGTGGCCGAATGGCGGTCTTGCGCTCGGCCGATCGGGGCATACCGCCACGTCAGCCTGGCGGCCCCGCTACCGGCAACTCCGCTTCGTCCAGGGGGAGTACGACCACAGGAGGGGAAGAGCATGGCATTCACCATCGCACGGCCCTGCCCAGGGAGAGAACTCGGCATCGGTTCAGAGGCCGGCGGACCGCACCTACTGGGCGTGGGGTGCGAACCCGTGGACGACCGACCGTGGCGGGACGTACGACCTGCCGGGAGCGAGGATTCCCCTCAAGGTCGGGGGCTCGCCCGCCAGCGGAGCGATCTTCGTGGCGACGTTCAGCGCGGAGGCCATCGTGACGTCTCCGGACAAGAACACCGCCATGTTCCTGGACGTCCTGTTCGGTGGTCGCATGCCCCATCCCGTCAGCAGCAACTACCGCTACATCTCGGTCTCGGCGAACGAGTGGAATTCCCACACGACCCTGCGGGTCATGAGGTTCACCCCGCAGACCGTCCGGCAGGACGCCACCGCTCAGGTGAAGGTGACGACTGGGGACAACGTCGGCGTCGCCGGGATTCAGAACTGGGTGCTGAAGATCGAGCGATACAACCTGTGACCGTCGTACGCCCGCCCGGCCGGGCTACGGCACGATGCCCGCGCGCTTGGCCGCCAGGACCGCCGAGACGCGGTTGTTCGTGCCGAGCTTCCGGTAGACCTTCTCCAGGTGACGGTTGACCGTGTGCGGGGAGATCGTCAGACGGCGGCCGATGCCGGCCGCCGTCAGGCCCTCGGCCAGCAGCCCCAGGACCGTCAGTTCGCGGGGCGTCAGGTCGTGGCGGGGCGGGGACGGACCGCCGGCCGGGGTGGTCGCCGCGCCGCGGAGGCGGTGGAGTTCGCGGACGTGGCGGTCCGCCCGGAGCAGGAGCGGCTGGACGCGCGCGGTGAAGGCGAGCTCGTGGGCGGTGAAGTCGCCGCGGCGGCCGAGGCTGACGGCGCGCAGCTCGCCGGGGAAGCCGAGGAGGGGGACGCCGAGCTGGTGGGTGGTGCCGTAGTCGCGGCGGGCCTCGCTGTACCAGGAGGAGTTGCGCCAGTTGTCGCATATCTGGGTGATGCTCACGGGGTCGGCGCCCGCGGCTTCCATATAGGCGATCAGGGGGTGCCGCTGCTGGACGCGGCGCCGGATGACGTCGCTGACGGCCGGTCCCATGGAGTCGGGGGCCCAGCCCTGGGCGTAGCCGGTCCGTTCGGCGAGGCGGATGCCGGCGAAGATGACGGTGTCGCAGCCCAGCGCTTCCTGAAGGTGCCCGGCCATCAGGTGCCAGACCGAATCGGGGTCGTCATGTTCCATGACGGCCATGACGAGGTCGAGCATCCGCTCGTAGTCGCGCGCGTGAAGTCCTGACATGGCGGGCCCGCTTCCTCTCGGTCCCCGCCCGCCGCATGCTACAGGCGATCGGCGGGTCGGCGTGCGCGTGGGAATTCCTCCCTTATGGGACGATTCCCTCGCGCTTGGCCGTCATCACCGTCGAGACCCGGTTGTTCGTGCCGAGCTTTCGGTAGACCTTCTCCAGATGGCGGTTGACGGTGTGCGGGGAGATCGCCAGGCGGCGGGCGATGCCGTCGGCCGTCAGGCCCTCGGCGAGGAGGCCCAGGACGGTCAGTTCGCGGGGTGTCAGGTCGTGGCGCGGCGGGAACGGACGCCCCGGCACGGTGAGCGGCGCCGCCTCCCGTAATCGCCGCAGCTCCCTTATGTGCCGGTCGGCGGCGGTCAGGAGGGGCTGGATGCGGGCCGCGAAGGCCAGGTCGTGGTCGGAGAAGTCGCCGGCCCGGCCCAGGACGAGGCCTCCTTGGGGGCCGTCCGCGCCGGGCAGGGGGATGCCGAGCTGCTGGGTGGTGCCGAAGTCGCGGCGGGCCTCGCTGTACCAGGCGGAGTCGCGCCAGCTGTCGGTGAGTTCGCGCACGATCACGGGGCGGTGCTCACGGGAGGCGAGGTAGGAGACCAGCGGGTGGTGCTGTCGCACCCGGCGCTGGACCACCTCGTTCACGCCCTGGCCGAGCGCCCGGGGCGCCCAGCCCTGGGCCTCGCCCCGGAAGGCGTGGAGGTCGATCGCGGCGAAGACGACCGTGTTGAGGCCGAGGACGTCGACGAGACGCGCGGAGACGAGGTGCCAGAGGGACTCGGGGTCGTCGTGCTTCAGGACGGCGATGGTGAGGTCGAGCATGAACTCGTAGTCCCGCGCCCGGAGTCCGTATCCATGGCGCTGTCCATGACCTTGTGGCATGACGGGTCCGTCCCCTCTCGGGTCCCCGTCCGCCGCATGCTACCGGCTGCGCGAAACGCCCCCAAGGGACCCGGGGGCCGCGAGGGGGTGGAGAGGAGGCGGACCGCGCCGACGTCGAATCCCCCGTGGCCGGCGTCGGCGCGATCGCGCGTCCCTGTCAGGGTCGCACGCGCGCCCTCGGCCGCACGATGGGAAGAACTTCCCACTCGGGGGTGGAGGTAGCCCCACCCCTGGCCATCCCCCTGGTCGTTCCCGGGGGCCGGGTCAGGGGACGATGCCCGCCTGCTGGGCCAGGAGCACGGTGGAGACACGGTTGTTGGTGCCGAGCTTCCGGTAGATCTTCTCCAGATGGCGGTTGACCGTGTGCGGGGAGATCGTCAGACGGCGGGCGATGCCGTTCGCCGTCAGGCCTTCCGCGAGCAGGCCCAGGACCGTCAGTTCACGCGGTGTCAGGCCGTGCCCCGAGGGGTGGTCGGTGGTGAGGTCCGGCGCGGCGGTGCGCAGCCGGCGCAGTTCCCGGATGTGGTTGGCCGCGCCGATGAGGAGGGGCTGGAGGCGGGCGGTGAAGGCCACGTCCTGGGGTCGGAACCGACCGTCGCGGCCCATGAGCACGAGACGTGCCGTGCCGGGTGCGCCGGGGAGGGGCAGGCCCAGCTGCTGGGTGATGCCGAAGTCCCGGCGCGCCTCGCTGTACCACTGGGTGTTGCGCCAGCCTGCGTGGATCTCGCCGACGGTCACCGGCTCGGACTCGCCGCGCAGGGTGTAGGCGACCAGCGGGTGGCGCTGGCGCACCCGGCGCTGGACGAGGTCCCCGACGAACGGCGCGAGCCGCTGCGGGGCCCAGCCCTCCACCTTCCCGGTGCGCAGGGCCGAGTCGACGACCGAGAAGGTGACCGAGTCGCAGCCCACCGTCTCCAGGAGCTGCGCGGTGATCAGTTGCCAGGACGACTCGGGGTCGTCGCTCTCCAGGACGGCGACGGCGAGGTCGAGGATCCGCTCGTAGTCGCGCGTCTGGAGCTGCTCGGTCCGTGTCATCCCCGCCGTCCGCCCCCCGGCTTCACGTGTCCGTCAGCTCCAGCGCCCCGTGCGGCCCAGCAGCAGGGCCGCGGCCGCCGTGCCGGCGGTCGAGGTGCGCAGGACGCTCGGGCCGAGGCGGTAGGGGTGGGCGCCGGCCTCGGCGAAGGCGGCGAGCTCCTCGGGGGAGACCCCGCCCTCCGGGCCGACGACCAGGACGATGTCGCCCGTCTCCGGCAGGGGTGCCGTGGCGAGCGGGGTGCTGCCCTCCTCGTGGAGGACAGCCGCGAAGGCGGCGCCCGCCAGGAGTGCGGCGACCTGGCGGGTGGTGGCGAGCTCGGCGACGGCGGGGAAGCGCAGCCGGCGGGACTGCTTGCCGGCCTCGCGGGCGGTCGCGCGCCACTTGCCCAGGGACTTCAGGCCGCGCTCGCCCTTCCACTGGGTGACGCAGCGGGAGGCGGACCAGGGCACGATCGCGTCGACGCCGGTCTCGGTCATGGTCTCGACGGCCACCTCGCCGCGGTCGCCCTTGGGCAGGGCCTGGACGACGGTGATCCGGGGCCGGGGCTCCGGCTCGGAGCGTACGGAGGTGACGGCGACGTCCAGGTGGTCCTTGCCCTCGACGGCGGCGACGGTGCCGTGGACGCCCGTGCCGGAGCCGTCGGTCAGGACGATCTCCTCGCCCACGCGCAGCCGGCGCACCGAGACCGCGTGGCGGCCCTCGGGCCCGTCCAGCGGGAAGACGGTGCCGGGAAAGACACCCGTGAGGGCGCCCTCCTCGACCAGGAAGACCGGGGCTGTCATGACGTACTCGCTCTCTCGCCGCGTCGGTTCACACTCATGTCCACCACTCCCACCTCTCCCACCGCTCCCTCGGTCACGTCCGCGCGTTCAACGACGTGCGGGCCGTGTCGAGTTCGGCTGCCAGAAGGCGTACCAGGTCGCCGGCGGGGAGCTCCCGCGCCAGGCGGTGGCCCTGGCCGGCCCACAGGTTCATGCCCTGGGGGTCGCCGGCGGCGGCCGCCGCCTTGCGCAGGCCGGAGGTCAGATAGTGGATCTGGGGGTACGCGGCGGGGGCGTAGGGGCCGTGCTCCCGAAGGAAACGGTTCACCAGGCCCCGGGCGGGGCGGCCGGAGAAGGCCCGGGTGAGCTCGGTGCGGACGAACAGCGGATCGGTCAGGGCGCGCTTGTGCAGCTCGTGGGCGCCGGACTCCGGGCAGACGAGGAAGGCCGTGCCGAGCTGGGCGGCGCTCGCGCCCGCCGCGAGGACGGCCGCCACCTGGGCACCGCGCATCAGGCCGCCGGCCGCGACGACGGGCAGCGGGACGGCCTCCCGGACCTCGGCCACGAGCGCCAGCAGGCCGACCCCGGCGCCCGCGCCGTCGGCGTGCGGATCGTCGTGGTGGGTGCCCTGGTGGCCGCCGGCCTCTATGCCCTGGACACAGACCACGTCCGCGCCCGCGTCCTGCGCGGCCAGCGCCTCGGCGGCGGAGGTCACAGTCACCACGGTCAGGGTGCCGGCCCTGGCGAGGGCGTCCACGGCCGTGCGGTCGGGACACCCGAAAGTGAAGGAGACGACGGGGACGGGGTCGTCGAGGAGGATGGCGAGCTTGGCCTCGTAGCCGTCGTCGGAACCCTGGTCGGTCTCGCCCAGCGGGGTCCGGTACCAGGTGGACTCGCCGGCCAGCTGCTCGGCGTAGACCTCGATCGCCGCCGGGTCGGCGGCGGGCGGCTGCGGCATGAAGAGGTTGACGCCGAAGGGGCGGGACGTACGGGCGCGGAGCTGCTTGATCTCCTCGTACATCGCCGCGGGGGTCTTGTAGCCCGCGGCGAGGAAACCGAGGCCGCCGGCGTCGCCGACGGCGGCGGCGAGGGCCGGGGTGGAGACACCGCCGGCCATGGGGGCCTGCACGACCGGGTGCTCGAACAGTCCGTTCAACGGGGCCATGAGCACATCGTGTCACAAGTGACGTAACCCGGGGCTCCGCCCCGGACCCCGCTCCTCAAACGCCGGAGGGGCTGATGAATCAGCCCCTCCGGCGTTTGACGGAAAACATCCTACCGCCCGTTGAACGCGTCCTTCAGCCGCGAGAACAGCCCCTGCTGCCCCGGCTTGAACTCGCCCGTCGGGCGCTCCTCGCCCCGCATCTTGGCGAGCTGGCGCAGCAGTTCCTCCTGCTGCGGGTCCAGCTTGCTGGGCGTGGTCACCTCGACGTGGACGATGAGGTCACCGCGGCCGCCGCCGCGCAGGTGGGTGACGCCGCGCTGGTGCAGCGGGATCGACTGGCCGGACTGGGTGCCCGGGCGGATGTCGATCTCCTCGACGCCGTCCAGGGTCTCCAGCGGCACCTTCGTGCCGAGCGCCGCCGCCGTCATCGGGATGGTGACGGTGCAGTGGAGGTCGTCGCCGCGGCGCTGGAAGACCGGGTGCGGCTTCTCGTGGATCTCCACGTAGAGGTCGCCGGCGGGGCCGCCGCCGGGGCCGACCTCGCCCTCGCCCGCGAGCTGGATCCGGGTGCCGTTGTCGACACCGGCGGGGATCTTCACGGTCAGGTTCCGCCGGGACCGGATACGGCCGTCGCCGGCGCACTCCGGGCACGGGGTCGGCACGACCGTGCCGAAGCCCTGGCACTGGGGGCAGGGGCGGGACGTCATGACCTGGCCCAGGAAGGACCGGGTGACCTGGGAGACCTCGCCGCGGCCGCGGCACATGTCACAGGTCTGCGCGGACGTGCCCGGGGCCGCGCCCTCGCCGCTGCACGTGGTGCAGACGACGGCGGTGTCGACCTGGATGTCCTTGGTGGTGCCGAACGCCGCCTCGGTCATGCTGACCTCGAGACGGATCATGGCGTCCTGGCCGCGGCGCGTGCGCGAGCGCGGACCGCGCTGCGAGGCCTGGCCGAAGAAGGCGTCCATGATGTCGGAGAAATTGCCGAAGCCCGCGCCGAAGCCACCGCCCGCACCCGCGCCGCCCGAGGCGGACAGGGGGTCGCCGCCGAGGTCGTAGACCTGCTTCTTCTGCGGGTCGGAGAGCACCTCGTAAGCGGCGTTGATCTCCTTGAACCGCTCCTGGGTCTTCGGGTCCGGATTGACGTCCGGGTGGAGCTCGCGCGCGAGACGGCGGAAGGCCTTCTTGATCTCGTCTGCGGAGGCGTCGCGGCGGACGCCCAGGATCGCGTAGTAATCCGTGGCCACTTACGACTCCGCCAGGATCTGTCCGACGTAACGTGCCACTGCGCGTACCGCTCCCATCGTTCCGGGGTAGTCCATGCGGGTCGGTCCGACCACGCCGAGTTTGGCGACGGCCTCGCCGCCCGAACCGTAGCCGACGGCGACGACGGATGTGGAGTTCAGCCCCTCATGGGCGTTCTCATGACCGATGCGGACGGTCATCTCCGAGCCCTTGGCCTCGCCGAGCAGCTTGAGCAGCACGACCTGCTCCTCCAGCGCCTCCAGCACGGGCCGGATCGTCAGCGGGAAGTCATGACCGAAACGAGTGAGATTGGCGGTACCGCCGATCATCAACCGCTCCTCGGTCTCCTCGACCAGCGTCTCCAGCAGGGTCGAGAGGACTGTGGAAACGGTTCCGCGATCATCCTTCTCGAAGGACTCGGGGAGGTCCTGCACCAGCTGCGGCACATCCGTGAACCGGCGGCCCACGACGCGGCTGTTCAGCCGCGCGCGCAGATCCGCCAGCGCGTTCTCACCGACCGGCGCCGGGCAGTCGACCATGCGCTGCTCGACCCGCCCGGTGTCGGTGATCAGGACGAGCATCACCCGGGCCGGGGCCAGGGAGAGCAGCTCGACATGACGCACCGTCGAACGCGTCAGCGAGGGGTACTGCACCACGGCGACCTGACGCGTCAGCTGCGCCAGCAGCCGGACGGTACGGGCCACCACGTCGTCCAGATCGACGGCGCCGTCCAGGAAGTTCTGGATGGCGCGCCGCTCGGGCGTCGACAGGGGCTTGACGCCCGCGAGCCTGTCGACGAAGAGGCGGTAGCCCTTGTCGGTCGGGATGCGGCCCGCGCTGGTGTGCGGCTGGGCGATGAAGCCCTCCTCCTCCAGCGCGGCCATGTCGTTGCGCACGGTGGCCGGGGAGACTCCCAGCTTGTGCCGCTCGGTGAGCGCCTTGGAGCCGACGGGCTCCTCGGTGCCGACATAGTCCTGGACGATCGCGCGCAATACCTCGAGCCTGCGTTCGCTCAGCATCTCGCGCGCACCTCCAGTCCAGTGGTCCAGCCGTCGTACGACCGTACGGGTCCTACGGTTTCTTACCGGGTCTCACAGGGTCTTCACCCCTGGCACTCAATGGTCACGAGTGCCAGATCCCTCCAGCCAGTGTACGGCCGGGCCCCACGGCCAGGGCAAGGGCCGTCCTCGCCGCGAGCCCGCGGACGTGCTCCCGGCGCCCTTTCCGGCCTGCCGCCGGACAGGCAACCGTACCGCTCTGCCGCTAGCGTCACGGTATGCAGACGCAAGGGGATTCCGGCGCCGCGCCCACCGGCGGGACGCACTGGGAACGGCTCGCTCCGGGGGTGGTACGCCGCAGGTTGCCGGGCTGGGACGCGACCGTCGGGGCGATCGCGGGAACGGACGGCGTGCTCGTCGTCGACACGGGCTCGTCGCTCCACGAAGGGGTGGAGATCCGCCGCGAGGCGCAGGAGCTGTTCGGGCTCCCCGTGACGCACATCGCACTCACCCACCCCCACTTCGACCACGTCCTGGGCACGGCCGCCTTCTCCGGAGTCCAGGTGTACGCGGCGGTGGGCGCCGCCGAGCTGATGGCGCGGGAACGCGAGGAGCTGCGGCACGACGCGGTCCGGCACGGCATGGACCCCGATACCGCGGCCGAGGCCGTGGACCTCCTCGTCCTCCCCCACCACCCGGTGTCCGGGGAGCTCACCGTCGACCTGGGCGGCGGACGGCGGGTGCTGCTCGCCAACATCGGCCCGGGGCACACGGCGCACGACCTGGCCGTGCTGGTCGCGGGGGAACGCGAGATCGTCTTCTGCGGCGACGTCGTCGAGGAGTCCGGCGAGCCGCAGGCGGGCCCGGACGCCCTCCCCCACGCCTGGCCGGCGGCCCTGGACCGGCTGCTGACCCTCGGCGGGGACGACGCGGTGTACGTGCCGGGGCACGGCGCGGTGGTGGACGCGGCGTTCGTCCGGGCGCAGCGCGACGCGCTGGCGGAGCGCTTCGGCATGTCTGGATCTTGAACCACAATGGCCCGCATGTGGAGCAAGCGGTACAGCCCTGACCTCACCCCGCCCTGGAAGCGGTCCGCCTCGGTCCCCGAGGTCCCGGCCGAGCCGGATCTGGTGGTCGAGGAGGTCACGACCGGTTTCTGCGGGGCGGTGATCCGCTGCGAGAAGACGGCCCAGGGGCCGACGGTGACGCTGGAGGACCGCTTCGGCAAGTGCCGGGTGTTCCCCATGGAGCCGCGCGGGTTCCTGCTGGACGGCCGGGTCGTCACCCTCGTCCGGCCGCTCGCCGCTCCCCCGGCGGCCCCGGCCCGCACCGCCTCCGGCTCCATCGCCGTCCCCGGCGCCCGCGCCCGGGTCGCCCGCGCGAGCCGCATCTACGTCGAGGGCCGGCACGACGCGGAGCTCGTGGAGCGCGTGTGGGGCGACGACCTGCGCGTCGAGGGCGTGGTCGTCGAGTACCTGGAGGGCGTCGACGACCTCCCCTCGATCGTGCGGGGGTTCGCCCCCGGCCCGGACGCCCGCCTCGGCGTCCTGGTCGACCACCTCGTACCGGGCTCGAAGGAGTCCCGCATCGCGGCGGAGGTGACGGGCGACCACGTCCTCGTCGTGGGTCACCCGTACGTGGACGTCTGGGAGGCCGTGAAGCCCGCCTCGGTGGGCATTCCGGCATGGCCGTCCGTGCCGCGGGGGGAGGACTGGAAGACGGGGGTGTGCCGGGCACTGG
>NZ_JAILXP010000084.1 GCF_020740895.1 Streptomyces sp. UNOB3_S3 | reverse complement strand
ATGTTCGGCCGTCGGCGGGGGTGTGCGGTCGTGGGCGTGGAGCGCCTCAAAGGGTCGCTTATCGAGGTCGGTTGAACCTCTGATGATTGAACGACCGACTTATTAAACCTTGTTGAACAAAATGTGACTCAGATCATGTTTCCAGCGGTAGGGAAACGGTTCTGCTGGGTGCGCGGCCCGTGGCACGATCTTGCGGATCGCTACTTACCGGTAATTCCGGTGCGTGCAGCGGTCGTAGCCCTTCCTGATGCCGTGTGATGCGAGCCCGGACGTGTACGCCGCCGGGCCGCCCCCACCTCACGCTCCCAAGGACTTGAATTTGCGTAAGTCTGTTAGATACGCCGCTGTTTTAACTTCTCTGACCGCTGTGTCCATATTTTCCACGGGATGTTCGGCGGGTAGCTCCTCCTCGGCGGCCAAGGGCTCGGACGCCGAGCCGGTCGCCGCGACGTCGAACGCCCTCGCGCCGCAGCTCGCGGTCGCCGCCGCCCCCGCCGGGGCGGGCGCACCGAGCGCGGTGGCCCGCCCCGGTGGCGGTGCGGGCGGTGTCGCGGCGCCCAAGGCGGCCAAGTCGGCGCTGAAGGTCGCCTCGTTCGACCAGCGCAGCGGCCGGGCCGTGATCGCGGGACCCAAGGGCGGCACCGCGAAGAAGCCGAAGGGCATCGCGCCCCAGCCCCACAAGTCGCCGGAATCCTCGCAGCCCTCGCAGTCCGACCGTTCGGACCAGCAGGCGCAGCCGGCCCGGCCGGGCGGGGCCGAGGCGAACAGCGTCGCCGTCGGCGACGTCATCGCCAGCGCCCCCGCGCCCGGCGCGCCCTCCGGCCTGCTGGCCAAGGTGACCAAGGTGCTGGGCACGACCGACAAGGGCACCGAGGTCAACACGGCCCCGGCCACCCTCGACGCGCTGCTCGGCGACTCCGAGGCCAAGGGCTCGGTCCCGGTCGACCCGTCGGCCGTGAAGGTCGTACCGCTCCTGCCGGGCGTGAAGGTCTCCTGGGCGAAGCCGGACGGCGTGCACGTGGGGCCGCAGGGCGCCAAGGTGCCACTGGGCAATCTGCGGCTGGACGTCGGCGCGTCCATCCCCACGCCCCCGGGCTCCCCGGTCAAGGCCGAGGCGTCCGCCGCGGGCTATGTCCAGCTCGCCCCCGAGGTCGACTTCTCCTACAACGGCAAGGGCGTCGGTTCCACCGGCGGCCCGGGCACCGCGTCGCTGGCCCTGTCCGGCGACTGGTCCTCCGCGTGGGAGCTGAAGGGCCAGGCGGTGGCCACCACGGCCGACAAGCCCATCAAGCTGCCCTTCGCCAAGCTCCACGCCGACCCGGTGATCCAGGTCGGCCCGGTGCCGGTCGTCGTCAACCTCGACCTCACCTGCTACCTCCAGGTGGACGCCGAAGGAAAGATCTCCGTCGACGTCAAGCAGGAGCTGAAGGGCGACTTCAAGGTCGGCGGCTCCTACACCTGGGGCAAGGGCTGGACGCCCATCAGCAGCTCGCAGATGAACGCCACGCCGGTCACGGCCACGGCGTCCGCCGCGGGCAAGGTCAAGGCCACGCTCGGCACGGAGGCGTCCGTGGGCCTCTACGGCGCGGTCGGCGTCAGCGCCAACCTCGCCCCCTACCTGCGGGCCGAGGCGGAGGGCACGGCGACCGCCTCGTCCAACGGGTCGGCCTCCGCGAGCGGCAAGTGGGCCGCGTACGGCGGTGTCGATCTGACGGGTGCGCTGCAGGCGCAGCTGAAGATCTTCGGCACGCCGCTGTTCGAGCGGCGGATCCCGGTCGACATCCTGCACCGCGAGTGGAAGCTCGCGGGCGGGGAGGGCACGGTGAGCACGCCTAAGAGGCGGTAGCTCGCGGGTTGTTCTGGGGACCCCTGTCGGCTTGGTGCCGGTGGGGGTCCCCGTCGTTTGGTGGGGCCCCGGTCCCGCCCTTTCTCCCCCAGCTACCGCTGGGAGGTGCCCCCAGTTTCCCGGGGGCTCCGCCCCCGGACCCCCGGTCCTCAAACGCCGGACGGGCTATAGGCGTGACGCCACCGTTCTCGCGATGCGGACGATGTCGCCCGTGGGCCGGGTGCGGGTTTCCGGGGGCTGGTGCGTCCAGCGGTCCTCCAGGGTGAACCAGTCGACGGGACGCGGGTCGCGGTCCTCGTCCAGGGCCGTCTCCAGCTCCGTGAAGTACGTCTTCCAGCGCAGCCGGTAGAGGCCGCCCACCAGGCCCGCCCACTCGCGGTTCGCGTAGTCGTGGAGCTTGCCGCCGTCCGCCGCCGGGCGGGGGCCCCAGACCGTCAGCAGGGAGAGGGCGTCGGCCTGGAGGCGGTCGCGCTCGGCGTCGGAGGAGCCCCAGGCGCGGGCGGCGGCCAGCCAGCGGCCCAGCAGGTGGCGGTCGTCCGTGGCGACGATCTGCTCCAGCAGGTCCATCCAGTCCAGCCACTGCCGGGTGAGGTCGCCGAAGCGGTCGCGGTCCCCCTCGTCGTAGGCGGCCTTGACGCGCGGCAGCAGCAGCCTGCCGCGGTTGGACACGCACTGGCGGGCGACGTCCACGAGGTCGGCCCGGTACGCGGAGCTCGCGCGCAGGGCCGGGGCCACGGACAGCAGGGCCGGGAGAGCCGTCTCGAACTCGGCGGCGTCGTAGCGCAGCTGCCTCGGCGACCAGCTGGCGGCCCGGTCGGCCGCGAGGTCGGGGCGGGCGCCGAAGAGGCCGTCGGCCTGCTCGCTCCAGCTGTCGGCGCGGGTGGTGCCGTAGGCGGTGCGGCGCAGGGCGTCCCAGGCGCGGGCGGCGCCCGCGTCGGCGGCCCCGTAGCGGGTGACGGCCCACTGCCCGAACCACGTCCGCAGGTCGACCGGCCCGGTCGTCCAGGCCAGGTCGGAGAAGAGGGCGAGGGAGGCGGGGTCGTTGTCGGCGGCCTCCGGCATCACGGCGATGCCGCGCAGGGCGCTGCCCGGCTTGGTGCGCCACCGCTCGTAGAGCGAGACCCATTCGGGGGCGTTGGCGCCCAGCGCGGTGTGGCCGCCGAAGTTCCAGATGGTGCCGAAGGCGTAGGGCGTGCCGCCCCAGTCCCGCTCACGGTCGGTGATCTTCGGGAAGCGGTCGGGGATGCCGTCGAGGACGAGCATCCGGGAGCGGTCGACGGCGTCGACGATCTCCCGCCGGGGGTTGTGCTGCCAGCCGAGGATGGCCCAGACGGCGTCCGGGTGGGCGGTGCGCAGCGCCTTCTCCACCGCCTTGGCGGCCGCGCCGACGGGGACGTCGCCGGGGGTGCCGCCCTCGTGCAGCAGGTCCATCTTGTACATGCCCGTCGCCCCGTAGAGCTCCTGCTGCACCCGGTAGAAGGTGCGGGCGACGGCGGCGAAGTGGGGGGTGCGGGGGTCGAGCCAGTCGGGGCGGTCGAAGCCGCCCCAGTCGCCCTGCGGAATGGTCCGGGCGCCCTTGTTGCGCTCGGCGTAGCCGGGCGGGACGGTGCCGAAGTAGCCGGGCAGCACCGGGGTCATGCCCAGCTCGCGCAGCCGGCGCACGATCTTCTGCGCCAGGGCGGTGCGGCGGTCGAGGAGTTCGTGGGAGGCGGGCCCGCCGAAGGAGGCCATGTTCTGCATCAGCCACCACGGCTGGTGCGCGGGGCCGGGAACCCACGCGCGGACTTCCGCGTCGCTGTAACCGTGTTCGATGAACGTGCGGTGGTACACGGCGTCGGCGCCCGCGTAGACGAGGACCTCGTTGAAGCCGTGCAGGGCCAGGACGTCGAGCTCGCGCTCCCAGTAGTCCCAGTCGTGGTACGGGCCGGTGTAGCCGTCGTTGGTGTCGTTGAACACGAACCGGTGGGCGACGTTGGCCGTGGCGGCGACCGGGGTGCCGACGGCGGGGAGCCGGGCCGGGAGGAGAGCGGTCTGCTCGCCGCGCCAGGAGACGTGGGCGTTGGCGACGCGCCGGAGGTAGTGGTGGAAGCCGGTCAGCTGGACGGCCGCCGTGGTGCCCTCGACGGTGATCCGGCCCGCCGTGCCGGAGACCCGGAAGGCGTCGTGGCCGCCCCGGCGGGGCACGGTACGGAAGATGACCTGGTCATGGTGGCGCGGCAGCAGCCGGGCCAGCGCGGAGGCGGCGGCCCCGGCCGGGGCCGCCCCGGCGGAGGGCACCCCCACCGTGCCGAGTGCGGCGGTCCCGGCGAGGGCGCCGAGGATCGTACGACGGGCGATGGGCATGAGTGACCTCCACCGTGGCGCCGCGGCCTGCCGGCCGGCGACCGGCTACGGGCCGGCTCCCGGCCGTCGGCTGACGACTGGCTGGACTGGACCACTTGAGCGCGGAGATCCTATGAGTCCCCGTCGGGAATCGGTCAAGGGCACGGGCGTCGAACCAGCCACGCCGGTTACATTTGGCACGAATGGCCCCGCGAGCCTCGTACGACCTGCTAGTGGCACCCCGGCGGGCCGGGGAGTCCGGTCCTGTCCCGACGGCGTGAGGAAGTCCGTGCGAGCTGTGCGATCCGTACGACCGTTCCACGCGACACCCCGCGCCACCGCCCTCGCCGCCGGGCTGCTGGGCGTCCTGCTCTGCGGCTGCTCCGAACCCGGCGGGCTCCAGGACGCGGGCCCCGCCCAGCCCCCCACCGCCCTCACCGGCCCGGTCTACGCGGTCGAGGGCCCCGGTAAACCCTCGCTGCGCCGTCCCGCGTCCTTCGAGGCCGGTGAGTCCGTACGGCTCACCGGGCTGCGCTGGCTCTCCTGGGGCGGCCCGGCCGCCGAGGCGACCGGGGAGGCGTCCGGCGGCTGGTGCCTGCCGGCCTGCCGCGCCAGGAGCTACCCGGCGAAGGTCACCTTCGCCGGCCTGGTGCGGAAGGATCGTTCCGCCTACTACGGGCGGGCCGTGGTCGTGGTCGACGGGCTCCCGCCCGGGCAGCACAACGAGCTGCGCGACCTGCGGCTCTACGTTCCCCCGCAGGCGTCGCGCTGAGCGCGGAGCCCAGCCCCCAGCCGAGGAGACTTCAGTCGATGGGTCTGCGCACGAAGATCGGGGTGGCCATCACGGCCACCGCCGCGGTCGTCTCCGTCCTCATCGGCCTCGTCGTACACCACCGCACCGCCCTCAACCAGCTGGAGACCGCGCGCGACTCCCTCGACCAGCGGGTCGTGTCCGCCGCCGAGGACCACGCGGCGGGCTTCGACCGCCCCCGGGTGATCCTCAACCCCCACCGGCTGCCCGAACCCCTGCGGCGCGCCGTCGACCGGGGCAGACGCGCCACCTACCTGGACCGCTCGGGGCCCGAGCCGACCCTGTGGGCCGCGACGCGCGTGGGCGACGACGTCGTCGTCCTCAAGCACCCCTACACCCGGCAGATCCGCAATCTGGAGGAGCTCGACGAGGTCCTGTGGCTGGCGGGCGGCATCGGCACCGCCCTCGCCGGGGTCGTCGGGGTGGCCCTGGCGACGGTCGCGGGGCGCCGCCTCAACGCCTCCGCGCGGACCGCCGAGCGGATCGCCGACGGCGACCTCACCGCCCGGCTGCGGCCCCGGGGCGGCAAGGACGAGCTCGCCCGGCTGATCCACGCCGTCAACACCATGGCCGACGCGCTCGCCGCCCGCCTCCAGGCCGAGCGCGAGGTCACCGCCAACATCGCCCATGAACTGCGCACCCCCGTCGCGGGCCTGGTCGCCGCCGCGGAGCTGCTGCCGCCGGGCCGGCCCGCCGAGCTCGTCCGGGAACGGTCGCACCGGGTGCGCACCCTGATGGAGGACGTCCTGGAGGTCGCCCGCCTCGACACGGACGCCGAGCACGCCGAGACGGACGTACGGGCGCTGGGCGAGCTCACCCGGCGGGCGGTGCGGGCGGCGGCGGCCGGGACGGGGGAGGCCGTCGAGGTCCGGGTGGTCCGTGACCGGCTGGTCGAGACCGACGCGCGCCGCGTCGAACGGATCCTGGCGAACCTCGTCACGAACGCCTTCCGGCACGGCTCGGGGCCGGTGGTGGCCGAGGTCGACGACGGCGTCATACGCATACGCGACGGGGGCCCCGGCTTTCCCGAGCAGCTGCTCTCCCACGGCCCGCAGCGCTTCCGCACGGGCTCGCGGGCCGGCCTCGGCCTGGGGCTGACGATCGCGGTCGGCCAGGCGCGGGTGCTGGGCGCCCGGCTCTCCTTCACCAACCCGCCGGGCGGGGGAGCGGAGGCGGTGCTCGACCTGGGCGACGCGATACGGGACGTGGAGGGCACAGGGGAGGTACGGGACGCTCCGCCGGACGACGGCGCCGGGGTGCGGGGCGCGGCGGCAGGCTGAAGAGTGGATGCCGTGAACGACAACGTCCTCTTCCTGAACGTCTCCGGTCCCGCCAAGGGCCACAAGGCGCTGGACGCCCTGCGCCGGGCCCACACCGACAAGGAGATCACCCTGCGCGAGGGCGCCGTGATCGCCCGGGGCGCGGAGGGCGCCCTCGACTTCCCCGACGCCGTCGACAACACCGGCACGGCCACCGCCTTCGCCATGGGCGGGCTGCTCGGCGGGCTGCTGGGCATCCTCGGCGGGCCGCTCGGCGTCCTGGTCGGCTTCGGCGCGGGCGGCCTGATCGGCGGCGTCCACGACGCCCGCGAGGCCACCGCGTCGAACGCGGCCCTGGAGATGCTGGCGGCGGAGGTGCCGCCGGGCAGCACGGTCCTGATGGCCGAGGTCCGCGAGGACGACCCGGGCCCGGTCGACCGCGCCCTGGCCCCCTTCGGCGAGGTCCGCCGCTACCCGGCGGAGCGGGTCCGCGCGGAGGTCGAGGCGGCCATCGCCGACGGGAAGCACTAGCGGCGGAGGCCCTGGAGGCCCTGGGGGCGGCGCAACGGCTTGGTGAAGCAGCGGCTCGTGTCGTACGCGCGGTAGTAGCCGAACTTCCGCTCCGCCGGTACCGGGTCGTAGCCGCTGGAGAGGTAGAGGGCCATGGCCTCCGGCTGCTTGTCGCCCGTCTCCAGGACCATACGGGCGCGGCCCGCCTCGCGGGCGTCGGCCTCCAGGAGGCCCAGGATGCGCCGTGCCAGGCCCAGGCCACGGGCCCGGGGGATCACGAACATCCGCTTCAGCTCGGCGTCCCCGTCCGCGTACCCCACGCCGCCCTCGGAGTCGCGCTCCATCGCGCGCCAGCCGCCCGTGGCGACCGGTTCGCCGTCCGGGTCGTACGCGATGAGATACAGGCCACGCGGCGGGGCGAAGTGCGCCGGGTCCAGCGGGGTGTCGTCCCCGCCGCCGTACCGCTCGGCGTACTCCAATTGCACCTGGTCACTGAGTTTTACGGCATCCGGGTGGTCGTAGGCGACCGGCACGATCTCCACGTGGCGATGGTACGGGCGTGCGACCGCAGGGCGGCAATGGATTCCGGGAGTCGGTATCGTGCCCGGATGCTCACCGTTACCACCGCAAATGTGAACGGACTGCGCGCCGCCGCCAAGAAGGGCTTCGTCGAGTGGCTCGCGCAGACCGAAGCCGACGTCGTCTGCCTCCAGGAGGTGCGCGCCGAGCCCCACCAGCTCCCGGACGAGGTCCGTGACCCCGAGGGCTGGCACGTCGTCCACGCCCCGGCCGCGGCCAAGGGCCGCGCGGGCGTCTCCCTCTACTCGCGGCGCGAGCCGGACGCGGTGCGCGTCGGCTTCGGCTCGGCGGAGTTCGACGGCAGCGGCCGGTATGTGGAGATGGATCTTCCCGGTGTGACCGTGGCCAGCCTCTACCTGCCCTCGGGCGAGGTGGGCACGGAACGGCAGGACGAGAAGGAACGCTTCATGGCGGAGTTCCTGCCGTACCTCGTGGGCCTGAAGGCCCGCGCGGCGGATGGGGGTACCTCCCATGCGTTCAGCTATGGGGGAGGGCGTGAGGTGCTGGTCTGCGGCGACTGGAACATCGCCCACACCGAGGCCGACCTCAAGAACTGGAAGGCCAACCGCAAGAGCGCCGGCTTCCTCCCCGAGGAGCGCGAGTGGCTCGGCAGGGTCTTCGAGGAGTACGTGGACGTCGTCCGCGCCCTCCACCCCGGGGTGGCCGGCCCGTACTCGTGGTGGTCGTACCGGGGCCGCGCCTTCGACAACGACTCCGGCTGGCGCATCGACTACCAGGTCGCGACGCCGGGCCTGGCCGGGCGCGCGGTGAAGGCGGCCGTCGAGCGGGCCGCGAGCCACGATCTGCGCTGGTCGGACCATGCGCCGGTGACGGCCGTCTACGAGACGCGCTAGTCCTCCGGGCGGACGGGCGGATCACCGCGTGGCGGAGGCGACGGGAGCGGAACGGTCCCGGGGGCGGATGGGCCGCGGCGGTCGCTGCTGAACGATGAGTTCGGCAGCAACCGCAGCTTCACCGGCCTCCTCGGGAGAAACGCCATGGCATCCGTATCGTCCGTCCGCCCCTCCTCGCGCAGACTCGCCGTGCTGGGCGTCGCGTTGGCGGCCACGGTCACGCTCACCGGCGCCACCGTCGGCAACGCGACGGCGGCGTCCGACACCGCGCCGAAGCGCGCGAGCGTGACCGGGTCGGCGGAGTTCGAGCTCCCGTTCTGGAAGGACAAGGACGTCCGCTCCTTCACCTTCGACGCCCACGCCAAGCCCTACAGCCGGCCGCTGGCCGGGCTCCCCACCGGGCTGCCCACCGACGCCGAGGGGACGGTGAAGGTCTCCCACTACGTCGCGGCGCTCGGCAGGACCATGACCGCCGAGGGCAAGGTCGACTGCCTCGTCACCGGTCCGGGCGTCGCGTCCCTCACGGCGGTGATGACCAAGGTCAGCCCGGACGGCCCGCAGGAGTGGGTGGGCAAGCGCCTCGGCTTCAGCGTCCTGGACGGCGGCAAGGAGAAGGCGGGCCACAAGTCCAAGGACCGGGTGGGCTTCTCCTGGGCGGCGGTGAACGTCCTGCGCGACGGCGACAAGGGCGCGAAGGAGCCGGTCTCCTCCGACGTCGGCACCTGTATGTCCTCCGCCCCCTACGCCCCGGTCACCAAGGGCGGCTACACGGTCCACCACGCCGAGCTCCCGCCCGTCCCGAAGGGGTAGTCCGGGGCGGAGTGCCGTGCGCGCCCGGGGGTGGGCTGGTATACAGGAGGCGAAGCACGGTGTCCGTTCGGGGCCTAGTGGCTATAGGCCCCGCCGGTCGGCGGCGGCTCCTGTCTCCTGCCAGAGGAAACAGGAACGCCCGCCACGGGGACTGGCCCCGCGACGGGCGAGCCGAAAGACGATCGTACGGGGCCTATTGGTGGTAGGCCTCGCCGGTCATCCCTTGCCGATCATGAGCAAGATGAGCGTCGTGACGGTGACAAGCAGTTCCACCCACGGTGTAACTGCTTTCACCCACCGCTTCCCCTGCCCCCAGTCGATCGACGGCTTCGGCTTCCTATGACGCGGCATACCCGGCGCCTTTCCTTCGCAGGAGAGGCCCGCCGACGGCGAGGCCCCATGAAGGAACCCCGGACACGGCATGGTGTGGCCCGCGTCCGAGGCTCCTGGCTGGGGCCTCGAACGCAGCGAGCCGACCCCTAGGAAAGGGCCGCGTTGAGCCAAAACGGCTCGTCGCGTCACAACAGGGACTTTAGTGCCGCCATCCCCAACTGTTCGGCTGTTAGTGACGTTTGGGCGGGGCGCACGTGGTCTCTCCCCCGGCGTCCGGAACGTCCCGCGCGCCCGCGCCGCGCAACCGTCGGTCCACCGCCAACGAGAACTCCGCGTCCACGATCGTCCGCGCCAGCGGCCGCAGGCGCGTCAACTCGCCGTCCACCACCGCCGGATCGGCGTGTTCGCGCACCAGGTGCGCGAACATCGCCGCCAGCGCGTCCGCGTGGGCGCGGACCTCGCGGGCCGCGGTGAGGACGGCGGAGAGGGGGATGCCCGCGCGGACCAGGGACGTGGCGGCGTCCAGGAGGCGGCTGCTGATGTGGACGATCTCCTCGCCGTCCACGGCGAGATAGCCGATGTCGAGGGCGGCGGCGAGGTTCTCCGGGGTGACCTCGCCCGCGAAGTGGTCGGCGAGTTCCTCCGGGGTCAGCCGGACCGAGGTCTCCTCGGACCAGGGGGTGCCCAGGAGTTCGGCCACGTCGCGCCCGCCCTCGAAGGCGGCGATCAGCTCGGCGATGCCGCCGAGCGTGTGGCCCCGGTCCAGCAGTGCGGCGACCGTGCGCAGCCGGGCCAGGTGGCGCTCGCCGTACCAGGCGATGCGGCCCTCGCGGCGCGGCGCCGGGAGGAGGCCGCGCTCGCGGTAGAAGCGCAGGGTGCGCACCGTGATGCCGGCCTCGGCGGCCAGTTCGGCCGTCCGGTACTCGCGCTTCCCGTCGTTCGCCACGCGGGAAGCGTACGCGCGACCGCCGGTAACTTCCTTGCCCCCGGCCCCTATCGCCGTGGCCCGTCCCTGCCCTACGCTCCGACCGTGCCAGTGAGCGCTGGCGCGGTCGGGCGGGTGCTTCTGTGGGCCGGGAGGCGGCGGCATGGTCGAGCACGAACAGCGCGCACAGCGCGTACGTCACGTGCGCGTGGCGGTGATCGGGTCGGGGTTCGGCGGGCTGGGCGCGGCCGTGCGGCTGCGCCGCGAGGGCGTCACCGACTTCGTCGTCCTGGAGCGGGCGGACTCCGTCGGCGGCACCTGGCGGGACAACACCTATCCCGGTTGCGCCTGCGACGTTCCCTCGCACCTGTACTCCTTCTCCTTCGCCCCCAACCCCGACTGGCCGCGCAGCTTCTCGGGCCAGTCGCACATCCGGGCCTATCTGGAGCGGATCACGGACACCTTCGGGCTCCGCCCCCATCTGCGCTTCGGCTCCGAGGTGCGGGCCATGCGCTGGGACACCGAGCGGCTGCTCTGGGAGATCAGCACCACCGGGGAGGACTGGACGGCCGACGTGGTCGTCTCCGCCACCGGCCCGCTCTCCGACCCCCGGATCCCGGACGTCCCCGGGCTGGCGGACTTCCCCGGGCCCGTCTTCCACTCCGCCCGCTGGGATCACGACGCCGAGCTGCGCGGCAAGCGCGTCGCCGTCGTGGGCACCGGCGCCTCGGCCGCCCAGATCGTGCCCGCGATCCAGCCCGAGGCCGCCCGGCTCACCCTCTTCCAGCGCACCCCGCCCTGGGTGCTGCCGCGCTTCGACCGCCGGATCACCGCCCCCGAGCGCTGGCTGCACGCGAAGGTCCCGGCCACGGGCCTGCTGCGGCGCGGCACGCTGTGGGGCGTACGGGAGATGCAGGTCGGACTGTTCACCAAGTGGCCCGAACGGCTGGGGCTCATGGAGCGTGTCACCGCCGCCCATCTGCGCAGAGCCGTCAAGGACCCCGCCCTGCGCGCCAAGCTGACGCCCGACTACCGCATCGGCTGCAAACGCATCCTGCTGTCCGACGACTACTACCCCGCGCTCGCCCGCCCCAATGTCGACGTCGTCGCCTCCGGCCTCGCCGAGGTGCGCGGCTCCACGCTCGTGGCCGCCGACGGCACGGAGACCGAGGCCGACGTCATCGTCTTCGGCACCGGCTTCCACACCACCGACATGCCGATCGCCGACCGCGTCACCGGCGCCAACGGCACCACCCTCGCGGAGGAGTGGCGGAAGGACGGCATGGCGGCCCTGCGCGGCGCCAGTGCCGCCGGGTTCCCCAACTTCCTCTTCGTCATAGGCCCCAACACCGGCCTGGGCAACAACTCGATGATCCTCATCATCGAGGCCCAGCTGAACTACCTGGCCGACTTCGTGCGCCAGCTCGACACCATCGGCGGCCGGGCCGCCCTGGACGCCCGCCCCTCCGCCGTCCGCGCCTGGAACCGCGGTATCCAGCGCCGTATGGAGCGCACGGTGTGGAATACCGGCTGCCGCAGCTGGTACCTCGACGCCCAGGGGCGGAACACCACGGTCTGGCCGGGCAGCACGGCGGAGTTCCGCAAGGTCACCCGGCGGGTGGACCTCGCCGAGTACCAGCTGCTGAGGGCGCCCGGCAGGCGTCCGGCGAGCGTCTCCGGAGCCGGAGCCGGAGCCGCGCGATGAGGCCCCGGACGAGCCTGCGCGGGCAGGTCGCCGTCGTCACCGGCGCCGCGCGCGGCGTGGGGGAGGCGCTGGCCCACGCGCTGTCGGCGCGCGGCGCGGACGTGGCGCTGGTGGGGCTGGAGCCGGACGCGCTGCGTGGGGTCGCCCGGTCGCTGCCCGGCGACGCCGCCCACTGGTACGCGGACGTCACCGACCACGAGGCCATGGCGGGCGTGGCGGCGGAGGTCAAGGCGCGCTTCGGCAAGGTGGACGTCGTCGTCGCCAACGCCGGTGTCGCCGCCGGCGGCCCGCTGGCCGGCTCCGACCTCGCCGACTGGCGGCGGGTGATCGAGGTCAATCTCATCGGCAGCGCCGTCACCGGCCACGCCTTCCTGCCCGTCCTCGCCGAGAGCCGCGGCTATCTGCTCCAGATCGCCTCCCTCGCCGCGATCACCCCGGCGCCCATGATGAGCGCGTACTGCGCGTCGAAGGCGGGCGTCGAGGCGTACGCGCACAGCCTGCGCGCCGAGGTCGCCCACAAGGGCGTACGCGTCGGCGTGGCCTATCTGAGCTGGACCGACACCGACATGGTGCGCGGGGCCGACGAGTCCGACGTGATGCGGGAGTTGCGGCAGCGGCTGCCGTGGCCGGCCAATCGCACCTATCCGCTGGGGCCGGCCGTCGACCGGCTGGCGACCGGTATCGAGCGGCGCTCGGCGCACGTCTACGGGCAGGGCTGGCTCCGCGCGCTGCAGCCGCTGCGCGCCGCGCTCCCGGCGCTGGTCGCGCTGGGCGGCCCGCGTGAGATGCGCCGGGCCGAACCCCGGCTGGACGGGGTGCGGTTCGGGCTGGTCGGCGCGGGCGGAGAGGCGGACACGAAGGCGCGCACGGAGCGTCACTGATCGACATGCGGGGGGTGCGGGGGCGTGTGAGGCTGGTCGCGGCCCACTTCCCCGATCACCCCCTAGGAGTGAGTACGCATGGGCATCAAGGACGAGATGCAGGGCAAGGCCCAGCAGGCCCGCGAGAAGGCCCAGCAGGCCAAGCAGCAGGCGCAGCAGAAGGGCCAGCAGGCGCAGGACAAGGTCAAGGGCCAGCAGAAGCAACAGCAGCAGCAGAAGGGCCAGCAGCAGGGCCAGCAGCAGTCCCTGGACGACATTCAGGACGAGTTCGACGACCGCCTGTAGCCCGAGCACGTGTGAGGGGCGCGCCCAGCAGCAGGGCGCGCCCCTCACACATACGCCTCACCCGCGCGGCGGCAGCTTCGGCCGGCGCAGGTCCGGTACGCCCGAGTAGTCGGGCGGGTTCGCCGCGCCGTGCTGTTCCAGCAGGTCCAGCGCCACCCGTACCGCGTCGTCCAGCTGCTTGTGGCGGCCCTCGGCCCAGTCCAGCGGGGTGCGGTCGACCTCGATGTCGGGTTCGACGCCGTGGTTCTCCACGCCCCAGCCGTAGGCGTCGAACCAGGCGGCGTTCATCGGCACGGTGATGGACGTGCCGTCGCCGAGCCGGTGGCGGCCGGTCATGCCGACGACGCCGCCCCAGGTGCGCAGGCCGACGACCGGGCCGATGCCCTGGAGCCTGAACGCGGCGGTGATCATGTCGCCGTCGGAGGAGGTCATCTCGTCGGCGATGGCGACGACGGGCCCGCGCGGGGCGTTGGAGGCGTACGAGACGGGCTGGGCGTCGCGGGTGAGGTCCCAGCCGACGATGGTGCGGGTGAGCTTCTCCACCACCAGCTCGCTGATGTTGCCGCCCGCGTTGCCGCGCACGTCCACGATCAGGGCGGGCCGGGACATCTCCATCCGCACGTCGCGGTTGAACTGGGCCCAGCCGGAGCCGCCCATGTCGGGGATGTGGAGGTAGCCGCACTTGCCGCCGCTGAGCTCGTGGACGACCGCGCGGCGCTTGGTCACCCAGTCCTGGTAGCGCAGGGGCCGTTCGTCGACGAGCGGGACGATCGCGACCCGGCGCGGGTGCCCGTCCGGTTCGGGCGGGCGGAAGGTGAGCTCGACGGTCGTCCCGCCCGCCGCCGCGAGCAGCGGGAACGGGCCGGCTACCGGGTCGACGGGGCGGCCGTCGACATGGGTGAGCGCCCAGCCCTCGCGGATGCCCGAACCGGCCAGCGGGGAGCGGGCCTTGGAGTCGGAGGAGTCGCCGGGCAGGACGCGCCGCACGGCCCACGAGCCGTCCTTCTGATGGGTGAAGTTGGTGCCGAGCAGGCCGATGGCGCGCTGGTAGTGGGGCGGGCCCTCGTTGCGGCGGGCGGGGGTGACATAGGCGTGGGAGGTGCCCAGCTCGCCGAGGACCTCGCGGAGCAGATCGGCGAACTCGTCGGGGGAGGCGACGCGTTCGACGAGCGGACGGTACTGCTCCAGCACCGCGTCCCAGTCGATGCCGCACATGCCCGGTTCCCAGAAGTAGGCGCGGATGATCCGGCCCGCCTCGGCGAAGGCCTGCCGCCACTCGGCGGGCGGGTCGGCCTCGTGGAGGATGCGCCGCATGTCGATGAAGACGGTCGAGTCGGGGTCGGGGGTGTCGGTGGCGGGGACGACGCGCAGGTCGCCGTCGTCGTTGACGACGAGCCGGGTGCCGTCGCCGCTGACCGCGTACCAGTCGAGGGAGGAGGTGAGTTCGGTGCGCTTGGCCTTGACCAGGTCGAAGTGTTCCAGCGTGGGCTTGCCGGAGATGTCCGTGGGGCTGGCGAAGGTCTCGCCGAGGGCGCCGGAGATGGGCCAGCGCAGCCACACCAGGCCGCCGCCGGCGACGGGGTGGAGCGAGGAGTACTTCGAGGCGGCCACCGGGAACGGCGTCACCCGGTTCTCCAGCCCCTCCACCTCCACCACCAGCGCGCCCTCGTGGTCCCCGGTGTCGTCCAGGTCGAGCCCGCCGCCCGCCGGCCGGCCCTCCGCGGACAGCGCGAACGGCGAGGGCGTGGCCGACGACAGCGGGACGAGGTAGGGGCGGCAGCCCAGAGGGAAGGAGAGATCGCCGGTGTGGACGTCGTACACCGGGTCGAAGCCGCGCCAGGAGAGGAAGGCGAGATAGCGGCCGTCACGGGTGAAGACGGGCTGCTCGTCCTCGAAGCGGCCGTTGGTGACGTCGACGATCAGCCGGTCGGAGAGCCGGGCGATCTTGATCTGCCGCAGCGAGCGACCGACCCCCGGGTGGGACCAGGTCAGCCAGGACGAGTCGGGGGAGAAGGCGAGGTCGCGCACGGGCCCGTTGGCGGACCGGATCAGCTCCGTGACCTCGCCCGTCCCCTCGGCCGAGGCGTCCACCAGCAGCAGCCGCCCGTCGTGCGAGGCGACGGCCAGCCGGCCGCCGTCGGGCGAGGACAGCAGCTCGTGCACCCGGCCCAGCAGGCCGGCGGCCAGCCGGCGCGGCTCGGAGGGCCCGGAGGCGCGCGGCAACTGGGCGATCTCGATGGCGTCCTCGCCCTCCGCGTCCGTCGCGTAGGCGATACGGCCGGTGGAGCCCAGCATCTCCGGCAGCCGCACCCGTACGCCCGGGGTGTCGGCGATGGTGCGGGCCGGGCCGTCGCGGTGGGTCAGCCAGTACAGGCTGCCGCGCACCCCGACCGCGCTGGCCCGGCCGGTGCTGTCCACGGCCAGCGAGCTGACGTTCTGGGCGGCCTGCACCTGGTACGCGCGCCGCCCGGCGCGCGGCCCGCCGAGCCGCAGGTCCAGCCGGCGCGGGGCGGCGCCCGGGGAGAAGTCCTCCACCAGCCACACCTCGCCCGCGCACTGGTAGACGACGCGGGAGCCGTCGGTGGCGGCGTGGCGGGCGTAGAAGTCGGCGTGGTCGGTGTGTCTGCGCAGATCCGAACCGTCGGGCCGGCAGGAGTAGAGGTTTCCGATGCCTTCGTGGTCGGAGAGGAAGGCGATCCGGCCGTCGACGAACATCACCGAGTCCAGATGGCCCCCGATGTCCGGCACCAGCCGGGTGCCGTGGAGCCACAGCCGGCCCGTCGCCCCGCCCCGGTAGCGCTTCCAGGACGCGGGCTCGTGCGGCGGCTTCCCGGCCAGCAGCAGGGTGCGGTGCTCGCCGTCGACCTCGCCCATCGCGATGTCGGACACCGGCCCCCAGGGCAGCCGCAGCCCGGGTCCGCCGTCGGTGGGCAGCCGGTAGGCCCAGGAGAAGTACGAGAACGGCTGGCCGTGCGAGGAGACGGCGAGGATGTCGTAGCCGCCGTTCCGGTCGGAGGGCGCCCAGCCGCAGACCCGGGTGTCGGTGCTGCCCCAGTAGCTCAGCCGGCGGGCGGGCCCGCCCTCGATGTCCACGAGATGGACCTCGGGATCCAGGCTGCGCCAGTTGGTGAAGGCGATGTGGCGCCCGTCGGGGGAGAAGCGGGGGTGTCCGGCCCGGGTACGGTCCACGGTCAGCCGCCAGGCCCGCCCGGCGGCGGCCCCCGGCGGCCCCAGCGGGGCCAGCCAGAGGTCGTCCTCCGCCACGAAGCAGAGCAGCTCGCCGTGTACGTGCGGGAAGCGGATGTAGGCATCGCTCGCTGTGTTCATTGTTCGCTTCTCCGCCCACGCGGCGCAGCTGCGGGTGTCGTGCTCGTCTGCGGCCCGGCGGCCGCGCGTGCGTCGCTCACGCATCAATGGTTTCGGCCGACAGAGGCCCCGGCAACTCGGTTCGTGACGGAGAACACGATCGAAACGATGTCGTTTCGATGACGGTCGGACGTACGCTCGTACGGTACGAAACCGTTTCGTACGGCGACGGGGGGAAAGGACGATGCGGTATGACGACGGAACCACCCAAGCCGGCGGTCCGCCGCACCAGGCTGACCCCCGAACGCGAGGCCGAGCTCTACGAGGCGGTGCTCGCGATCCTGCGCGAGGTCGGCTACGACGCCCTGACGATGGACGCCGTCGCCGCCCGGACGCACTCCAGCAAGGCGACCCTCTACCGCCAGTGGAGGGGCAAGCCGGAGCTGGTCGCCAAGGCCCTGCGGCACAACAAGCCCGGCAGCCTGGAGGGCATCGACACCGGTTCGGTGCGCGGTGACCTCCGTGCCATGGTGTGCCAGGCCGATGCCGAGCAGATGGAGAAGGACACCGCCCTGCTCCGCGGGCTCGGGCACGCCGTGCACGCCAACCCGGAACTCCACCGGGCGCTGCGCGAGGTGCTCGTCGAGCCCGAGATGGTCTGGCTGGACGAGATGCTCCGGCGCGCGGTCGGGCGCGGTGAACTGGCGGCGGACAACCCCGCCATCCCGTTCGTCGCGCACATGATGATCGGCGGCTTTCTGGCCCGCGCGTTCATCGAGGACCGGGCCCCGGACGCCGAGTTCCTCACCCAGTACGTCGACGCCGTGATCATCCCCGCTCTCGGCGTGTGACCACCCCCCACTTACACCCCCACTGAGGCCCCACCTGACGTACCGCTCCCGTCGGGCTGGTCCCACATCCAGTTCACCGCATCACCGAACCGACGGGAGCACCACACTCGTGGCCACGTTCCTCTACAGACTCGGAAGACTGTCCTTCCGACGGCGCTGGTACTTCGCCCTCATATGGGTGCTGCTGCTGGTGCTGGCCGGGGCGGGCGCCGCCACGGCGTCCAAGTCCACCAACAACGACTTCTCCATACCCGGCACGGAGGCCCAGCAGGCCTTCGACCTCCTGGAGAAGCGTTTCCCCGGTAATACCGAGCAGAACGCCTCCGCCCGCGTCGTCTTCAAGGCCCCGGCGGGCCAGAAGCTCACCGATCCCAAGAACAAGGCGGCCGTCGAGAAGGTCGTCGCCGAGATCAAGCGCGGCCCGCAGGTGGCCATGACGGTCGACCCGTTCCAGGGCCAGGCCGTCAACAAGGACCAGAACATCGGGTACGCCTCCGCCGCGTACAAGGTCAAGTCCATGGACCTGACCGAGGACACCCGCACCGAGCTCAAGGACGCCGCCCAGCACGGCCGCGACGCCGGACTGACCGTCGAGGTCGGCGGCAGCGTCCTCCAGCAGATGCCCGAGGGCGGCTCGGAGATCATCGGCATCGCGGTGTCGGCGGTCGTCCTGGTGATCACCTTCGGCTCGCTGGTCGCGGCCGGCCTGCCGCTGCTGACCGCCATCATCGGCGTGGGCATCGGCGTCTCCTCGATCGCCGCCCTGGCGCCCGTGCTGGACCTCTCCGCCAACACCTCGACGCTCGCCATGATGATCGGCCTCGCGGTCGGCATCGACTACGCCCTCTTCATCGTCTCCCGCTACCGCGCGGAGCTCGCCGAGGGCCGTGAGCGCGAGGAGGCCGCGGGCCGTGCCGTCGGCACCGCCGGTTCCGCCGTGGTCTTCGCCGGCCTCACCGTCGTCATCGCGCTGGCCGGCCTCATGGTCGTCAACATCCCGATGCTGACGAAGATGGGCATGGCGGCGGCCGGCACGGTCACCATCGCCGTCCTCATCGCCCTGTCGCTCATCCCCGCGCTGCTGGGCTTCGCGGGCAAGCAGGTGCTGCCCCGCAAGATCCGCAAGGGTGGCCCCGCCGCGGCCGCCGGCGACAAGCCGAACATGGGCACCCGCTGGGCCCGCGTCGTGCTGCGCCGCCCGGTGCTGGTGCTCGCCGCCGGTGTGATCGGCCTGGGCGCGATCGCCGTGCCCGCCGCCTCGCTGGAGCTCGGCCTGCCCGACGACGGCGCCGCCTCCAAGAACACCACCCAGCGCAAGGCCTACGACCTGCTGACCGAGGGCTTCGGCCCCGGCTTCAACGGCCCGCTGCTGAACATCGTGGACCTCAAGGACGCCAAGGACCCCAAGGCCGCGGCGCAGAAGACCCACGACACCCTGGCGAAGCTGGACAACGTCGCCATGGTGACCCCCGCGCAGTTCAACCAGGCCGGGGACACGGCCACCCTGCTGGTCATCCCCAAGTCCAAGCCCACCGGCAAGCAGACCGAGGACCTGGTCCACACGATCCGCGCCGAGCGGGACGCGCTGGCCTCCGACACCGGCGCGAAGATCCTGGTCACCGGCGGGACGGCGATGAACATCGACGTCTCGCAGAAGCTCAACGACGCCCTGCTGCCGTACCTGGCGCTCGTCGTCGGCCTGGCCTTCCTGCTGCTGATGGTCGTCTTCCGGTCCGTGCTGGTGCCGCTGAAGGCCGCGCTGGGCTTCCTGCTGTCGGTGGTCGCCGCGCTCGGCGCCGTCGTCGCGGTCTTCCAGTGGGGCTGGCTGGGCTCCCTCTTCGGGGTCGAGGAGACCGGCCCGATCATGAGCATGATGCCGATCTTCATGGTGGGTGTCGTCTTCGGTCTGGCCATGGACTACGAGGTCTTCCTCGTGACCCGGATGCGCGAGGCCTACGTCCACGGCGAGCGCCCGGGCGAGGCCATCGTGACCGGCTTCCGCCACGGCGCGCGGGTCGTCACGGCGGCGGCCGTCATCATGATCAGCGTCTTCGCGGGCTTCATCGGCTCGTCCGAGCAGATGATCAAGATGATCGGCTTCGGCCTGGCGATCGCGGTCTTCTTCGACGCGTTCGTGGTGCGGATGGCGATCGTGCCGGCGGTCCTCGCGCTGCTGGGCAAGACGGCCTGGTGGCTGCCGGGGTGGCTGGCGAAGGTGCTGCCGAACGTGGACGTGGAGGGCGAGGGCCTTCGGAAGGCGCTCGCGCCTTCCGAAGGAGCCGGTTCGCCCGACCCGGACGGGGAGCGGGAGCCCGTCCGCGTCTGACGCGTGGAGGGGGCCCCGGTCCCGCCCTTTCACCGTTTCCTGGGGCTGCGCCCCAGCCCCCTTCGTCCTCGAACGCCGGACGGGCTGAAATCAGCCCGTCCGGCGTTCGAGGACCGGGGGTCCGGGGGGCGTAGCCCCCGGTGGGCGGCTACGTGGCGTACGCCATGAATTCGCCATGAATGGGAACCGCCACCCGCCGTGGCGGCGTTTTCCTAAGTCCACGCAGGTGGGCGCGGTCGGGGGACGCGTGTGAAGGAAAGGGCTTCGCGTTGAACCTGATCGATGTGCTGCTGTTGCTGCTCGTCCTCGCCTATGCCGTCTCCGGCTACCGCAGGGGACTGGTGGCGAGCGTCGTGCTGTTCGCCGGGTTCCTCGGCGGCGCGGTGCTGGGCGTCTGGGCGCTGCCCTACGCCCTGGAGCCCTTCGAGCCCGGTACGTCCCTGGCGGCCGTCGCCGCCGTCCTGGTCGTGCTGATCCCGGCCGTGATCGGCCACGCCGTCGCGGGCCGGTTCGCCTGGCGGCTGCGGTCCCGGCTGACGTGGGCGCCGGTGCGCGGCCTCGACGGCATAGCCGGCGCGGCCGCCGCCTCACTGGCCGTGCTGCTGGTCGGCTGGGTGGCCGCGAGCGTGCTCGTCTCGGCGAACTCCGCCTCCCTCACCCGGGAGATCAAGGAGTCCAAGCTGCTGGGCGCGGTGCACAAGGCGATGCCCGAGCAGGCGCCCACCTGGTTCAGCCGGACGACCGACGCCCTGGCGGGGGCCGGGTTCCCGCAGGTGTTCAACCCCTTCGAGAGCGAGCCCGCCACCAGCGTCCCGAAGCCCACCGGGGACATGGTGACCGCGGACGCGGCCCGGGCCGCGCGGCGCAGCGTCGTCAAGGTCGAGGGCGTGGCGAACGTCGGCGGCGACGGACGGCGCGGCCAGGAGGGCAGCGGATTCGTCTTCTCCCACGAGCACGTGATGACCAACGCCCATGTGGTGGCCGGCGTCAGCGACCCGACCGTGAAGGTCGGCGGCGTCGGGCGCGTGTACAACGCGAAGGTCGTCCTCTTCGACCCGGACACGGACGTGGCCGTCCTGGACGTCCCCGGCCTGAACGCGCCCGTGCTGCCCTTCGACAAGAGCGCCAAGCGCGGCGACACGGCCGTCGTCGCGGGCTTCCCCGAGAACGGCGGGCTCGACCTGCGCGCGGCGATCGTCGCCAACCAGGTCCGGGCCAAGGGCCAGGACATCTACGGCGACGGCATCACCACGCGCGAGGTCTTCTCCGTCCGCTCCACGATCCGCCCCGGCAACTCGGGCGGACCGCTGCTGACCCCCTCCGGCAAGGTGTACGGGGTGGTCTTCGCCCGCTCCACGACGGACGCGGAGACGGGCTATGTGCTGACCGCCGACCAGGTCGCCGACGCCGCGCGACGGGCGGCGACCGCGACCGCGCCGGTCAGCACCGGCAGCCGGGCCGCGCTCTAGCGCCCCGTAAGGGGCGCGGGGCAGTGTCGATATGCGGCTACCGCCGCGTGGGCGCGACCAGCCACGACGTACCCGCAGACGACGTACAGGACTTCGTCAGCGGTCGTCCCGGTCGTTCCGGTCGTTCCGGTCGTCCCGGTCCTGCCCGCCGTGGTCCTTCTGGCGGTCGGGCCGGTCGGGCCGGTTCTGGTGGTCCTGCCGGTCAGGGGGGTCCTTCCGGTCCCCCTGGGGCTGCCGGTCCCCCTGAGGCTGGTGGTCTCCCTGGGGCTGATGGTCCGGGCGGTTCGGACGGTTCGGGCGGCCGGGGCCGTCCGTGGGGGTCTGGGCGGGGCAGGCGTCCAGGACCTGCCGCAGCTTGTCCTTCTCGCCCCGGGTGACGCTCAGCCCGTAGTAGTCCTTCACCCCGATCCACGCCTGGCTGTAGAGGCACTGCCCGATGGGGTCCTGCGGCAGCCACTGGTCCGGGGACTTGTCGCCCTTGCGGCGGTTGCCCCACGTGGACACCACGATCAGCTCCGGGGACGCCGTCAGGTCGTTGGCGAACTCGAGGCGCTTCTCCGGTGACCACTCGCGCGCCCCCGACCCCCAGGCGTTGCGCAGCGACACGACGTGGTCGACGTCGACGTGCACCGGGTCGGCCAGCGTCCTGTTGTCGTACTCGCTGTGCCACTGGCCGCCGACGACCCGGCACTTGCCCTGGAGCGTGGCCGGCACGACGGAGTAGAGCTTCAGGGCGACCTCGCGCGTCGTGCACTGGTCCAGGCCGTGCCGTACCCAGCAGGTCGCGCCGAAGTAGCGGCGGTCGTAGCCCTCGCCCCGCAGGGGACTGACGTCCAGGTCGGCCAGCATGCGCGTGGCCTCGTCGCGGCCGGGCACGTTCCGGGGCCACCTCGTGGGCACGCGCTTGGACGTGTGCCCGGGCGCGTGGCCGGGCAGGGCGCGGCCGTGGCGCGCGGCCCCGGCGGCGGCGCCGTGCGGGGCACGCTCGGGGGAG
>NZ_JAILXP010000083.1 GCF_020740895.1 Streptomyces sp. UNOB3_S3 | reverse complement strand
CCCTCCCCCGGCTACCGCCGGGAGGTGCCCCCATCGCCCTGCGGGACGATTGCCCACAACCGGGGTGCCCGCAACGCGGGCCAGGCGCGGCACGCGGAGTTCGGTTCCCCGCAGCGCCAGCTGCGGCTCGCCCGTCGTGGCGGCAGAGGCCAGGAACGCGGGGTCCGCGCCCGGTGCGTCCGTATCCAGTAGTACGAAGCGGCCCGCGTGTTCGGACTGGGCCGAGCGCAGGAGGCCCCAGACCGTGGCGGCCGCCAGGTCGGTGACGTCCTCGTCGGCCGTCGTCGCCATCGCGCCGGACGTGACGACCGTCAGCGGGGTCTCCGTCAGCCGCTCGTCGGCCAGCCACTCCTGGACCAGGCCCAGTACGCGCAGCGCCGTGGCGTGGACGCTCGCCGGGACGTCGTCCGTGGGCTCGGCGGTCAGGGGCAGCAGCACGGTGTCGTAGCGCGTACCGGCCGCGACCGCTGTCGCGACGGCTGCCACGTCGGCGAACCCGTCGGGGTCCAGGACCGCGTACGCCGGGGTGGTCTCCCGCGCGGGGAGGGCGACCGGCGTCCAGTCCATGCGGAACAGCGCGTCGTGCGGGCGGGCCAGCGCGCCGGTGATGGCGGCGGCCGTCACCGGGCGGGTGCGCAGCGACTCGACGGAGGCGACGGGACGGCCGGAGAGGTCCGCCAGCCGGAGCGAGAGGGCGCCGTCGGCGACGGGCGTGATCCGCACCCGCAGGGCGGTGGCGCCCGTGGCGTACAGCCGCAGGCCCTGCCAGCGGTCCGCGAGGGCGCCGGCGGGGGCGGCCGCGTGGAGGGCCGCGTCGAGGAGCGCCGGGTGGAGGGCGAAGCCGTCGAGATCGGTGCCCTCGGGCAGCCGGATCTCGGCGAAGGTCTCCTCGCCCTGCCGCCAGGCGGCGGTCAGGCCCCGGAAGGCGGGGCCGTACGTCAGCCCGGCGGCGGCCAGCCGCTCGTACGCCTCCTCGGGCGCGAGCTCGTCGGCGCCCTGGGGCGGCCAGGTGGTGAGCTCGAAGGACTCGCCGGTGTCGGCGGGGGTCAGCGTGCCGTGGGCGTGGCGGGTCCACGGCACGTCGAGGCCGTCGGGGCGGGCGTGGACGGTGACGGTCCGGCGGCCCTCCGTGTCGGCGGGGCCGACGTGGGCCTGGAGCTGGAGGTCGCCCTTGTCCGGCACGGCCGGCGGGGCGTCCAGGGTGAAGTCCGCCAGGACGCTCGCGCCCAGTTCGTCGCCGGCGCGGACCGCCAGTTCGGCCAGGGCGGCCGACGGCACCACGGCCGTGCCCAGCACGCGGTGCTCGCCGAGCCAGCCGTGGGTGCGCAGCGAGATCCGGCCGGCGAACAGGGCCTCGTCGGCGCCCGCGACGGGCAGCGCCGCGCCCAGCAGCGGGTGCCCGGCGACGGCCAGGCCGAGCCCGGCGGCGTCGGCGGGACGCGCCGCCGACTCCACCCAGAAGCGCTGGTGCTGGAAGGCGTACGTGGGCAGGTCCACCCGGCGGGCGCCGGTGCCCTCGAAGAAGGCCCGCCAGTCCACGGGCGTCCCGTGGTTGTGCAGCCGGCCGAGGCCCTCGACGAGGGCGGCGGGCTCGGGGCGGCCGCGGCGCAGCAGCGCCACCGCCGCGCCGGGCTCGACCGTGTCCTGGACGAGCGCGGTCAGCACGCCGCCGGGGCCGGCCTCCACGAACGTGGTCACGCCGTGGTCGGCGAGGGCGCGGACGGCGTCCGCGAACCGCACGGCCTCGCGGACGTGGCGCACCCAGTAGTCGGGGGAGGTCAGTTCCTCGGCGGTGGCGAGGGTGCCCGTGAGGCCGGAGACGACCGGGATCGTGGGCGGGTGGTAGGTGAGGCCCTCGGCGACCTTGCGGAAGGCCGGCAGCATGGGCTGCATGTGCGGGGAGTGGAAGGCGTGGCTGACGGTGAGCCGCTTGGTCTTGCGGCCCTGCTCCTTCAGCCGCGCCGCGATCTCCTCGGCGGCGCCCTCGTCACCGGCGATGACGACGGCGGAGGGGCCGTTGACGGCCGCGATCGCGACCTCGTCCTCGCGGCCCGTGAGCAGCGGCAGCACCTCGTCCTCGGTCGCCTGGACGGCGATCATCGCGCCGCCGGCGGGCAGTTCCTGCATCAGCCGGCCGCGCGCGGCGACCAGCTCGGCCGCGTCCTCCAGGGAGAGCACCCCGGCCACGTGGGCGGCGGCGATCTCACCGATGGAGTGCCCGGCGAGGTAGTCGGGGCGCAGGCCCCAGGACTCGACGAGCCGGTAGAGGGCGACCTCGACGGCGAACAGCGCGGGCTGGGTGCAACCGGTGTCGTCCAGGCCGTCGCCGGAGGCGATCACGTCGCGGACCGGCCGCTCCAGCAGCGGGTCCAGGACGGCGGCCACCGCGTCGAAGGCCTCGGCGAAGACCGGGTACGCCGTGTACAGCTCCTGGCCCATGCCGGGGTGCTGGGCGCCCTGGCCGGTGAAGAGCACACCGGTCCTGCCCTTGCCGCGCGCGCCGAGCACGACGGCCGGGCTCTGCTCGCCCTCGGCCAGGGCGGTCAGGCCCGCCCGCAGCTCGTCCGCGTCGGCGCCGGTGACGACGGCCCGCTGCTCCAGCGCGGAGCGGGTGGTGGCCAGCGAATACGCCACGTCGAGCGGCGAGTTCGAGGGGGAGGCGGCCAGCAGCCGGCGGGCCTGCTCGCGCAGCGCCTCGGCACTCTTCGCGGACAGCAGCCACGGCAGGACGGGCTGGACGACCGGCTTCGCCGGGGCTTCGGCGGGCTCCTCGGCGGGGGCCTGCTCCAGGATCAGGTGGGCGTTGGTGCCGCTGACGCCGAAGGCGGAGACGGCGGCCCGGCGCGGCCGGCCGGCCTCGGGCCACGGACGCGCCTCGGTGAGCAGCTCGACGGCGCCCGACTCCCAGTCGACCATCGGGGTGGGCGTGTCGACGTGGAGGGTCCGGGGCAGCGTGCCGTGCTCCATCGCCTGGATCATCTTGATGACGCCGCCGACGCCCGCCGCGGCCACGGTGTGGCCGATGTTGGACTTCAGCGAACCCAGGTACAGCGGCCGGTCCTCGGGCCGGTCCTGGCCGTAGGTGGCGAGGAGGGCCTGCGCCTCGATGGGGTCGCCGAGCCGGGTGCCGGTGCCGTGCGCCTCGACGACGTCGACGTCGGCCGTGGTCAGCCGGGCGTTGGCGAGCGCCTGCCGGATGACGCGCTCCTGGGAGGGGCCGTTGGGCGCGGTCAGGCCGTTGGACGCGCCGTCCTGGTTGACGGCGGAGCCGCGGATCACCGCGAGGACCTTGTGCCCGTTCTTCCGCGCGTCCGACAGCTTCTCGACGAGCACCAGGCCGACGCCCTCGGACCACGAGGTGCCGTCGGCGGCCGCCGCGAAGGACTTGATGCGGCCGTCGGGGGCGAGGCCGCTCTGCCGGGAGAAGTCGACGAACCCGCCCGGCGTCGCCGTGATCGTCGAGCCGCCGGCCAGCGCCAGCGTCGACTCGCCCTGCCGCACCGACTGGACGGCCAGGTGGAGGGCGACCAGCGAGGACGAGCAGGCCGTGTCCACGGACAGCGCCGGGCCCTCGAAGCCGAAGGAGTAGGCGATCCGGCCGGAGGCCACGGAGTTGAGCTTGCTGGTCAGCAGATAGCCCTCGAACTCCTCGGGCCCGTCGAGCCCGAGGTAGCTCTGCTCGATGACGCCCGCGAAGACGCCGACCTGGCTGCCGCGCAGCCCGGCCGGGTCGATGCCGGCCTGCTCGAAGGTCTCCCACGCGGTCTCCAGCAGCACCCGCTGCTGGGGGTCCATCGCCTGCGCCTCGCGCGGGGAGATCCCGAAGAAGCCCGCGTCGAACTGGGCCGCGTCGTCGAGGAAGCCGCCCTCACGGGTGTAGGAGGTGCCGGGGGTGGCCGGGTCCGGGTCGTAGAGCCGCTCCAGGTCCCAGCCGCGGTCGGCGGGGAACGGCGAGATGCCGTCCACGCCGCCCTCGACCATCCGCCACAGGTCCTCCGGCGAACGCACCCCGCCGGGGAACCGGCAGGCCATGCCGACGATGGCGACGGGCTCCTGGGTGCCCGCCTCCAGCTCGGCCAGGCGCGCCCGCGCCTTCTTCAGATCGGCCGTCACCCATTTGAGGTACTCGACCAGCTTCTCTTCGTTGGAGGGTTGATTGGTCATGCTGAATCTCTCCTGGAGATACGGAAGTCGGTGAGCGCCCTCAGCCGGAGGAGCGGCCGAGCTCGTTGTCGATGAAGCTGAAGATGTCCTCGGCCGAGGCCGACTCCAGCTGGTCCGTGACGTCCTCCTCCGCGACCGCCGCCGTGGACTCGTTGAGCTTGGCGAGCAGTGTCTGGAGGCGTACGGAGACGGAGGCGCGGGCCGGGTCGTCGGCGGCCATGCCGGGCAGCAGCGCCTCCAGCCTGTCCAGCCCCGCCAGCACCGGGTGCGGCGCCTCGGCGCCGTCCGGGACGAGCTGGCGGAGCAGGAACGCGGTGAGCGCGGCGGAGGTGGGGTGGTCGAAGACCAGCGTCGCGGGCAGCCGGGTGCCGGCGGCCACCGTGAGCCGGTTGCGCAGCTCCACGGCCGTCAGCGAGTCGAAGCCCAGCTCCGAGAAGGCCCGTTCGGGCTCGATGCCCTGAGGGTCCGCGTGGCCCAGCACGGCCGCGACGGCGGTGCGCACCAGGTCCAGCACGACCGCCTCCCGCTCGGGGGCGGCGAGCTCCGCCAGCCGGTCGGCCAGCGACTCGGTCTGCTCGGTCTGCGACTGCGCGGTGCGCCGGGGCGCCGCGGTGCTCACGAGGGCGCGCAGCAGCGCGGGGACGTGCTCCTGGGCGCGTACGGCCGCAGCGCCGACGGGGGTGCCGACCAGGGCCGCGCTGTCGTGGGCGAGGGCCCGGTCGAACAGCGAGTGGCCCTCGGGGCGGGCGATGGGCCGGAAGCCGTCGCGGGCGAACCGGTTGAGGTCGGCCTCGTCCAGGTCCTTGTTGATGCCGCCGGGCACCGACCACAGGCCCCAGGCGAGGGACGTGCCGGGCAGCCCGTTGGCCCTGCGGTGCTCGGCGAGGGCGTCCAGGAAGGCGTTGGCGGCCGCGTAGTTGGCCTGGCCCGGGCCGCCGAGGACGCCGACGGCCGAGGAGAACAGCACGAACGCGGCGAGGTCCATCTCCTTCGTCAGCTCGTGGAGGTGCCAGGCCGCGTCCGCCTTGGGGCGGAGGACGGCCGAGAGCCGCTCGGGGGTGAGGGTGGGCAGCAGGCCGTTGTCGAGGACGCCCGCGGTGTGCACGACACCGGTCAGCGGGTGCTCGGCGGGGACCGTCGCCAGCAGCGCGGCGAGCGCCTCGCGGTCGGCGACGTCGCAGGCGGCGACGGTGACCTCGGCGCCCAGCGACTGGAGGTCGGTGACGACCTCGGCCAGCCCCTCGGTGGCGGCCCCGCTCCGGCTCGCGAGCAGCACCCGCGAGACGCCGTGCTCGGCCACCAGGTGGCGGGCGAACACCGCGCCCAGGGCGCCGGTGCCGGTGATCAGCACGGTGCCGTCGGTCCGCCACTCCGGGCGCTTCGGCTTGAACTCCGGCGCGAGCAGGCGCTGGAGCCTCGGCAGGAGCACCTTGCCGCCGCGCACGGCGGCCTGCGGCTCGCCGGAGGCGACGATCCCGGCCAGCAGCCCGGGGGTGTGGCTGCCGTCGGTGTCGACGACCACGAGGCGGTCGGGGGCCTCGGACTGGGCGGTGCGGACGAGTCCCCACAGGGCGGCCGCGCTGAGGTCGGTGATGTCCTCGCCGGTGGCGGTGGACGCACCGCCCTCGGTGAGGATCACCAGGGGGGTGGCCGCGAGGCGGTCCTCCGCCAGCCAGCGCTGGAGGAGTTCGAGGGTGCGGGCCGTCTCCGCGTGGACGGTCGCGGGCAGTCCGGCACCGCCGGACTGCGGCGGGAGGGGGGCTACGACCGCATCGACCGGCGTGCCCGACTCGATCGCCATGGCGACCTGGGCCGGGTCGAGGAAGCGCTGGGCCGCCAGGTCCTCGGACGTGTCGCCGAGCGCGCCCCACAGGGGGGTCTCCTCCGCCGGGGCGAGCCGGGCCGGGACCCAGTCGACGCGCAGCAGGGAGTCCCGGCCGGTGCTGTCGACGTGCGGGGTGAACTGCCCGTTGGGCACGTCGCGGAAGACGATCGACTCGACGGTGGCGACCGGCTCGCCCGCCATGTCGGTCAGCTCCAGCGCGACGCTGTTCGCGTCGAGCTCGGTCACCGTCGCCTTGACGGCCGTGGCGCCCGTGGCGTGGAGCCGGATGCCGTACCAGTCGGCGGGCACCGGGATGGTGCCGCCCACGGGGTCGGCGGCGCGGACCGGGACGGCCGCGTTCAGCAGGACGGGGTGGAGACCGTAGCGGCCCGCCTCCTCGTGGAGCTCCTCCGGGAGCTGGAACTCGATGGTCCTGCCCTTGCCCTCCGGTCGCGCGGCGGGCTCGGCGGTCTCCGGCAGGTAGTAGCCCTCGACGTGCATGGTCCAGGGCGCGTCGGGGGAGTCCGGCCGCGAGTACAGGCACAGGCAGCGGCGCTCGGAGTCGTCGTGGGTGCCCGCGCGCACCTGGAGCTGGAGGGTGCCGTCCTCGGGCAGCACCAGCGGCACCATCAGGTTGAGCTCGTCGACGACCGGGTAGCCGATCATGTCACCGGCGTGGACGGCCAGTTCGACGAGCGCGGACGCCGGCAGCACGGGCGAGCCGAGCACGACGTGGTCGGCGAGCCAGGGGTGGGTCTTCAGCGACAGCCGGCTGGCGAACAGCAGCTGGTTGGCGCCGGCCACGGTGATCGGCGAGCCGAGCACCGGGTGCTGCTTGCCGTCGGTGCCCGCGGCCACGCCGAACGGGTCGGTGGCGGTGGGCAGCTGCTCCAGCCAGAACCGCTGGTGCTGGAAGGCGTACGTAGGCAGGTCCACCCGGCGCGCGCCGGTGCCGGCGAACACGGCGGCCCAGTCCACGGCCGTGCCCCGGGCGTGCAGCTGACCGAGCGCGGCGAGGGCGGTGACCGCCTCCGGGCGGCCGGCGCGCAGCGCGGGCACGGCGGCGACGGCGTCCGTGACGGCGCCGGCGGCCATGGCCGTCAGCACCGGGTCGGGGCCCAGCTCCAGCAGCGTGGTGACGCCCTCGGCCTCCAGTACGCGGACGGCGTCCACGAAGCGGACGGCACCGCGCACCTGCCGCACCCAGTAGTCCGGGGTGCGCAGGTCGTCGCCGCCGGCGATCTGGCCGGTGAGGGTGGAGACGACGAGGATCTCCGGCGCGCGGTAGGTCAGGCCCGCCGCGACCGCCCGGAACTCCTCCAGCATCCCGTCCATGTGCGGGGAGTGGAAGGCGTGGCTGACGGTGAGCCGCTTGGTCTTGCGGCCCTGCTCCTTCAGCCGTGCCGCGACCTCCTCGGCCGCGTCCGCGTCGCCGGAGACCACCACGGCGTCCGGGCCGTTGACCGCCGCGATCGCGAGCCGGTCCTCCAGGCCCGTCAGCAGCGGCAGCACCTCCTCCTCGGCGGCCTGCACGGCGATCATCGCGCCGCCGCCGGGGAGCGCCTGCATCAGCTTCGCCCGCGCCGCGACGAGCTTCGCCGCGTCCGCCAGCGAGAGCACCCCGGCCACGTGGGCGGCCGTCAGCTCGCCGATGGAGTGCCCGGCGAGGAAGTCGGGCCGTACGCCCCACGATTCGACGAGCCGGTAGAGGGCGACCTCGACGGCGAACAGCGCGGGCTGGGTCCAGCCGGTGTCGTCCAGGCCGGCACCGGAGGCGATCACCTCACGGAGCGGCTTGCCCAGCAGCGGGTCCAGCTCGGCGGCCACCGCGTCGAAGGCCCCGGCGAAGGCCGGGAACGCCGTGTACAGCTCCTGGCCCATGCCGGCGCGCTGGGCGCCCTGGCCGGTGAAGAGGAAGCCCGTCCGGCCGCCGCCGCGCACCCCGGAGACGACGCCCGCGCCGGGCTCGCCCTCGGCCAGGGAACGCAGGGAGGCGACGAGCTCCGCGCGGCCGGTGCCGGTGACCACCGCACGGTGCTCCAGCGCCGAACGGCCCGTGGCCAGCGAGAAGGCGATGTCCGTGGGGGACGCGTCGGGGTTCGCCTCGACGCGGTCCAGGAGCCGGCGGGCCTGCGCGCGCAGCGCGTCGGGCGTGTGGCCGGACACCGGCCAGGGGACGGCGGGCAGTTCGGTCGTCACGACGGGCGCCTCGGGGGCCGTCGCGGCCGGGGCCGTGCCCTCGCCCTGCTCGCCGTCCTCGGCCGCCTGCTCGGGCGTCGCCTGCTCGATGATGACGTGGGCGTTGGTGCCGCCGAAGCCGAACGAGGAGACGGCGGCCCGGCGCGGCCGGTCCGTCTCGGGCCACTTGCGCTCCTCGGTGAGGAGCTCGATGGCGCCCGCCTCCCAGTCGACGTGCGGGGAGCGCTCGCCGAGGTGGAGGGTGCGGGGCAGCAGCCCGTGCTCGATGGCCTGCACCATCTTGATGACACCGCCCACACCGGCCGCCGCCTGCGCGTGGCCGATGTTGGACTTCAGCGAACCCAGGTACAGCGGCCGGTCCCCGGGCCGGTCCTGGCCGTAGGTGGCCAGCAGCGCCTGCGCCTCGATGGGGTCGCCCAGCGTCGTACCGGTGCCGTGCGCCTCGACGGCGTCGACGTCCGACGGCTTCAGGCCCGCGCTGGCCAGCGCCTGGCGGATGACGCGCTCCTGGGCCGGGCCGTTGGGGGCGGTCAGGCCGTTGGACGCGCCGTCCTGGTTGACGGCCGAGCCGCGCAGCACGGCCAGCACGTGGTGGCCGTTCTTCCGGGCGTCGGAGAGCCGCTCGACGAGCAGCAGGCCCACGCCCTCGGCCCAGCCGGTGCCGTCGGCGGCCGCCGCGAAGGACTTGCAGCGGCCGTCGGCGGCCAGGCCGCGCAGCCGGGAGAACTCGATGAACGCCACCGGCGTGGACATCACGGTCGCGCCGCCCGCGAGCGCCAGGTCGCACTCGCCGCGCCGCAGCGCGCCCGCCGCCAGGTGGAGGGTCACCAGCGAGGACGAGCAGGCGGTGTCGACGGTCACGGCCGGGCCTTCCAGCCCGTAGCTGTAGGCGAGCCGCCCGGAGGCGATGGAGCCCGCGCTGCCGCTGAACAGATAGCCCTCGAAGCCCTCCGGGGGGAGGTTCGGCCGGGAGCCGTAGTCGTTGTACATCACGCCGGTGAAGACACCGGTGCGGCTGCCCTTGAGGGTGGCCGGGTCGATGCCGGCCCGCTCGAAGGTCTCCCACGCGGTCTCCAGCAGCAGCCGCTGCTGGGGGTCGGCGGCGAGCGCCTCGCGCGGCGACATCCCGAAGAACGCCGGGTCGAAGAGGTCGGCGTCGTGGAGGAAGCCGCCCTCGCGGGAGTAGGACTTGCCGACCTGCTCCGGGTCCGGGTCGTAGAGGCCGTCCACGTCCCAGCCGCGGTTGGCGGGGAACTCGGAGACGGCGTCGACACCGTCCTCGACCAGCTTCCACAGGTCCTCGGGCGAGGTCACCCCGCCCGGGTAGCGGCAGGCCATGCCCACGATGGCGATGGGCTCCTGGTCCTTGCTCTCCACCTCGCGCAGCCGCTTGCGGGCGTCCCGGGCGTCGGCGATGGCCCGCTTGAGGTATTCGCGGAGTTTTACCTCGTCAGCCACGTGTGTTCAGCTCCTGGTGAGTACGTTCGGCAACTACTGGTGATGGCCGGGTGGGGTGCGGGCCGGTCATTCGAGACCGTCGAACAGGGCGAAGAGCTCCTCGTCGCTGGCCGCGTCGAGGTCGGCGTTGTCGTCCTCCTCCGCCGCGGGTGCGGCGCCGGCCGCCTCCGCGGCCTCCAGCAGCTCCCGCAGCCGGGCGGTGATCCGGGCGCGGTCGTCCTCGCCCGTGGCCGCCGCCGACTCGATCGCCGACCGCAGGCCGTCCAGCCCCGCCAGCACGGGTTCGGCCGGCGAGACCTCCTCCACGACCAGCTGGTCCTGGAGGTGGGCGGCGAGCGCGGCCGGGCTCGGGTGGTCGAAGACCAGGGTCGTCGGCAGCCGCAGGCCGGTGGCCTTGTTGAGGAGGTTGCGCAGCTCCACGGCGGTCAGCGAGTCGAAGCCCAGGTCCGAGAAGGCCCGGTCGGCGGTGACGCCGCTCGCGTCGGAGTGGCCCAGCACCTGCGCCACCTGCGCCCGGACGAGGTCGGTCAGGACCCGGCCCCGCTCCAGCGGCGACAGGGCCGCCAGCCGCTCGGTGAGCGACGGCCCGGCGTCCGCGCCGCCGCCCGGGGCGGCCGCCGCGCGCCTGGCGGGCGTCCGCACCATGCCGCTCAGCAGCACCGGCGGCTCGCCGCGCCGCAGCGCGGCCGTGTCCAGCCGGGTGACCGCCAGGACGGCCTCACCGGTGGCGGGCGCCGCGTCGTACAGCTCCATGGCCTCCTTGGCGTTCAGCGGCAGCAGCCCGGAGCGGGCCAGGCGGCGCAGGTCCGCCTCCGCCAGATGCCCGGCGATGGAGCTGGTGTCCGCCCACAGGCCCCAGGCGAGGGACGTGCCGGGCAAGCCGTTGGCCCTGCGGTGCTCGGCGAGGGCGTCCAGGAAGGTGTTGCCCGCCGCGTAGTTGGACTGGCCGGCCGTGCCGAGGAGACCGGCGACGGAGGAGTAGAGGACGAACGCGGAGAGGTCCGGCAGGTCCTTGGTGAGCTCGTGGAGGTTCCAGGCCGCGTCGATCTTCGGGCGCAGGACCGTGGTCAGCTGCTCGGGCGTCATCTGGGCGATGACACCGTCCTCCAGCACGCCCGCCGTGTGCACCACGGCCGTGAGCGGGTGCTCGGCCGGGATGCCCGCGATCACGTCCGCGAGCGCGGCGCGGTCGACGACGTCGACGGCGGCGAGCGTCACGGTGGCGCCCAGCTCGGTCAGCTCCTCGCGCAGCTCGGCCGCCCCGGGGGCGTCGGCGCCGCGCCGGCTGAGCAGCAGCAGGTGGCGTGCGCCGTGCTGGGTGACCAGGTGACGGGCGAGGATGCCGCCGAGGGCGCCGGTGGCGCCGGTGACGAGGGTGGTGCCGTGGTACCCGGCGGGGCCCGCCTCCTCCTTCGCGCCTTCGGCACGGGCCAGGCGCGGGACGAGGACGGCCTCGCCGCGGATCGCGAGCTGGGGCTCGGCGGTGGCGACGGCGGCCGCCAGCTGCTCCCCGGTCGCGGTGCCGTCGGCGTCGACGATGCCGATCCGGCCCGGGTTCTCCGTCTGCGCGGAGCGGAGGAGGCCCCAGACGCCGGCGTGGGGGAGGTTGGTGACGTCCTCCTCGCCGGCGGCGACGGCGTTGTTCGTGATGACGACGAGCCTCGACTCGGAGAGGCGGTCGTCCGCCAGCCACGTGCGGGTCAGTTCCAGGATGGCCTGGAGGGCGGTGTGGGCCTGCTCGGCGGTGTCGCCGTCGCCGCCACCCGTGACAGGGGCGAGGACGACGGCGGGGGCCGTCGTGCCCTCGTCCAGCGCCGCGATGAGGGCGGCGAGGTCCGGGTACGTCGTGGTGCCGGTCGTGAGCGGTGCGGCGCCGTCGTGGAGTTGTGCCCACCCGTCCCGCCCTGCGGGACGATTGCCCACAACGGGTGTCCAGGTGACCTTGAGGAGGCCGTCCTGTGCCGCGTTGCCCGCCGCGCGGAGGGCTTCCTTCGAGAGGGGGCGGAGGGTCAGGGACTCGACCGTCGCCACGGGCTGGCCCGCGCCGTCGGCGACGGTCAGGGCGGCCAGGAGCGTGGTGGGCTCCGGGGACTCCAGCGAGAGGCGCACCTGCAGCACCGTGGCGCCCGTCGCGTGGACGGTCGCGCCGGACCAGGAGAACGGCAGCCACGAGGGGCCGTCCGCCGTGGCCACGCCGGGCAGCAGCGTGTGCAGCGCGGCGTCCAGCAGCGCCGGGTGGAGGGCGAACGCGCCGGCGTCGGCGCGCAGTTCCTCCGCCAGGGCCACCTCGGCGTACAGCTCGTTCTCGCCCTGCCAGACGCGGCGCAGGCCCTGGAAGGCCGGGCCGTAGCCGTAGCCCTGGTCGGCGAGCCGGTCGTAGACGCCGTCGAGCGGCACCTCCGTGGTTCCGGCCGGCGGCCAGACCACCAGGTCGGCCGGGGCGGCCCGGCCGGTGGTGAGGGTGCCGGAGGCGTGGAGGGTCCAGGAGCGGTCGGCGTCGCCGTCGTCGGGCCGAGAGTGGATCTCGACGGTCCGCAGGCCCTGCCCGTCGGCCGCGCCGACGGCCAGCTGGAGCTGGACGGCGCCGCGCTCGGGCAGCACCAGCGGCGCGGCCAGGGTCAGTTCCTCCAGCGAGTCGCTGCCCGCCTGCTCGCCGGCGCGCAGCGCCAGCTCCAGCAGCCCCGTGCCGGGCAGCAGCACCGAGCCCAGGACGGCGTGGTCGGCCAGCCAGGGGTGGGTGGTGCGGGAGACCCGGCCGGTGAAGACGTACTCGTCGCGCTCGGCGAGCTGGACGGCGGCACCCAGCAGCGGGTGGTCCGCCGCGCCCAGGCCCAGCCCGGCCGCGCCGCCGCCGGCCGAGGCCGGGGCGTCGAGCCAGTACCGCTGGTGGCGGAAGGCGTAGGTGGGCAGCGCGACCCGCCGGGCGCCGGGGAAGACGGCCGGCCAGTCGGTGCGCACGCCCCGCGCGATGAGCTGGGCGAACGCGGCCGCGGCCGTACGGTCCTCGGGGCGGCCCCGGCGCAGCGCCGGGGTGAGCGAGGCGGCCTCGCCGGTCAGGCTCTCCTGGACGAGGGCGGTGAGCACCCCGTCCGGGCCGAGCTCCAGCCAGTCGGTGACGCCCTGCTCCTCCAGGTACCGCACGCCGTCCAGGAAGCGGACGGCCTGGCGGATGTGGCGGGCCCAGTAGTCGGGGGAGGTCAGCTCCTCGGTGGTGGCGAGGGTGCCGGTGACGTTGGAGACGACCGGGATGCGCGGGGCGTGGAAGGTGAGCCCGGCCGCGACGGCCCGGAACTCGTCCAGCACGTCCGCCATGTGCGGGGAGTGGAAGGCGTGGCTGACGGACAGCCGCTTGGTCTTGGCGCCGCGTTCGCGCCAGAGGGCCACCAGCTCCTCGACGGCGTCCTCGTCCCCGGAGATCACGGTGGAGGTGGGGCCGTTGACGCCGGCGATCGCCACGCGCTCGCCGGTGCCGTGGGCGTCGAGGGTCGCGAGGACGTCCTCCTCCGTGGCCTGGATCGCGGCCATCGCGCCGCCGTCGCGGGCGGCCTGCATCAGCCGGCCGCGCTCGGCGACGAGGTGGCAGGCGTCCGCGAGGTCGAGCACCCCGGCCAGGTGGGCCGCGGTGACCTCGCCGATGGAGTGGCCGAGGAGGTAGTCGGGGGTCAGCCCGTGGTGCGCGGCGAGCCGGAACAGGGCGGTCTCCACGGCGAACAGTGCCGCCTGCGTGAAGACCGTCATGTTCAGCAGGGCCGCGTCCGGGGAGCCCTCGGCGGCGAACAGCACGTCCTTCAGCGGGCGCGGCAGTTCGGTGTCGAGGTGGGCGCAGGCCTCGTCCAGGGCGGCGGCGAAGACCGGCGAGGAGGCGTAGAGCTCACGGCCCATGCCCAGGCGCTGGGAGCCCTGCCCGGTGAAGAGGAACGCGGTCTTCCCGCGCCGGCCGCCGGTGGCCCGGACGACGGCGGGGAAGGACTCGCCGTTGGCCAACGCTTCCAGCCCGGCGAGGAGTTCGTCCCGGTCGGTGCCGATGACGGCCGCCCGGTGCTCGTGGAGGGCACGGGTGGTGGCCAGGGACCAGCCGATGTCGGCGGGCGCCAGTTCGGGGTGGGCGACGGCGTGGGCGCGCAGCCGCTCGGCCTGGGCCCGCACGGCCTCCTCGCTGCGGCCGGAGACCAGCCACGGCAGGGGGCCGCCGTCGGCCGGGCGCTCCGTCGCCGTCTCCTCGGCGGTGGCGGGCCGCTCGATGATGACGTGGGCGTTGGTGCCGCTGATGCCGAAGGAGGAGACCGCCGCGCGGCGCGGACGGCCCGCGTCGGGCCACGCCCGCTCCTCGGTGAGCAGCTCGATGGCACCGGCCTCCCAGTCGACGTGCGGGGAGCGCTCGCCGGCGTGGAGGGTGCGCGGCAGCGTGCCGTGCTCCATCGCCTGGATCATCTTGATGATGCCGCCGACGCCCGCCGCGGCCTGCGAGTGGCCGATGTTGGACTTCAGCGAGCCGAGGTAGAGCGGGCGGTCCTCGGGGCGGTCCTGGCCGTAGGTGGCGAGCAGGGCCTGTGCCTCGATGGGGTCGCCCAGGGTCGTACCGGTGCCGTGGGCCTCCACCGCGTCCACGTCGGACGGCTGGAGACCGGCGTTGGCCAGCGCCTGGCGGATGACGCGCTCCTGGGCCGGGCCGTTGGGGGCGGTCAGGCCGTTGGACGCGCCGTCCTGGTTGACGGCGGAACCGCGCAGCACCGCGAGCACCTGGTGCCCGTTGCGCTCGGCGTCGGAGAGCCGCTCGACGAGCAGCAGACCCACGCCCTCGGCCCAGCCGGTGCCGTCGGCGTCGGCGGAGAAGGACTTGCAACGGCCGTCGGGCGAGAGCCCGCGCTGCCGGCTGAACTCGACGAAGACGTGCGGTCCGGCCATCACGGTCACACCGCCCGCCAGCGCCAGGTCGCACTCGCCCGAGCGCAGCGCGTTCGCCGCCAGGTGCAGGGCGACCAGCGAGGACGAGCAGGCGGTGTCCACGGTCACGGCCGGGCCCTCCAGCCCGTACGTGTAGGACAGCCGGCCCGAGACGACGCTGGAGAGGTTGCCCGCGAGCAGGAAGCCCTCGAACTCCTCGGGGGTGCCGGCCAGCCGGGACGCGTAGTCGTCGTACATGGCGCCGGTGAACACACCGGTGTTGGAACCGCGCACGGTGGCCGGGTCGATGCCGGCGCTCTCGAAGGTCTCCCACGCGGTCTCCAGCAGCATCCGGTGCTGCGGGTCGGTCGCGGTGGCCTCGCGCGGCGAGATGCCGAAGAACTCCCGGTCGAACAGGTCGGCGTCGTGGAGGAAGCCGCCGTGACGGACGTAGGAGCTGCCGGTCTTCTCCGGGTCCGGGTCGAAGAGCGTGTCGAGGTCCCAGCCGCGGTTGACGGGGAACTCGCTGATGGCGTCCACACCGTCGGCCACCAGGCGCCACAGGCCCTCGGGCGAGGTGACCCCGCCCGGGTAGCGGCAGGCCATGCCGACGATCGCGATCGGGTCGTCGTCGCCGGTGGCGGCGGTGGAACGGACCGCCTTGACGACGGCCTTGCCGCCACCGCTCTCCGCCACCTTGGAGAGCAGGAACGCGGCGAGCGCGGCCGGCGAGGGGTGGTCGAAGACGGCGGTGGTCGGCAGCCGCAGACCGGTGGTGGCGTTGAGCCGGTTGCGCAGCTCCACGCCGGAGAGGGAGTCGAAGCCGAGCTCCTTGAAGGCCCGTTCGGGATCGACGGTGGTGGCGTTCGCGTGGCCGAGCACGGCGGCGACGACGCCGCGCACGAGCTCGGTCACCGCGCCCGCGCGCTCGCCCTCGGGCAGCGCCGCGATCGACTGCGCCCAGTCCCCGCCGCCCTGCCCGGCACCGGCCGCCGCGCGGGCGGTACGGCGCGGGGCGCGGGTACGGACGAGTCCGCGCAGCATCGTGGGGGGCTGCTCCGCGGCCGCGAACGTCGCGAGGTTCAGCGCGGCCGGCACGTACAGGGGCTCGCCGCCCGCGAGGGCCGCGTCGAACAGGGCGAGGCCCATGGCCGGGGTGAGCGGCGAGACGCCGGCCCGCGTCCAGCGGGCCAGGTCGGCCTCGCCGAGCGTGCCGCCCATGCCGTGGGTGGCGTCCCACAGACCCCAGGCGAGGGAGGTCGCGGACAGGCCGTTGGCCTTGCGGTGCGCGGCGAGGGCGTCCAGGTAGGTGTTCGCGGCCGCGTAGTTGGCCTGGCCGGCGGTGCCGGTGATGCCGGAGACGGAGGAGAAGAGGACGAACGCGGCGAGGTCCATCTCCTTCGTCAGCTCGTGGAGATGCCGGGCGGCGTCCACCTTGGGGCGCAGCACGGTGTCGAGCTGCTCCTCGGTGAGGGCGGCGATCGTCGCGTCGTCGAGGACACCGGCGGTGTGGATGACGCCGGTCAGCGGGTGGGTGTTGTCGACCTGCGCGAGGAGGGCCGCGACCGCGTCGCGGTCGGCCGCGTCGGCGGCGGCGACGGTGACCTCCGCGCCGAGGGCGTTGAGCTCGGCGACGAGCTCCTTGGCGCCGGGGGTCGCGGCGCCGCGGCGGCTGCTCAGAAGGAGGTGGCGAATGTTGTGCTCTGCCACCAAGTGGCGAGCGAACAGTGCGCCGAGGCCACCGGTGCCGCCCGTGATGAGGACGGTGCCGTCGGCGTCGAGTGCCCCTGCGGGCCGGTGGTCGGGTTGTGCCCACCCGTCCCGCCCTGCGGGACGATTGCCCACAACCGGGTCGCTGCCCTCGGGGTCCGGGGCGGAGCCCCGGGAATCGGGAAGGGGCGGGACCGGGGCTCCCTCCGCTCGTGCCAGCCTCGGCACCCGCAGTTCGCCGCCCCGTAGCGCCAGCTGAGGCTCGCCCGTGGCGATGGCCGACGCGAGCAGCGCGTCGTCGTCCGCGTCCACCAGGACGAAACGACCCGGGTGCTCCGACTGTGCCGCCCGCACCAGGCCCCACACCGGGGCCGAGTCGAGGCCGGCCACGCCCTCCTCGCCAACGGCTATCGCGTTGCGCGTGACGAACACCAGCCGCGAGCCCTCCAGCCGCTCGTCCGCCAGGAACGCCCGCACGAGGCGCAGCGCGTGCCGGACGTCCGCCGGGCGGGCGACGACGACCTCGGCCGCCGGGAGCTCGTCCCCGGACGCCTCCGCCCAGGTGACGCCGGAGCCGTCGGCCGCGGCGACGGTCGGCCACTCCACCACGAACAGCGCGTCCGGCCCGGAAGCCTTCGGCGCGAGCTTGGCCTTGTCCACCGGCCGCAGCGTCAGGGAGCCGACCGAGGCGACGGCCTCACCCGCCCCGTCCGCCAGCTCGATGGCGACCGTGTCCGTTCCCACGGGCGAGATCCGCACCCGCAGCTCCGCCGCCCCGGCCGCGTACAGCGCGATGTCGTTCCACGCGAACGGCAGCCGGATCCGCTCCGGCGCCGACGGGTCGGCGGCGTCCAGCACCAGCGGGTGGAGGACCGCGTCGAAGAGCGCCGGGTGGAGGGCGAAGCCGTCGAGGTCGGTGCCCTCGGGCAGCCGGACCTCCGCGTAGACGTCGTCCCCCGCGCGCCAGACGGCCTTGAGGCCCTGGAAGACGGGCCCGTAGCCGTAGCCGAGGGCGGCCAGCCGCTCGTAGACGTCCGTCAGCGGCTCGGCGACCGCGCCCGCCGGCGGCCACGCGGCGAGCGGCGCGGCGGTGGGCGCGGCCGGCGTCGGCGCCGGGGCGAGGGTGCCGGCGGCGTGGAGGGTCCACGGCTGCGGCTCGTCGCCAACAGCCGTCTCGGCGCGGGCGTGGATGGTGAACGGGCGGCTGCCGGACGCCTCGGCCGCCGCGACGGCGACCTGGACGCGGACCGCGCCGCGCTCGGGCAGGACGAGCGGCGCCCGCAGGGTGAGCTCCTCGACCTGGCCCGTGCCGGCCCGGTCGCCCGCGGCGACGGCCAGCTCGATGAAGGCCGTGGCGGGGACGAGCACGGTGCCGCTGATGGCGTGGTCGGCCAGCCACGGGTGGGTGGCGAGCGAGAGGCGGCCGGCGAGCAGCAGGTCCTCGCGGTCGGCGAGTTCGACGGCGGTGGCCAGCAGCGGGTGGCCGGCCATGTCCAGGCCGAGGCCGCGCGCGTCGGCGGCGGGCCGGGCCGCGAGCCAGTAGTGGGCGCGCTGGAAGGCGTACGTGGGCAGGTCGGTGGCCGTGCCGCCGGGGAAGAACGACGCGGCGTCCAGGGACGCGCCGACGGCGTGCGCCTGGGCGAGCCCGGCGATGAGGGTCTCCGCCTCGGGGCGGCCCTTGCGCAGCAGGGCGACGGCCGTCGCGCCCTCCCCGGTCAGGGAGTTGCGCGCCAGTGCCGTCAGCACGGCGTCGGGGCCGAGCTCGACGAACACGGTGGCGCCCTGCTCCTCCAGCGCCCGTACGGCGTCGGCGAAGCGCACGGCGCCCCGGATCTGGTTCACCCAGTAGTCGGGCGTGGCGAGCTCGCCCGGCTCGGCCGGGCGGCCGGTGACGGTGGAGACGACCGGCAGCGCGGGCTCGTGGAAGGTCAGGCCCGCCGCGACCGTGCGGAACTCCTCCAGCACGTCGTCCATGTGCGGCGAGTGGAAGGCGTGGCTGACGGTGAGCCGGTGGGTCTTGCGGCCCTGCTCGCGCAGGGTCGCGGCGACGGCCTCGGCGACGGTCTCGTCACCGGAGATCACCACGGCGTCGGGGCCGTTGACGGCGGCGACGGACACGGCGTCCTCGTGGCCCGCGAGCAGAGGCAGCACCTCGTCCTCGGTGGCCTGGACGGCGATCATCGCGCCGCCGGAGCGGGCGGACTGCATCAGCCGGCCGCGCGCGGCCACCAGCTCGGCGGCGTCCGCCAGCGAGAGCACCCCGGCGACGTGGGCGGCGGCGAGTTCGCCGATGGAGTGACCGGCGAGCAGGTCGGGGGTGGCCCCGTGGTGCTCCAGCAGCCGGAAGAGGGCCACCTCGATCGCGAACAGGGCGGGCTGGGTGTAGCGGGTCTCGTGTAGCAGGGCGGCGTCCTCGCCGCCCTCCTCCGCGAAGACGAGCTCGGCCAGCGGCCGCTCCAGGTGCTTGTCGAGCTCGGCGGCGACCGCGTCGAAGGCGGCGGCGAACACCGGCTGACCGGCGTGGAGTTCACGCCCCATGCCGACCCGCTGGGCGCCCTGTCCGGTGAAGAGGAACGCGGTGCGGCCCGCGCGGGCGGCGCTGCCGGTCACCACGTTGCCGGCGTCCACGCCCTGGGCGAGCGCGCCCAGCCCGGCGAGGAACTCCTCGTTCGTCCGGCCGGTCACCACGGCCCGCCGCTCGAAGGCGGTACGGGCGGTGGCCAGCGAGAAGCCGACGTCGGCGGGGTGGGCGCCGGTGTCGGCGACCAGCTCCCGCAGCCGGCCGGCCTGCTCGCGCAGGGCGGCCTCGTCGCGGGCGGTGAGCACCCAGGGGGCGCGGACGGTGAGGTCGCCGGCGCCGAGGGCGCGGGGCGCCTCGTCGGCCTGCTCGATGACGACGTGGGCGTTGGTGCCGCTGATGCCGAAGGAGGAGATCGCGGCGCGGCGCGCCCGGCCCGCGTCGGGCCACTCGCGCTGCTCGGTGAGCAGCTCCACGGCCCCGGCGGTCCAGTCGACGTGGCTGGTGGGCGTATCGACGTGGAGGGTCCGGGGGAGCACTCCGTGCCGGATGGCCTCCACCATCTTGATCAGGCCGCCGACGCCGGCGGCCGCCTGGGCGTGGCCGATGTTGGACTTCAGCGAGCCCAGGTACAGCGGTGCCTCGCGGTCGGCGCTGCCGTAGGTGGCGAGCAGCGCCTCGGCCTCGATGGGGTCGCCGAGCTTGGTGCCGGTGCCGTGCGCCTCGACGGCGTCGACGTCGGCGGGGGTGAGCCGGGCGTCGGCCAGGGCCTGGCGGATGACGCGCTGCTGCGAGGGGCCGTTGGGGGCGGTGAGGCCGTTGGAGGCGCCGTCCTGGTTGATGGCGGTGCCCCGGATGACGGCGAGGACCTTGTGGCCGTTCTTCCGGGCGTCGGAGAGCCGCTCGACGAGGAGCAGGCCCACGCCCTCGGCCCAGGAGGTGCCGTCGGCGGCCTCGGCGAAGGACTTGGAGCGGCCGTTCGCGGCGAGGCCGCGCTGGCGGGAGAACTCCACGAACATGCCCGGCGAGGACATCACGGTCGCGCCACCGGCGATGGCGAGCGTCGACTCGCCCGAGCGCAGCGAGCGCACGGCCATGTGGAGGGCGACGAGCGAGGAGGAGCAGGCGGTGTCGACGGTGACGGCGGGGCCGACGAGGCCCAGCTGGTAGGCGATGCGGCCGGACATCACGCTGGAGGTGGTGCCGGTGAGCAGGTGGCCCTCGACGCTCTCGGGCGCCTCGTGCATCCGCGGGCCGTAGTCGAGGGCGGTGGCGCCGACGAACACGCCGGTGCGGGTGCCCTTGAGGCGCTCGGAGTCCAGGCCGGCCCGCTCGACGGCCTCCCAGGCGGTCTCCAGCAGCAGCCGCTGCTGGGGGTCCATGGCGAGGGCCTCGCGGGGGGAGATGCCGAAGAAGCCGGCGTCGAAGTGCGCGGCCTCGTGGAGGAAGCCGCCCTCGCGGACGGAGCTCTTGCCGTTGGCGCCCGGGTCGAGGTCGTGGAGGTCCTCGTCCCAGCCGCGGTCGGTGGGGAAGCCGGAGACGGCGTCCACGCCGCCCTCGACGAGCTTCCACAGGTCCTCGGGGGAGGCGACGCCGCCGGGGTAGCGGCAGGCCATGCCGATGATGGCGATGGGCTCGCCCTCCGCGCCCGCCACGGCCAGGTCGTCGTCCTGCCCGGCGGCGCCGGTGAGCTCGGCCTCCAGGTGGGCGGCGAGGGCCTCGGGGGTGGGGTGGTCGAAGAGGAGGCCGCTGGGCAGTCGCAGCCCGGTGGCCTCGGCGAGGGCGGTGCGCAGCTCCACGGACATCAGGGAGTCGAAGCCCAGGTCCTTGAAGGGCGAGCGGGACTCGACGCGGCGGCCCGGCCCGTACTCCAGGACGGCGGCGACGTGCGCCCCGACCAGCTCGGTCACGGCGCGGCGGCGCTCGGCCTCGGACAGCCCGGCGAGCCGGGCCCCGAGCTCGCCCCGGGGGGCGCGCGACGCCTTTTCCGTCGTGGTGGTGGAGGCGAGCGCGGCGACGGAGCGGCCCACGCCGTCGAGCCAGTACCGCTCGCGCTGGAAGGCGTACGTGGGCAGGGGCACCCGTACGGCGCCGGCGCCCTCGAAGGCGGTGGCCCAGTCGACGGAGGTGCCGCGCACGGAGAGCGTGGCGAGCGCGGCCAGCAGGGTCTGGGGCTCGCTGCGGCCCTTGCGGAGCGCCGGCACGGAGGCGGCGACGGAGGCGTCCCGCAGGGACTCGGCGACCATCGCGGAGCAGACGCCGTCGGGGCCCAGCTCCAGGAAGGTGGTGACGCCCGCGTCCTCCAGGGCGCGGGTGGCGTCGGCGAAGCGCACCGGGCGGGAGACGTGCTCCACCCAGTAGTCGGGGGACGTCCACAGGCCGTCGGCGATGACCTCGCCGGTGACGGTGGAGACGGCCGCGATGCGCGGCTCGTGGAAGGTCAGCCCCTCGACGACCGTGCGGAACTCCGCCAGCATCGGGGCCATCAGCGGCGAGTGGAAGGCGTGGCTGACGGTGAGCCGCTTGGTCTTGCGACCCTCCTCGCGCAGGGTCGCGGCGATCCCCTCGGCCACGTCCTCGGCGCCGGCGATCACCACGGAGCGCGGGCCGTTGACGGCGGCGACGGCCACCGTGTCCTCGTGGCCCGCGAGCAGCGGCAGCACCTCGTCCTCGGTGGCCTGGACGGCGATCATCGCGCCGCCGGCGGGGAGTTCCTGCATCAGCCGGCCGCGCGCGGCGATCAGCGCGGCGGCGTCGGCCAGCGAGAGCACGCCCGCGACGTGCGCGGCGGCGACCTCGCCGATGGAGTGCCCCGCCAGGTAGTCGGGGCGCACGCCCCAGGACTCCACGAGCCGGAACAGGGCGACCTCGACGGCGAACAGCGCGGGCTGCGTCCAGCGGGTCTCGTCCAGGCCCTCGCCGCTCGCGATCACCTCGCGCAGCGGGCGCGGCAGGTGGGCGTCGAGGGCGGCGCACACCTCGGCGTAGGCGGCGGCGAAGACGGGGAAGACCCGGGCCAGTTCCTCGCCCATGCCGGCGCGCTGGGCGCCCTGGCCGGTGAAGACCACGCCCAGCAGGCCGGGCTGGACGGTGCCGGAGATCAGGCCCTGCGCGGGGACGCCGGAGGCGAGCGCGTCCAGGCCCGCGAGCAGCGCGTCCCGGTCCTCGCCGAGGACGACGGCGCGGTGGTCGAAGACGGTCCGGGAGGAGATCAGCGACCAGCCGATGTCGGAAGGAGAGACCGACTCCTCGCCGCGCACGGCGGCGGCCAGCCGCGCGGCCTGCGCGGAGAGCGCCTCGGGGCCGCGCGCGGAGATCGTCCAGGGGGTGACGACCGGGGCGTCGCCCGGCTCGGGGCGGGCGA
>NZ_JAILXP010000082.1 GCF_020740895.1 Streptomyces sp. UNOB3_S3 | reverse complement strand
CCAGGGAGGGGCCGGAGCCCGGCCCCTCCCTGGTCTCCCCCGCCTGGCGGGAGCTGCTGGAGCACGCCGAGCCCGGCCCGCGCGCCTCGTACCACCTCGGCGTCGCCCAGTGGCACGCCGGCGACCGCTCGCAGGCCGTCCGCAGCTGGGAGCACGCACTCCGGCAGGGCATGGGCTGGCCGGCGCGGCGCGCGCTCGCGGCGGCGGACGTGGAGCGCGGGCACCCGGAGCGGGCCGCCGACCGCTACGCGCGGGCGGTCGCGGAGGCCGACGAGGCGGGAGCGTCCCGGGACGCGCGGACGGCGCTGGCGTTGGAGGCGATCCCGGCGTTGCTCGCCGTCGGGCGGGCGGAGGAGGCTGCCGCCGTGCTGGCGGCGGTGCATCCCGTCGCGCGGGCGCGGGGGAGGTTCCGGTTGCTGGAGGCGCGGGTTCTGGAGGCGCGGGGGGACGACGCCGCCGCGCGTGCCGTCCTTGCCGAGGGGTTCGAGGTGGAGGACCTCGGCGAGGGGGAGGCTTTCCGCTAACCCGCCCTTTCACCGTTTCCTCCGGGGGCTCCGCCCCCGGACCCCCGGTCCTCAAACGCCGGACGGGCTGCTGTGCTGTGTCCTCAAACGCCGGACGGGCTGATTCAGCCCGTCCGGCCTTGAGGTCATCCCGCCCGGCGGTCGACGTACTCGAACACCGATCCGTCCGGGTGACGGGCCACCAGGTTGCTGCCGATGGGCGTCCGTACGGGGCCCGCGATGATCTGCGCCCCCACGGCGCGGAGATCGGCGAGGGCCTGGTCGACGTCCGTGACGGCCAGCGTGGCCGTGATGTTGCGCAGGACGGAGAGTTCGGCTTCCGGCCCGCTCATCAGGAAGAAGCAGCCGACGGCCGCGACCGAGACCCCGCCGCGCCGGAAGCGCTGTGCCTCGGTGCCGGTCAGCCGTTCGTACACCGCGATCGCAGCTTCCAGATCGCTCACGCACACCCTTAGCGAAGTCCCCAGAATGTTCATGAAACGCAGGCTAGTTGACCCGGCAGAGCAGTTCGCCGTGGAGCACCGAGAACCACGCGTCCTCGTGACGCCCCCACTCGTGCCAGGCCGCCGCGATCGCCTCCAGGCCCGCCCGGTCCGTGTGGCCGCCCTCGACGGCGTGGCGGGCGTACGGGTCGGAGCGGGTGCGGTCGGCCCACAGGCCGCTCCACCAGGCGCGTTGCTCGGCGCCCGTGCAGCACCAGGCGCCCGCCGTGGCGGTGACGTCCGTCAGGCCCGCCTGCCGGGCCCAGGACAGCAGCCGGCTGCCGGCGTCGGGTTCGCCGCCGCCGGCGCGGGCGACGTCCACGTACAGCCGCTGCCAGTCGTCGAGGCCGGGGACGCGCGGGTACCAGGTCATCGCCGTGTAGACGACATCACGGACGGCGACGATCCCGCCGGGGCGGCACACGCGGCGCATCTCGCGCAGGGCGGCCACCGGGTCGTCGAGGTACTGGAGCACCTGGTGGGCGTGGACGACGTCGAAGGCGCCGTCGGGGAAGTCCAGGGCGCGGATGTCGCCGACGGTGAAGTCCGCGTTGGGGACGCCGCGTTCGCGGGCGACGGCGCGGGCGGTGTCCAGGATGCCGGGGGCGGCGTCGAGGCCGGTGACCCGGCCCTGCGGCACGAGGGCGGCCAGGTCGGCGGTGATGCTGCCGGGGCCGCAGCCTATGTCCAGGATCCGGTGGTGGGGTTCGAGTGAAGGCAGCAGGTAGGCGGCGGAGTCGGCCGCCCGGCGGCGGCCGTGGGAGCGCAGCACGGACTCGTGGTGACCGTGGATGTAGGCGTTCTGCCGTTCCGGCATGGCGGCCCGTCCCTTCGCGACGTCGTGAAGTGGCGTTTCCACCGTAGGCCGTTCTCTCGCATGGTGAGAGTGCCGTCTTGTGATCCGGGACGGGGCGGTTTGTTCACTCCCCCGCCCGTGTCGGACCGCCGCGCACCCCGTGATCTGCGAAGGTGTGAGGATGCAGCAGGTACTGCCCGCCCTCCCGCCGCCGGAGCGCGGGCTGCCCGTGCTCCCGGAGCTCGCCGAGCGGCTGGCGGGGGCGGCGGGGCTGGCCGGCCCCGAACCGGTGGGCGGCGGACGGGCGCTGCGGGAGGCCGCCTGCGGCTACTGGGCCCGGCGCGGCCTGCCGACCGAGCCGGGACGCGTCCTCGCGGCGCCGGGCGCCCAGCCGTTGCTGCTGGCGCTGTTCGCCTCGGCGGGCGGCGAGGTGCTGCTGACCCGGCCGTGCTCGGCCGCGTACAGCCCGCTGGCGCGGCTCGCCGGGCGGCTGGCGTACCACGTGGCGGTGCCGGCCGAGTGCGGTGGTGTGCCCGACCCTTACGCGCTGCTGGAGACCGTGCGCAGGATCCGGGCCGAGGGCGGGCGGCCGCGTTTCCTGGTGCTGTCGGTGGCGGACGACACCACCGGGACGGTCGCCCCGCCGGAGATCCTCCACGAGGTGTGCGAGGCGGCGGCCGCCGAGGATCTGACGGTCGTCAGCGACGAGACCTGGCGCGACACCCTCCACGACCCGCACGGGACCGTGTTCGTGGGGCCCGCCGAGATGTACCCGGACCGGGTCGTCGTCCTCACCGACCTCGCGGGCCCGTTCGCCCCCGCCGGCTGGCCGGCGGCGGTCGCCCGTTTCCCGGCCGGGGGACCCGGCCCGGCCCTGTACGCCCGTGCCGTCTCGCTGCTGACGGCGGTACGAGCCGAACTGCCGCCGCCGGTCGCGGCGGCCGTGGGCTGGGCGCTGACCGAGCCGGAGCCCGTACGGGCCCGGTCCGCCGCCGCGGCCCGGCTGTACGGGCTGCTGGGCGAGGCGGCGCGGGAGCGGCTCGACGCCGCCGGGGCGCTCTGCCGCCCGCCGCGGACGGGCCCGCACCTCTACGCGGACCTGGGCGAGCTCCGCGAGCCCCTCGCGGCCCGGGGCATCACCGACTCCGTGGAGCTGGAGGACCGGCTGAGCGCGGTGCTCGGCCGTCCGGTGCCCGGCGGCCACCGGTTCGGCGACGCCCCGGACGCGCTGCGGGTGCGGATCTCCACTCCCCCGTTCCTCGGGGCGGACGACGACCGGGTGCGCCGTGCGCTGGGTGCCCCGGATCCGCTGGCCGACCCGGATGTCGTGGAGGCGTTGTCCACTTTTGGATCGGCGTTCAGTGAACTCGCCGCTGACTGATCTACCGTCAGTCGTTGGGCGTGCGACGGCGCGAGCCCCGCGCCCGTACCGCCAGGTTCCGGTTCCCCACGAATGGAGCCCCAGATGACCGAACAGACCGAGCGCCCTCTCGCGGAGCCGCGTCCTCTCGGCGAGATCCGTTCCTGGCCCCGGTCGTTCGCCGACCGTCTCACCGCGCCGCTGCCCGGAGTGCGCGCCATGGCCCGCCTGGCCCGCGAGGGCCGGCTGCGGCCGAGCGCCGAGGCGCTGCGCGAGGTCCCGCTGCTGCCGGTCGAGCCGGGCCCGCTGCCGGCCGCCGACGCCACCGCGCTCGCCGTCACCTGGGCCGGGCACGCCAGCTGGGTGGTGCGCGTCGGCGGGCTGACGGTGCTGACGGACCCGGTCTGGTCCCGCCGGATCCTCGGCACCCCGCCCCGGGTGACACCGGTGGGGGTGCCGTGGGAGGCCCTGCCGAGGGTCGACGCCGTCGTCATCAGCCACAACCACTACGACCACCTCGACGCGCGCACCCTCAAGCGGCTCCCCCGCGACACCCATCTGCTGCTGCCGGCGGGCCTGGCCGGCTGGGCGCGCCGCCGCCGGTTCACCCGGGTCACCGAACTCGACTGGTGGGAGGCGGTCGAGCTGCCCGGCCCGGTGGGCCCGGTGCGCTTCGACTTCGTCCCGGCCCACCACTGGAGCAAACGCACCCTCACCGACACGTGCCGGTCGCTGTGGGGCGGCTGGGTGCTGACCGCGCCGGACGGCCGGCGGGTGTACTTCGCCGGGGACACGGGCTACGGATTCTGGTTCGGGCGGATCGGCGAGCGCTATCCGGACATCGATGTCGCGCTGCTGCCCATCGGTGCCTACGACCCGCGCTGGATGCTCAGCCCGGTGCACACGGACCCGGAGGAGGCGGTGCGCGCCTGCGGGGACCTGGGGGCGCGGGTGCTGGCGCCGATGCACTGGGCGACGTTCCTGCTGTCCGCCGAGCCGCCGCTGGAGCCGCTGCGCCGGGTGCGGGCGGCGTGGGAGGCGACGGGCCGGCCCCGGGAGGACCTGTGGGACCTGCCGGTGGGGGCCTCGCGGGTGCTCGCCGAATACGACCGGAGCGTCACGGGCCTGACGTGACGTGCGCCGCCCGCCCCGCCCTGGTTCACCCGGTTCACCCGGTTCCGGTGAACGTGAAGGTGAACCGGTTGGCGCCGTGCCCGGTGCAGCTCAGCCGGGAGGGGAAGCGGCTGGCCCGGGTGTCGACGCCGACGGTGCGGGTGCTCTCGTCGTAGCTGAAGCGCACGATTCCGTCGCCCAGGACCTCGTCCCCGCCCCGCCGGATCTCCAGCGTCACGGGCACGTCCTCCCGGATGCCGAAGTCCTGGGCGGGCTGGTGCGACGTCAGGGCCACGTCGAGGTTGTCCTCGCGGCGCAGGAGCCACAGCGTCACGTCCCGACCGGTCGTGTCGTCGGCGTGGAACTCCGCCCGGATCACCCGCCCCCGGGGCCCGTCGAGGGCGACGACGGCGAGGCTGTGGTAGCCGCCCGCGGCGACCTGCGCGGTGTGCCCGTGCCCGACGGCCTCCAGGATCCCCGACACCTGCCCGTCGCCGTCCTTGCCCGCGCCGAGGAGCTCGCCGTCCCGGGTCAGCGCCAGGCTGTGGAGATGGCCCGCGGCGACGGCCGTGATCCTGCGGCCCTGGGCGACGCGCTGGATGCCCGACACCTGGTGGTGCCCGTCCCGGCCGGCGGCGAGCAGCAGGCCGTCGTCGGTGACGGCCAGGCTCTGGAGGGCGGCGGCGGACACGGCGACGACCTTCCGGCCGTCCGCGGCCGCCAGGATCCCGGACACCTGCCGGTCGTCGTCCCGGCCGGCGGCCAGGACCCGGCCGTCCTCGGTCACCGCGAGGCTGTGGAAGTCGCCCGCGGCCACGGCGGTGACCCGGTGGCCGCGGGCCGCCGTGAGGATGCCGGACACCTGTCCGTCGCCGTCGTGCCCGGCGGCCAGGAGCTCGCCGTCCTCGGTCACGGCGAGGCTGTGCACGGCGCCGCCGTCGACGGCGGTGACCTTCTTGCCCCGGGCCGCGTCACGGGCGCCGGTGACCTGGCCGTTCTGATCCTTCCCGGCGGCCAGCAGCCGGCCGTCGCGGGTCACCGCCAGACTGTGGAAGCCCCCCGCGGCCACGGCGCCGACCAGCTCGCCGCGCGCCGCCGCGAAGATCCCGGTCACCTGGGCGTAGTCGTCGAGCCCGGCGACGAGCAACCGGCCGTCGTCGGTGACCGCCAGGCTGTGGTAGTCCCCGGCGGCGATCGCGCCGATCCGCTCGCCCTCGGCCGCCATGAGGATGCCCGGCACCTGCCCCTGGAGGCCCAGCCCCGCCGCGTGGAGCCGGCCTGCGGCGTGGGCGGATACGGGCGGGTCGACGGCCACGAGGGGCCTCCTTCGGCACGGGCGGGTCCGGCGGGGACGGGACGGACGGCGTGGTGCCGCCGCCGTCCACGCTGGCCGCTCCGCCGGGCCGGGGCACGTGCGGGGCGGCCGAACGCGTGACACGGCCGCCCCCGGGCGCTAGGAGCCCGCCTCCAGGACGTGCACGCACAGCGGCACGCCGTGGGCCGGATGGACGGTCCGGCGCTCGGGCCGCATGCCGAGCTTGCGCATGACGCCCTCGGAGGCGTCGTTGCCGACCCTGTGCACGCTCACCACCCGGGCCAGGCCTCGGTCGCGCAGCGCGAAGTCCAGAGCGACGCGTGCCGCCTCCGTGGCGAGCCCGCGCCCCCAGAAGGACCGGCCGAGCCGCCAGCCGATCTCCACGGCCGGCAGGATTTCCGGCAGGAACGTGGGCACCGACAGTCCCGCGAACCCGGCGAGCCGCCCGGTCTCCCGCTCCTCGACGGCGAACAGCCCCACACCGCATTCCTCCCACTCCCGCTCCCACGCGGCGATCCCGGCCGCGGTCTGTGCCCGGTCCAGGACCGAGCCGTCGCGGATCCAGCGCATCACTTCCGGGTCGGCGTTGATGGCCGCCATGGGCTCGACGTCGTCCTCGCGCCAACGGCGCAGTGTCAGCCGGGGGGTTGTCAGTCGGGGCGTCGACGTGCGGAGGGTGGTGGTCATGTGCGGATGCTGCCCAGGTGGGAGGTGCCCCAGTCCCCGGACTCCCGCACCGGGCATCCACCGATAGCCCCTTATGCCCCATTTGGGTAGACTTTAAGAAGATCGTCCGGCCATGGAAGGGGTGTCCCATGCCTGCCACCACCGTCGACTGCGACGTGGTCTTCTTCGACCTGCGCGACACCCTCGGCGACGTCGACCGGCCCGGCCATCTCGCGCTGTACCGGCCCAGCACCGAGAAACTGCTCGACGCCATGCGGGATCTGGTGGGGCTGCGCCTCGGCGTGATCACCAACCTGCCCGCGGACGTCAGCGCCGAGCAGGGGCACCGGATGATCTCCGAGGCCGTCGTCTCCGAGAGCGACGGCAGCGTCGTCCACCTCGCCGACATCCTGGACCCGCACGGCATCGTGATCAACCACGAGGCCAAGCTGGACAAGCCCGATCCCGCCATCTACCACTTCGCGGCCGGTCAGATGGGTGTACCGATCGAGCGGTGCCTGTTCGTCGGGGAGAACCTCATCGAAGTCCTCGCCGCCCAGGCGGCCGGCATGCGCGGCGTGCTCAAGCCGTCGCCGCCCGGCAAGGAGTTCCAGCCCGCGGTGATCACCCGGCAGGGGGAATCGGTCCTCGACAGCGGCCGTGCCTTCGAGGAGGCCCTCGAACAGGAGCATCTGCTCGGCGAACGCATCTTCGCGTGCGGCAGCCGCATCGTGCGAGCACTCGACTCGGTGCAGCAGGCACAGGACATCCCGCCGGGGGTGCGCACCGCGATGGGGATGTTCGTGTACACGCTCACCAACTTCGCCGACCAGGCGCACCTGAAGGCCGAGGAAGCGATCGTGCCGCTGGCCGTCGCACGCGGAATGCCGCCCGACCACGCCCGCTGGATGTTCGACCAGCACGACCAGGCCCGCGCCTACTGGGAGGCGATCCGCGTCGCCTGGCGGCGGATCCAGAACGGCGACCCCCGCGACGTGTCCTTCGCGATCCCCGACTTCCGCCGCTGCACGGACGGCTTCGTGCTGCTCTTCCGGTCGCACGCGATACGCGAGAACGACGAGTTGTATCCGGAGCTGGGCCGCCATCTCACCGACGCGGACGACGCGACCGTGCTCTCCATCGTGCACCACACCGGCCCGCCGGACATCGGGCCCTACGCGGCGATCGTCAGCGCGATGGAGGAGGCCCTCGACAGCGCGGGTATCGCGGACGACGCGGACCCCGCGCGCGGCACGGACGGGGGAACCCGGACCGCCGGAAAGGACTGACCATGTGGCTCCTGCGACCGCCCGGCACCGGCTGTTTCGACAAGGACCAGCGGCGCGCCGTGGAGGTGCTCTTCGACGCGATCCTGCCCGGCGACCCCCGACGGCCCGGCGCGGCCGACGCCGACGCCGCCGAATACGCCGACCGGCTCCTGGCCATGGGCCCCGAGACGGATCCCGAGATCCCGGCGTGGCGCCTGGCCTACCCGGTGCTGCTCGCCGCTCTCGACACCGCCGCGCAACAGGCACACGGCGGACGCGGCGTCGCCGAACTCGACCGCGCCGAGGCCACCGCGCTGCTGCGCGACCTGGCGGCGGGGGCCCTGCCCGCCTGGCCCGCGGACGCCCTCGCCCAGCCGGCCGCGTTCGCCCTGCTGCGGGCCCACTGCATCGAGGGCTGCTTCGGCGACCCGCGCTGGGGCGGCAACCGTGAAGCGGTGATCTGGCGCTGGTACGGCTACCCCACGCCGGCCGAGCCCTTCGTCCGCCCCGGCACCGCGACCGCCGGCCGGCCCGGGGAGGACTCATGACCGCCACGACCACCGCACCCGGCGCGTACGACGCGATCGTCGTGGGCGCGGGCGCGGGCGGCGGCACCGCGGCCCGCGTGCTCACCGCGCGAGGACGCCGCGTCGCCGTGCTGGAGAAGGGCCCGCTCCCGGTCGCCGACGACTTCCTGCCCTACGACGAACTCCACTTCCACACGCACAAGGCGCTCATCCCGCACCGCGACACCGACCCCAACATCTATATGGCCGGCCCCGCCCAGGACCGGCCCACCCGGGTCGAGCGCTGGTGGAACGTCAACATGGTCGGCGGCGCGACGAACGTGTGGGACGCCAACGTGCCCCGCTACACCGAGGAGGACTTCCGCGTCCTCGACCACCTGCGCGACGTGCCGCCCGAAGCGGACATGGTGAACTGGCCGTGGACCTACCACGAGTTCGAGCCGTGGTTCGAGCGGGCCGAGCACGAATGGGGCGTCTCCGGGCGGGCCCGGCAGTCCCCGGCCCAGGAACCGATACGGGCCGGCTACGACTACGCGATGCCGCCGCTGCGCCCGCACGCGGCCGTGCCGTTCCTGACCGAGGCGTTCGGCCGCGCCGGAATGCGGCCCTACCTCGGCCCCCGGGCGATCAACTCCCGGGTGAACGACGGCCGTCCGGCCTGCTCGTTCTGCGGCTTCAACCAGTTCTTCGGCTGTGGTCTCAACTCACGGGCATCGGCGCTGAACACGGTGCTCCAGCGCGCCTTGGCCACCGGCCGGTGCGACCTGCTGACCGGACACTGCGTGACCCGGCTCGTGCACGAGGACGGGCGGGTGCGCGGTGTGATGTACCGCACCGAGCCCGGCGGGCCCGAACAGTTCCTGGGGGCACCCCAGGTGCTCGTGTCCATCCAGACCATCGAGTCGGCACGGTTGTTCCTCGTGTCCCAGGTGCCCGACCCCAACCGGATGATCGGCCACTATCTGACCTACCACACCCACGGAAGCGCCGAAGTGACCCTGCCGCTCCAGCCCGTGTGGACCGGCGACGGCGCCCAGCAGCCCTCCACCGCGATCGGCTCCCTGCAACTGCGCGACCTGTACGTGGTCGACGACCCCGCCACCCCGGTGACCAAGGCCGGCAAGTTCTCCGTGTACGACCCCTACACGTGCGTGCCACCGGTCCGGCTCGTCAAGGGTGGCGCGCTCGGACCCGGCCGCGGCGGTCTGTGGGGCGAGGACCTGTACACCTACCTCGACGAACTGCGTCACCAGGGCGGCGTCTCCTTCTCCTTCACCGGCGAGGCGCTCTCCCTGTACGACAACCGGGTCGAACTCGACCCCGACGTCACCGACCCATGGGGCCTGCCCGCCGCCCGGATCTGGTACCGGCACCACGCCTACGACCTGGCCGCGGCCCGCTACGCCATCGACCGCGTGGTGGGGGTGATGCAGGACGCGGGCGGCGAGCTGCGCGGCTACGACGTTCCCGGCGCGGAGAACCCCGGCTACGGACACGTACAGGGCACGCTGCGCGCCGGCACCGACCCCGGCACCTCGGTGCTCGACGAGAACTGCCAGTCGCACACCGTCTCCGGGCTCTACGTCCTCGACTGCGCGTTCATGCCGACCGCCGGCGCCTCGAACCCCACGCTGACGCTTCTCGCCAACGCCTACCGGGTGTGCGAGCGACTCCCGGACCCCGACTGACGCGAAAGGCGGCATCATGGACACCCTTGACGAGCGGGTCGACATCGCCCGCGCCCTGCTGTCCGCCGGGATCACCCCGGCCGACCTCGAACTGTCGCCCGACCTGGCCGAGGCGCCGGAAGGCCCGGTCCTCGCCGCCGACCTCGGGATCGTCTTCCCCGACGGCCTCGCTCCCGTACCGCAGCCCCTCGACGCCGAACCGTCCCCCGACGCCGCGCTGCCCCGCGCCGACGTCGTCGTGATCACCTGGACCGTCGACGAACAGAACGCCCTCGCCGACGTGTTCACCCCGGGCTTCGGCCGGCTGCGCTGGTACCGGTACACCCGCCGCTTCGAGGAGCACTACCGGCCGCTGATCAGAGGCAGAGCGCCCTCGCTCAACTGCCATCCGCCACGCCTGGGCTCGTACTTCCCCGTCAAGCTCGGCAACCTGAACGTGCTGTGCGTGAAATCCGAACTCCACCTCAACCAGGACGGCAAAAAGACCGGCGAAGGCACCGCCACCCTGCCCGTCCGGGACTTCTTCAAGCAGATCGTCGAGGAGGTCCAGCCGCGAGTGATCGCCACCATCGGCACCTCGGGCAGCGTCTTCGGCGACTTCCCCCTGGGCGACGTGGTGGTCACGCGCGCGGCGAAGTTCCGCTGTCAAAAGGAGTTCCGCAACGAGGCCTTCAACGGCCGGAAGTTCACCTGCGACTGGACCCTCCCGCTCGGCCGGATCGACGACGCGCAGAAGCTGATGCGCGGCTTCGCCGAACATCTCACCGAACCACCGCTCGGCCCACCGTCCACCCGCTTCCCCTTCACCGGGCCGCTGCTCAAGCCGCCCGACAACGACCCGACCGTCCGCATCGAGCAGGGCGCCCGGGACATGCCCGAGTTCCACCCGATCCTGACCACCGACTACTTCGAGTACGGCACGTCCACGAACGGCCTGGAACACGAGGGAGCGGCCGTCGAGATGGGCGACGCGGCGCTCGGCCTGGCCATGGCCGACCTCACCGAGGCGGGCTCGGATCACGTGCCCGACTGGGTGGTGGTCCGCAACATGTCCGACCCCCAGATCAACGGCGAACTCCCCACGCACGATTTCCGCCTCAATCAGCAGACCATGTGGGCAGTGTCCTACTACAAGTCGTACGGCTACTGGACCAGCGTCTGCAGTGCGCTCACCACATGGGGCCTGCTCGCGGGTCTCTCCGAGACGGGCTCCGGCGATGGCTGACCCGCCGGCCGTCACCCGGCTCCCCATCGAGGTCGAGCTGCTGTTCGAACTCATGCCGTGCAACGCCTTGCGCACCTCGCAGTACGCCGGACCCGGACCCCACCCGTGCGCCTACTTCCGCTCGTGGGGTACCTACCACGCCTACGACTACGACGCCGACGGGCCGCCGCCGGACCCCTCGATCGTGCGGCCCTCGCACTACACCGGCCGGATGACCACGCTGCCGGAACCGCTGTCCGGATGCCGCAAGGCCCCGATCCTCGCCGTCGGCATCAACCCCAACCTCCCGGGCTGGTGGCCCGACAGCCACGGCTCGCTCACCCCCGACTTCGACTCCGTGCGCCAATACGCCCACTACTTCCGCCACCGAGGGGTGTTCAAGCCCGAGCTGCCCGACGACGCGTACCACGCGTTCGGCGGCGGACCCGACGACGACCCCCTGGCCGGGGTCCCGCTCACCGTTCCCGAGGACGCGCAGGGCCGCCGCGAGATCCCGGTCCGCGAGCAGCCGCAGCGCATGTACCTCGTCTACCAGCAACTCCTGGACGCCCTCGGCGCGGAACTGGGCCTCGGCCAGGGCACGCTCACCGTCGGCGAGGACCTGTCGTACGGCAACATGGTCGCCTGCGCCTCTGCCAAGTGGACCACCCGGACCGATCCGCACGACCCCGCCCTTCCGCCGATGACCGAGGACCAGCGCGACGGGATCGTCGGCGAGTGCTTCCGCACCCGCCGCCACCTGCCGCGCCAGATGTTCCAATCGCTGCCGTCCGTGATCCTCGTGCTCGGGCAGAGCACCGCCAACGCGTTCACCGGCGAACTCGGCGACCGCCTGGCACCCCTGCCCGCCCCGGACACCCCCATGGACCAGCTGATGGCGACCGAGATCCGGCTCACCTACGGCACCCTCGACGACGGCGAGGAACTCGACGCCCGGGTGCTGTTCGCCCCGCATCCCACCGGGCACCCCGACGACTACGCGCAGGCCCGGCCACTGCTCGTCGAACAGCTCCTGCACGAGGCCCGCTCCGGCCGGCTGGCGCACGACGAACGCATCGGGCACCTGACGCGCCCCCGCGGCTCGTGCTCCTTCTGCCCTCTGCTCGAGATCGGCCCGTGCCCGTACGCCGACGTGCTCACACCGCTCCCGGGCGGTGGCCCCGCCCTGCTCGCCGACGAACCGGCGCCCGTCGAGGCGGAGAAACGCACCCAACTGCGGCTGCTCGACGGCATCACCGAACGGGCCGCACCCGTCGCCGAGGCATGGGCACACACCGAAGACCGGGAGGACTGACGCCGAAACGCCCCACCAGCGACACCACCCTCCGAAAGCGAGACCACGATGCCCGGCAGAGCCGACCCCGAGGGAGCAGCCGACCGGCAGTACCGCATCGCCGTCTACTTCGACACCGGCCGAGAAGCCGAGCGCATCGAGGCGATCCTGGGGGACCGGACGCACCGCTACCGGGGGGTCGTCCTCGCCGAGACCACCGGGGAACGGATCACCCGGCTTCGCGACACCGGCTGCCTCGTCGACATCCGCGCCGACCTCACAGCCGAACACGCGGCCCGGAGCGATACCACCGTGACGGACGCGCCACCCGGCAGCGCCGGCCCGCAGAGCATGCTGCCTCCGCGCGGCGCCGGCACGGCAGGCACCACCGACCGGGTCGCGCCCGACCCGCAGTTCGTGGCCGACCTCACCGAACGCGCCGTGAACGCGCGCGAGCAGAACGCGGCCGGCACGGAGACCGCGGTACCCCTCCCCGTCCCGCCGGGCGAGCCGGACCACAACACCTACCTGGTACGGCTGCGCGGACCACTGGACCGGGCCCGCCGCGCCGCCCTCGCCGGGCTCGGTGCCCGCGTCGCCGGATTCCAGCCGCCCGGAACCTACCGCCTCCGCCTCACCCCCGGGCAACGCGACCTGGTCGCCGAGCTGCCGTGGGTGATCGCGGTGCGCCCCTGGGACCTCGCCGACACGGTCACGCACGCGCTCGACGACGCGCTCGACCAGGACGCCCGCCGTGCCACCGGTCCGCGGCCGCTCGCCGACGAGGGCATCACCGCACCGGGCCCCTGCGCCGACACCTTCGACGTCCTCGTGCACGATCCCCTCGACCTCGCCACGCTCCGCCCCGTCCTCGAGGCCACGCCCGGCGTCGAGGTGCTCGCCGCCGTCGATGTCATGCTGCGCTTCCGCACCGACCTGACCGGGGACCGGCGGCGCGACCTGCTCGCCGTCGTCGCCGCCCGGAACGAAACCCGCCAGGTCACCCCCTATCGGCCGCCTCTGCTCTACGCCGACCATGCCCGCCGGCTCGTCGGCGTGGACCGCGTCGGACCGCGAGCCGACGCCGCCGCGCCGGCGGACCGGGTGCCCTGGACCGGGGCGGGCGAGATCGTCGGCGTGTTCGACAGCGGCGTCGACGGCACCCACCCCGACCTCGCCGACCGCATCGTCGTGAACGAATCCCTGGTCGGCGGCGAGACGTTCGACGTCTGCGGCCACGGCACCCACGTGGCCGGCATCATCGCCGGCTCCGGCGCGGCGAGCGGTGGCCTGATCACCGGTGTCGCCCCCGGCGCCCGGCTGGCCGTCTTCCGCGTCTTCGACGACGACAACCGGCTCCAAGCGGGCCCCAGCCTGGGCCCGATGCTCACCCGTGCCGTCGACGCGGGAGCGCACATCATCAACCTCAGCTGGGGCAACCCCCTGTCGGGCACCTACGACCAGTACTCGCTCGCCGTGGACCAGTTCGTCGCCGAGCATCCCGACGTGCTCGTGATCATCGCGGCCGGCAACAACGGCGCCGCCCCCAAGGGAACCCACGAGTTCAACACCTGCGGCACCCCCGCCACCGCCAAGAACGCGCTCACCGTCGGCGCGTGCGACACCGACCGCGACAACGACGGCCTCGCCGATCTGACCTGGGACCGCTTCCGCCAGCCCCAGTTCCCGCTGCCGCCGGCCGGCGCCGAGCACGTATGCGGCGACCCCGACCTGCCTGCCGCGATCAGCAGCCGGGGCCCCAGCGACTACGGCAGCGTCGTGCCGCATCTGCTCGCCCCGGGCACCTTCGTCCTCTCGGCCCGCAGCGGCAGCGCGCGGATGGACCCCCGGCTGCCCTGGCGCGACTGCCCCGACCACGACGGGCACTACATGTACATCGGCGGTACCAGCATGGCCGCTCCCGCCGTCGCCGGCGCCGCCGCCGTCCTCCGGCAGTACCTGCGCGAGGTCCACCAACTCGCGTCGCCCTCCGCCGCGCTCATGAAAGCCGTCCTCATCGCCGCGACCCGCCGCCTGCCCTCGCTGCGCACACCGCACACCGCACAGGATCTCGGCTACCCCGACTTCGACCAGGGCTTCGGGCGGCTGGACCTGACCACCGTCCTGCCCACCCCCGACGCGCCGGCGGATCGCCGGCTCGTGTGGGCCGACCTGCCCGACACCGGTCCCGACGCGCTCGAGGCGTTCGCCGACCCCGAGGGCACCCGGCACGGCAGCCGCACCTACCGCCTCACCGTGCCCGACGGCCCCCACACCGACGACCTGCGCGTCGTCCTGGCCTGGACCGACCGCCCCGGCAACGCCGTGCAGAACAACCTCGACCTCGCGGTGACCACACCCGACGGCACCACGCACGTCGGCAACGAGGAGCACACCTACGACAAGGTCCCCGGCTTCGACCGCAGCGCCGTGGCGCAACTCACCGGTCTCCCGCTCGACCGCGCCAACACGGTCGAAGCCGTCCGGATCGGCAACCCGGCACCGGGCACCTACACGATCAAGGTGCTCGCGCAGAACACGCCCTTCCCCGCGCAGGGCTACGCGGTGTGCGCCACCGGCCCGATCAGCGAAGAGGAGTTGACGACGCCATGAGGATCGCCGCGATCGGCGGCAACGCCCTGCACGCCCCGCCCCATACCCGTACCGCGCTGGCGTCCGCCTACGTCCAAGGCGCCGGCATCCTCGTCTTCGACGTCGCCGTGACCGCCGACGGACACATCGTGCCCGGCTCCGACCGAGGGCTGACCCGCCAGGCCGACTCGACGGCCTCCGTCGGCGAACTCACCCTCACCCGGCTCCGCGCGCTCGACCTGAGCACGACCTTCAAGCCGCGCGGCTCCCCGGACTTCCGCTACCGGCCCCCAGGCCACGCGCCCGTGCGCGTCGAAGCGCTCGACGACCTCCTCGACGCTCTGCCCGACGATGTCACCTATGTGGTGCGGGTGAGCACCGGCGGCGCGGACACGGTCGCCGGCGTCGTGGGAATCTTCACCCGCCGCGCCGCCGTCGCACGCCTCGTCGTCGCCGCCTCCGACCCCGAACTGCTCCGCCACGCGCGTACGCTCGACCCCGAGGTGGGCACCGCGCTGACCGGACCCGCGGTGGACGGCTTCGCCGCCGGCCCCGACCCGGGCCTGCTCGACAAAGCCCTTCAGGACGGGGCTCTCGACCTGGTCCTCGCCGGCCTCGACGATCTGCTCGGCCCCGACGGCCGGCCCACCGCCCTCGGCCTTCGACTCGACGAAGCCAAACGCTCGGGAGATGTACGGCTCGGCGTGCTCGTCCTGCCCCGGGCCGACCAGGGCGTCGACGGCTACGCACTCGCCGCCGCGCAGCCGTACACGTGGGCCGTCGGTACCGAGTCCACCTTCGACACCGCCGAAGCCCTCCGCCCCGGCATCCTCCTGCTCGACGAGACATTCGCCGGCACCCACGTGGACACCCGCCGCTTCGCGTTCGGCTACGCCAAGGCCAATCCCTATTGCCACGTCTTCCAGGACGACGGCGTCCACATCCGCATCACCCCGTACCCGGGCGACCCCAACCCGCCCCCACCTGCCGATCCCCTCGAGCGACGCCTCGCCGAGCTGGAGGAACGCACCTGGTACGCCCTTGGCGACTGGCCGTTCTACAGCGGCGGCGGCTTCGGCGTGACCCATGGTCTGCGCGGCGACTTCGCCGCCGAGGTGCGGGTCGAATCGGCCGTGGCGGCCCAGGCCACCATGTGCGAGATGGCGGCGGTCAACGCCGACCCCGGCACCCACCACCCGCCGTTCAACGAGGACGGATCGCCGTGGTTCCCGAGCTCCTTCCGCGACAAGGACGCCTTCTACGACCCCCACGGCGCACCACCGTTCGTCGGCGCCGAACACGACGAGGACGACGGCTACCGGATCAACTGGAACCTGGGCACGCTCTACGACACCAACCAGTACGGGCCGCCCGTCGGCGACGGCCGTGTGCTCGCGGCCCGGCTGCGGTTGGAGCGGCGCGGCGGCTACTTTGCCGCGTACACCCGCAACGACGTCGATGCCCACGACTGGGTGTGCGTCGGGACGGTGCGCAACGACTCGCTGAACGAGACCGTGCACCTGCGGTGTTCCGGGAAACGGTGGCGTCAGGAGGACGCGGCCGATCCGACGCGCTTCGTGCCGATCCCGGCCAATGAGTTCGTCTTCCGGGACCTGCGGATCACGTGCTACTTCTGACACAGCATTCACGGCAGCACATTTAATGGAACGGGTACTTCACATCGCTTGTTCAAGCCAAACTTTCAACGGCCGCTTGCCCTGTACCCATGCCCGCTCGATAGCATCCGATGCCGATCGATTTCGGCCGGAAGGCACTTCGCTCTCGGACGGCACATCGAAGGAGTGGTCCGGAATGCAGGGCACTGGCGAACCCGAAGAATACCCTCTCCTCAGTGGCACCGTTACTCCGCACTCCGTCACGGTCGGCCCGGACGGATACCTTTGGGTGACGACCCACGACCGGGCGCTCGTCCAGGTGCATCCGACAAGCCTCGCCAACCAGCTCCGGGTCACCAACGATGTCCGCCAGCTCTCCGCCGGGATCATTCCGGACCCGTACCCGAACCGGTCGGACGGGAGGAAGGTCGTATGGTTCGCCTCGCCCGCGCATGAGCAGGACTACGACCCGGTCATCGAATACGACATCGTGAACCACAAGCGACTCAATGAGTTCAAGCTGGCCGATGACGCCAGGGCTCAGACCATCACATGGCTCCTGCTCAACACGGGCACCGTCGCGACTCCCGTATGGGCCTACTGGATCATGTTCGCCGAGCCCGTGCACACTCTGGTCGGATACTGCGACCCGGAGGACGAGTCCAGTACTCCCGGCACATATCCGTTTCCGGACGCCCGGCAGAACCCGGCCTTCGACACCTGGCTCTGGTCCGTGGCCGTCACCGCTCCGAAGGACGCGAAATCACTCGAGGAATGCGTCTATTGGGCAACGGGCCAAGTCAGCACCACAGGGAACTTCGAGCGGAAGACCAACAGCCTGTACAGGTACGCCCCGGCCAAGGACGATCAGCCGAAGCCCATTTCGCTCCCCGGGGGAAGCGGTCAGAAGCCGGTTCACGTCGTCGCCAGCCCGAATGGGGACGCGGTATGGATAGGCGCCGAGAATCCGAACCAGATCTGCCGGTACGACACGGCCCTCCGCAGCTGGACGCAGCGGGACATCTCCGGAGGCGGCACCCCCCGGCAAATGATGCTGGGCACGGACGGAAACCTCTGGGTGGCGTGCAGCAATGGGATCTCGCGCTTCCGTACGGACAAGAGCATGACCGAGCTGCCGGGCCCGGCTCTGCCGAACGGCGGCGACGCCATGGGGCTGTGCCTGGACAAGCACGGCAATAAATGGGTCTGGTACACCAACCCGACCAACATGTCGATCGGGAAATACCCGATTCCCGATGACCCCGAAAGCGCCTTCGGGAAAACCCGGTTTGTGTCCCAGCTGGTGACGGAGACAGCGCCGGGACAGTGCACCGGTATGCCGGGGGTGGTCCAGTACGTCAGCGCCGGCCTCCCCATCCCCGGCGTGCCGCTCACCTGCCGTGTCGTCTCCGGCGGTGGCACGACGTTCGGCGACGGAACGACGGAAACCCTCCTGACCACGGATGCCTTGGGCCGGGCCGCGCTGCCCGCGCTGCGGGCCGGCCGGGCGGAGGGCCGGGTGGTGCTGAAGGTCGGCCATGGGGACTCGGAGCCTCCCACCACGATCTCCCTCCGCGTGCGGCCCGAGCCGGGCAAGGGTGCCGAAGCGAACGAATCGTGACCTCTCCGGAGAAGGTGAGCCCAGTCATGCCGACGACAGCAGGCGACGGACCCACCGGTCCTCGCTATCCCCTGGCCGGCTCCGCCAAGCCCGTCTCCCTCACCCAGAACCCGCATGACCGGCAGATCTGGTTCGTCACCGCGGACGCCCAGTTCGGCCGTTTCGCGACCGGAACGCCCCACGAGAACAAGGTTTTCCCCTCGCCGGACCCGGACAGGAGCGCGGAAACCCTCGTGGCCTGGAAACAGGCCGTCTGGATGTACGCGCTGGCACCGGACCGAGGCTGCGTGGTCAAGTGCACGCTCACCGGCGACGGTGACGGCCGCTATGACAACTGCGGGAGGGGCACGGCGGCGGCATGCCCCGCCATGGCGATCGGCTCCGACGCGACAGGTGCCGAAAGGATCGTCGCGACCCTCTCCGGCATGTCTTCGCTGACGTTCATCGACGCGGACGGCGACATCCAGACGTCCGAGGCGTTCACCCTGCCCGACGGGTCCACCAGTCCGTTACGTGGACTCGCCATCGCGCAGAAGACGTCCCAGGAATACTGGCTGAGCTCTCCCGGCTCGGGCTGTGTGGTCCTTTTCGACGCCAGGAGCGGCGAATTCTCCAAGAACCCCGTGCGCCTCGACGGCGCCGCGGCACCCGGACATCTCGCGATCACCGAGACCGCACAGGAGCGGGTCCTCTGGGTGGCGACCGACGGCGCGTACCTCATCAAGTACGACCTCGACCGCAAGTCCCAGCGGACGGTCCGCACCGATGCCGTTCCCGACCGCCTGTTCGCGATGCCGGACGGCTCGCTGTGGTTCACCATGCCCTCCGCCGACGCGGTGGACTGTGTTCTCCCCGGTGCCACGCACACGACCGGCAGTATCGGCACGGGAAAGGGCTCGAAGCCGTCGGGGATCGCGACGGACACGAACTCCCGGCTCTGGGTCGGGCTCGAAGGAACCGGGGAGATGTTCCGCGTCTCGAAGTTCCGGCTCACCCCGAAGGCGGGACAGGGGCAGGAGACGGAAACCGGCACCCCGTTCAGGACCCCCCTCCGGGTCCAGGCCGGCACGCTCGACGGAACCCCTGTCGGAAAGGCGACCGTCAAGTTCGTCCTCAAGGGCGATCGAGCGCGCTTCGCCGGGGGCGGGACGATCGACATCAAGCCCGTGCGGGAATCCGGTGACGAGATGGGCATCGCCGAGAGCGCGCTGCTGGAGGCGGAGAAGCCCGGGCAGGTGGACGCCTCGGCCGAGTGGCTGGAAGAGGACGTCTTCACGCCGTTCGAAGGGATCGTGGTCAAGGAAGCCGTCGGGTCACCGGATCACCTGGGGTATCGCTCGGGCGCGGGACAACGCGCCGCGGCGGGTGGGAAGTTCGCCGCACCGCTCAGCGTCGTGGTGCGGGACGCGCATGGCGCGCCCGTGAGGAAGGCGAAGGTCTTCTTCAGGGTCATGGACGACGCGGCCTCCTTCGAGAACGGCTCCGAAGTCACGGAGGCCACCAGCGACGCGGACGGCGTGGCCACCACCGCGCAGTCCCTCGTCGCGGGCTCGACGGCCGGCAGGTTCAAGGTCCAGGCGTGGGCGGCGGGCGCCGAGGCGGGCGTGATTCTCGGCGAGTACATCACCGGCCACCAATAGGGCCGAGCGCCCCGCGCGCGGGGCCTCCTCACCCCCGCGCCACCGCGATCGCGGCGGCGTGGCCCGGCCCGGCCTCGACGTCGGTCAGCGTCCAGCCGGGCGGCGCCGACGCCGCGGCCCCCGTGCCCACGTACGTCACCGCCGGGCTCTCCGCCAGCCCCGTCCCCGTGCCCTTGAGGTACGCCTCCTTGCGCGTCCAGCACCGGGCGAACGCGGCGGGCCGTTCCGCTTCCGGGAGGGCGTCGAGCTCGGCGGTCTCCGCCGGGTGGAGCATCCGGGAGACGTCGGCGACGACCGCGGCGGACTGCTCCTCCTCGACGTCCGCGCCGACCGGCGTGTCCGCGAAGGCGAAGAGGGCCAGCTCCCCCGCGTGGGAGAGGTTGAAGTGCAAGGGCGCGCCGCCCGCTACGGCCGGGCGGCCGTGCGGGCCGCCGCAGCCGGGGCACGGCTCCCGTGTGAGGGCGACCCGCTCCGGGGGGAGGTCCAGGTACGCGCCCAGGAGTCGCCGCAGCCCCACGTGCGAGGCCACGAAGCGCTCGCGGTGCAGCGGGCGGAGGAACCCGGCCGCGCGGGCCCGTTCCTCCTCGTCGAGCTCGTCGACCGGCCATGACGAGCCGTCGGCGATCCTCAGCAGCCAGACGGCCGGCCCGCCGCCCGGGCGCCAGGGCCCGGGCAGCGGGTCGCGGCCGAGCTCCCGGGGGCGGATCACGGCGCCTCCGCGGGAGCGGCCGGGCCGGCCTCGGCGGCGGCATCCGCCGAGGCCGGAGTCGTGGTGGCGGGGCGCTCCAGGTGGCCGTCCGCCGTCCAGCGGGCCGGTTCGCCCGTGCGGTACATCCGGCCGCCGGGCGGGCCGAAGGGGTCGCCGACGAAGCGTCCGTCGTGGCTCTCGGCCGGCCGGCCGGCGGCCACGTACAGCTCGCCGGTGACACCGGGCGGGCACGGCTGGAGGGCCGTGTCGAGCACGTACAGGCGGGTGTTCCACGCGGGCCGCCCGAGGGGGACGGGCCCGGACCCGCCCGGCGCGCAGCGGTGGTGGGCGGCGCCCGCCGCCTCCCCGGGCCCGTACACCAGGTGCAGCGCCACGCCCGGGAGCGCCCGGTGGAAGGCGTCGACGGTCTCGCGGGACGGCGCGTCGCCCTCGCAGACGACCCGGCGCAGCGGACCCGCGCACGCCTCGAGGTCCGCGAGGAGCGAGCCGTCGCAGCGGACCGTCGTGACGCCCTGTTCGCGGACCGTACGGGCGAGGGGCTCCCCCGCCTCGGGCAGGACCACGGTGGCGCCTTCCCGCAGCGGCCACACCAGCTCCCGCAGCGAGGCCTCCGTCCCGGCCGGGGCGTGGCGCAGCACGCGGTCGCCGGCCGTCAGCCCGCACCGGTCGCTCAGCCAGCGCAGCCGGCCGTCGATGGTGGCGTGCGGGACGGCGGTTCCGCCGGTGGAGTGGGCCGGGTGCTGCGGGGTGAGCGCGCGGCCGGGGTCGACGGGCGGCTGTGCGGCGACGGCGGCCGTCACGCCGGGTTCGTCCAGGACGACGAGGACCGCGTCCGTGCCGGGCGGCGCGTGACGTGAGTCGGTCAGGACGTACTCGGCGGCGGGGTCGTCGGCGATGGTCAGCGCGCCGCCCGCCTTGAGGACGGCGAGCACCGCCTCGGTCTCGCGCACGGACGGGGCGGGGCCGAGCGCGACGGCGGCCCGGGCCCCGGGCCGTACGCCGAGGCCGGCGAGGTGCCGGGCGAGCCGGCCGGCGCGGGCGTTGAGCTCGCCGTACGTCAGGGTCAGGGCGCCCTGGACGAGGGCGGGGGCGCCGGGCGTCCGGGCGGCGCGGGCCTCGACCGGGCCGATGAGGGTGGTCGGCGGCAGGGCGACGGCCGTGTCGTTGAACTCCGTCAGCACCCGGGCGCGCTCCTCGTCCGTGGCGATGCCGAGCCCGGCGAGCGGCCGGTGCGGGTCGCCGCCGGCGAGGCGGGCGAGCAGGTCGACGAAGCGGCGCTGGTGGGCGGCGAGCTCCCGGGCGTCGTACAGCGCGGGGTTGGCGTCGTGGTCGACGCGCAGGCCGGTGCCGTCGGCGCGGTCGTAGACGCTGACGGTCAGGTCATCGACGGGGCCGCCGGAGAGGTTGTGGGCGGTGGAGGGGGCGCCGGCGAAGGTGAGCCCGTAGTCGAAGGGCATCACGTTGACCTGGGGGGCGCGGACCGGTTCGGCGAGGCGGTGGCGCTGGTGGCGGCGGGCGGCGCGGATGCCGAGGTCGGCCTGGTGGGCGAGCTCGGCGAAGGTGGTGTCGGGGGTGACGGTGAAGCGCAGCGGCAGGACGTTCATGACCATGCCGGGGATGCGCAGGGCGACGGATCCCATGCGGCCCATCATGGGCAGTGCGAGCGTGACGCGCTCGCTGCCGGTGGCCCGGGAGAGGTAGAGGGCCTGGGCGGCGAAGAGGACGTCGGGCCAGGTGGCGCGGACGGACGCGGCGAGCTCGCGCAGCCGGGCCGTCTCCTCGGTGCCCAGGTGGGCGGTGCTGCGCAGCGCGGTCCTGGAGGGG
>NZ_JAILXP010000081.1 GCF_020740895.1 Streptomyces sp. UNOB3_S3 | reverse complement strand
GGGGCACGGCGAGCTCACCCAGGGCCTGGCGCAGCGGATGCACTCCCCGCCCCCGCCCCGGCTGCGAGAATTCCGCCCATGGCAGAGATCCTCCAGAAGGACGGGACATGGACCTTCGACGGCGACACGATACGCATTGTGCCGGGCCGGGAGCGGGGAGTGCATCCGCTGCGCCAGGCCCTGGGTGAGCTCGCCGTGCCCCTGAGCGCGGTGGCGGGCGTCGCCTTCGAGCCGGCCCGCCGGGGCGGACGGCTCCGGCTGCGGCTGCGCGACGGGGCCGACCCGCTGTCCCAGGCCGCCCGCGGCCGGCTTCCGGAGGCGGCGGACCCGTATCAGCTCGCGGTCGAGCAGGACCGTACGGGCGTCGCGGAGTACTTCGTGGACGAGGTGCGCCACGCCCTGCTGCTGGAGCAGCTGCCGGACGGCCCCACCGACCGCTATCTGCTGCCGGGCCCGGCCGTGCCGCTGTCGGTGAGCGCCGGGGACGGCACCGCCTCCTTCGACGGCGAGCGGATCCGCCTGGAGTGGAACTGGGTCACCGCCGAGGGGAAGAAGTCCGCGGGGACGCGTGTCCTGCCCGTCGCCGGCATCGCCTCGGTGGAGTGGCAGCCCTCCGTCGGCCTGGAGCACGGCTACCTCCGCTTCACCGTCCCCCAGGCGCCCACGAACGCGCCGCCCAAGCACGACCCGCACGCCATCGAGCTCTACGGCTTCAAGAAGGACCCGCTGATGGCGCTGGTGGCCGCCGCCGTGACCGCCCGGCTGCCGCACCCCTCCGCCGCCGTGACCGCGCGGGCCGCCACACCGCAGGACGCCCCGGCCCCCGGCGCCCCGAAGGCCCTGGAGGGCGCGCCCCCGGCGGGGCCCGTCGCCCCGGAGGCGGGCGACCCCGGCCCCGAGGATCACGACGCCCTGCTGCGCCGGCTGCGCGAGCTGGGTGAGCTGCGTCACGCCGGGATCCTCACGGACGAGGAGTTCGCCGCGGCGAAACAGGCCATCCTGCGCCGTTTCTAACCTTTTCCCCTCACATTTCCCAGCACTCCTGCCCGAAATCGGGCAGGATTCTTGCGAAAGACTCGACTTCCCCTCACTATCGACGGGTGCTCGAACGCCGCATGTCCCACGACGACCTGGTCGACCACCTGGTGCGCAGCACGCCGCTACAGCGCGGCGAGGCCGCCCGGGTGGTGCTGGACGTGCTGGCGTACTTCGACGAGACGGCCGAGGAATTCGTGCGTCGCCGCCACCGTGAGCTCCAGTCCGGAGGACTGAACAACGCGGAGATCTTCGAGCGCATCGCGGCGGAGCTGCCGCACCGCGCGGTGGCACCACCCGAGCTCTCACTGCGGCAACTGCGCCGCATCGTCTACGGCTGAGCCGCCGGGACGACGACGGGCCGGGGCCGGTCCGCACAGCCGCCCCGTTCCGTCCTCGCAACCGCCACCGAGTGCCGCCGTAGTGCCGGGCACCACAAACGTTTTACCTGGGAGGGTCACCTATGTGTGGAATCGTCGGATACATCGGCAAGCGTGATGTCGCGCCGCTGCTGCTCGAGGGTCTCCAGCGCCTGGAGTACCGCGGCTACGACTCCGCCGGTATCGCCCTGCACGCCGGCGGCAAGACCGGCGGCCTGAAGTCCGCCAAGGCCAAGGGCCGCGTCCGCGAGCTCGAGTCCCGGCTGCCCAAGCGCTTCAACGGCACCACCGGTATCGCCCACACCCGCTGGGCCACCCACGGCGCGCCGAACGACGTCAACGCCCACCCCCACCTCGACGCCGAGGAGAAGGTGGCCGTCGTCCACAACGGCATCATCGACAACGCCTCCGACCTGCGCGCCAAGCTGACGGCCGAGGGCTTCGTCTTCGTCTCCGACACCGACACCGAGGTCCTGGCCCACCTCATCGCCCGCTCCGAGGCCGGCACGCTGGAGGAGAAGGTCCGCGAGGCCGTCAAGCACATCGAGGGCACCTACGGCATCGCCGTCCTCCACGCCGACTTCCCGGACCGCATCGTCGTCGCCCGCAACGGCTCCCCCGTGGTCCTGGGCATAGGCGAGAAGGAGATGTTCGTCTCCTCCGACGTCGCCGCCCTGGTCTCCCACACCCGCCAGGTCGTCACCCTCGACGACGGCGAGATGGCCACCCTGCGCGCCGACGACTACCGCACGTACACCACCGAGGGCTCCTCCACCTCCGCCCAGCCGACCACCGTGGAGTGGGAGGCCGAGTCCTACGACATGGGCGGCCACGACACGTACATGCACAAGGAGATCCACGAGCAGGCCGACGCCGTGGACCGCGCGCTGCGCGGCCGCATCGACGACCGCTTCTCCACCGTGCACCTCGGCGGCCTCAACCTGGACGCCCGTGACGCCCGCGCCGTGCGCCGGGTGAAGATCCTCGGCTGTGGCACCTCGTACCACGCCGGCCAGATCGGCGCCCAGATGATCGAGGAGCTGGCCCGCATCCCCGCGGACGCCGAGCCGGCCTCCGAGTTCCGCTACCGCAACCCGGTCGTCGACCCCGACACCCTCTACATCGCGGTGTCCCAGTCCGGTGAGACCTACGACGTGCTCGCCGCCGTCCAGGAGCTCAAGCGCAAGGGCGCCCGCGTCCTGGGCCTGGTGAACGTGGTCGGTTCCGCGATCGCCCGCGAGACCGACGGCGGCATCTACGTCCACGCCGGCCCCGAGGTCTGCGTCGTCTCCACCAAGTGCTTCACCAACATGGTGGTCTCCTTCGGTCTGCTCGCCCTCCACCTGGGCCGCACCCGCGACCTGTCCGTCGCCGACGGCAAGCGGATCATCGAGGGCCTGCGCAAGCTGCCCGGCCAGATCGAGGAGATCCTGGCGAACGAGGCGCAGATCGAGGAGCTGGCCAAGGAGTACGCCGAGGCCAAGTCGATGATGTTCATCGGCCGTGTCCGCGGCTACCCGGTGGCCCGCGAGGCCTCGCTGAAGCTCAAGGAGGTCTCGTACATCCACGCCGAGGCCTACCCGGCCTCCGAGCTCAAGCACGGCCCGCTGGCCCTGATCGAGCCCGCGATGCCGACCGTCGCGATCGTGCCGGACGACGAGCTGCTGGAGAAGAACCGCGCCGCGCTCGAGGAGATCAAGGCCCGCAGCGGCCGCATCCTCGCCGTCGCCCACCAGGAGCAGGAGAAGGCCGACCACACGATCGTGGTGCCGAAGAACGAGGACGAGCTGGACGCCATCCTCATGGGCATCCCGCTCCAGCTCTTCGCGTACTACACGGCGAAGGCCATGGGCCGCGACATCGACAAGCCGCGCAACCTGGCGAAGTCCGTCACCGTCGAGTAGTCCGCCCCCGGGCCCGCCCGGCCGTCCGGCCGCGGGCCCCGCGAACCCTCTCGGACCTGTCCGCACCTGTCCGCGACAGGTACGAGAGAACGGCCCTCCCCACGCGTGCCACCACGCGCGCGGGGAGGGCCGCCTCCTTTCGCGCCGGCGTCGCCCTCACACCGGCGGTGATGCCACCGGCCCCGGGAACCGTCACCTCCCGTCCGGCGGCACGCCCTGGGGGTCGTGCTGCCGGAGTTGTACCCGTCCGGGATGGTCCCGGCACCCCTACGCGCGAGTAGATTCCGGGGAAAGTCAAGGGATCGGCGGGTACGGTTTCCGTACGGCGCACGACAGTTGACGCTCCGCCAGCTCCTGTCGCACCCCGCGCCCCAAGAGCTGAACACGGCCACACGCGTCACCGGAGGAGCGACCGAGAACGCGCGACACCACCGGGAACCCGCCGGCGGACCCCGCCCGGCCCCTACGGGATGACGACCACCGGCCGCTGCGCCCGGCGCGCCAGCCGGCCCGCCACGGAACCGAAGATCCGGCCGACCAGGCCATGGGTGGAGCCCACCACGATGGCGTCGGCGGCGTACTCGCGCCCGACTTCTTCGAGTTCGTGGCAGATGTCCCCACCGCGCTCCACCAGGATCCAGGGGACCTCGGAGAGATGGTCGGCGCAGGCCAGCTCCAGGCCCAGCACCTCCGTGCGGTGATCGGGGACGTCCACGAAGACCGGCGGCTCACAGCCCGCCCAGACGGTCGTCGGCAGCCGGTTGGCCACATGGACGATGATCAGCCCCGAGCCCGAGCGCCGGGCCATACCGATTGCATACGCAAGCGCCCGCTCGCTCGACATGGAACCGTCGAAGCCCACCACGACGCCGTGCCGGAACGCCGGATCGCAGGAATGACGTGTTTCTTCCGCCGCTTCGGGATTCGCCGCCTGATCGGCGATCCGCTTGCGGTCCGCGGGTTCGGAGAATTCGTGACCGGCCATCGGTGTCTCGGCGAAGGAAGCCTCTGGTCGAGGGGATCGGCGGTGGGCTGGTTGGAGTTGTCGAGGGGTGCGCTCGCTGATGGATCTTGGACGGCCAAATCCGTCCGGGATTCATCTTTTCAAGTGCTTACCCCCCAGGGTACGGCGACAGTCGCTGCCTGCCCAGAGGCCGCCCGCCGGGCCGGCGGCCCCGTGGGCGGTTCACCGGAGCATGCACGAGCGCGGCGCGTAGCGCAATGGCCCGGGCTCACACCCCCTGCTACCCACTCCCCAGTGACCCACGCCCCCGACCGGCCGTTGTTAGTACCGCCAGCAGCCGCCAGCAGGGAGCCCTTCCGTGCCCGGAACCCATGATTTCGCCCGCGAGGAGACGTCCGAGGGGCCGTCCCCCGATCCGGTGAGCGATGTGGTCCGCTGGGCGGCCTTCAGCTGTGCCCTGGTCCCCGTCGTCCTGCTGATGTGCGGTCAGTCCTTCGGCGGCGCGGCCGGCACGGCCGCCGGTCTGGTGGCGCTCACCTGCGTCTGCCACGGACTCCTGCGCCAGTCCGAGCGCACGGCCGCCAAGGTGTCCGCGGAACAGGCGTCCCCGCACCGGGGGCGGCACGGCCGGACGGGCGCGGGGAGCCATCGCGGGGCCCGTCGCCAGGGGTCCGGTAGCCCCGCCGACTGACCTCCTCGCACGGCTGCACCCATATGTTTTCAGCCAACTTCGGCCCGAACTTCATACCTCGGCCGGAACCCCTCCCATCAGCCGGTCGACCAGCAAGGAAAGAACCGCTGAGGGCGGTTGCCGACTGAGGAGTGTGGGCAGGGGCGAGAGGCGTACTTTTCACCGGAGCCTGCAAGTGCAACGCTTCGTGATCGAACGCTTCACGCCAAGTTGTCATGTCGATTTAGAGGCGGGTGGTGAACTGGTCACCGCGTCTCCAAGCGACGCAGTAGATTCGATCTTGGCCATGACCGGCGGGGGAACCGTTCAGGACCGAGGGGAAACGTGCAGGACCGAGAGGACTCGACCGCCGAGGGGGGCTTAGCGCCATGAGCCAGGACTCCACGACCGTACCGGAGACCGCGCGCAAGCTCTCCGGACGCCGCCGCCGGGAGATCGTCGCCGTGCTGCTTTTCAGCGGCGGCCCCATCTTCGAAAGCTCCATCCCGCTCTCCGTGTTCGGCATCGACCGGCAGGACGCGGGAGTCCCCCGCTACCGATTGCTGGTGTGCGCGGGCGAAGATGTGCCATTGCGAACAACCGGCGGCCTGGAATTGACCGCACCGTACGGCCTGGAGGCACTTTCCAGGGCCGGCACCGTCGTCGTGCCGGCCTGGAGGTCGATCACACAGCCGCCGCCCGCCGCCGCGCTCGACGCGCTGCGCCGGGCCCATGAGGAGGGCGCCCGCATCGTCGGGCTGTGCACCGGCGCCTTCGTACTGGCCGCCGCGGGCCTGCTCGACGGCAGGCCCGCCACCACCCACTGGATGTACGCGCCCACGCTCGCGAAGCGCTATCCGTCGGTCCATGTGGACCCCCGGGAGCTCTTCGTGGACGACGGCGACGTACTGACGTCCGCGGGCACCGCGGCAGGCATCGACCTGTGCCTGCACATCGTCCGCACCGACCACGGCGCCGACGCCGCGGGGGCCCTGGCCCGCCGGCTCGTCGTGCCGCCGCGCCGCGCCGGCGGGCAGGAGCGCTACCTCGACAGGTCTTTACCCGAGGAGATCGGCGCCGACCCGCTGGCCGAGGTCGTCGCCTGGGCGCTGGAGCACCTCCACGAGCAGTTCGACGTGGAGACCCTGGCCGCCCGCGCGTATATGAGCCGTCGCACCTTCGACCGGCGGTTCCGCTCGCTCACCGGGAGCGCCCCGCTGCAGTGGCTGATCACTCAGCGGGTGCTCCAGGCGCAGCGGCTCCTGGAGACCTCGGACTACTCCGTGGACGAGGTCGCCGGACGCTGCGGCTTCCGCTCGCCCGTGGCCCTGCGCGGCCACTTCCGCCGGCAGCTGGGGTCCTCCCCCGCCGCCTACCGGGCCGCCTACCGGGCGCGCCGGCCGCAGGGCGGCCCGGCGGACCGGCCGGAGCGGGGCGAGCGGCCGGAGCGCGCGGAGCGCGGCGACCGGTTCGACCGGCCGGATCCACTGGACCGGCCGGGGGAGCCGTCGCTGATGGCGATGCGCCGTGCGGCGATGCCCGCCCACGCGATGACGGGCGCGCCCCTGGGTGCTCCCCCGCCACCGGGTGGACATAGCGGACATATCTCTCACTCGCCAGGACATGGCGGTGGACACGGGGTGGGTCCGGTGGATCCGGGGAAGCCGGATACGGACCTCTACGCTCCGCGCCTGCCCGGACAGCGGGAACGCCCCGTAGGGTGAGACGTATGAACGATCGCATGGTGTGGATCGACTGCGAGATGACCGGGCTCTCGCTGTCGTCCGACGCGCTCATCGAGGTGGCCGCCCTGGTCACCGACTCTGAGCTGAACATCCTCGGGGACGGCGTGGACATCGTCATCCGCCCGCCCGCCGAGGCCCTCGCCACCATGCCCGAGGTCGTGCGCGAGATGCACACGACCTCCGGGCTGCTCGCGGAGCTGGACGGCGGGACCACGCTCGAGGACGCCGAGCGGCAGGTCCTGGAGTACATCCGCGAGCACGTCCCGGAGCCGGGCAAGGCCCCGCTGTGCGGAAACTCGGTCGGCACCGACCGCGGTTTCCTGCTGCGGGACATGCCCGCGCTGGAGAGCCACCTCCACTACCGGATCGTGGACGTGTCCTCGGTGAAGGAGCTGGCCCGCCGCTGGTTCCCGCGCGCCTACTTCAGCAGCCCCAAGAAGAACGGCAACCACCGGGCGCTGTCGGACATCCGCGAGTCGATCGCCGAGCTCCGCTACTACCGCGAGGCGATCTTCGTCCCCCAGCCCGGCCCGGACTCCGACACGGCGAAGGCCATCGCGGCCAAGCACGTCCTGTCCGCCCAGGCATAGTGACGTAGCTCGCTCCCGGCACGGCGAAAGCTGGGAGCGAGCACCCCCGAAGACCCTGTAGACTTCTTCTCGGCCGGTGGGAAACACGGAAACAAACGCCGGACATGGTGGGTATAGCTCAGCTGGTAGAGCACCTGGTTGTGGTCCAGGATGTCGCGGGTTCGAGTCCCGTTACTCACCCTGATCGGGAAGAGCCCGGTCCGCTTCAAGCGGACCGGGCTCTTTTCGTTTTGTAGTCCCCAGGGGTGATGTGAGGGTCGGTCGGGGGACTTCTGCCGTCGGTCCGGGCAAAGCTGAGGTGCCGGTACCGGACGAAGGGTCATGACCGATGGCGACAGGCACAGTGAAGTGGTTCAACGCCGAAAAGGGATTCGGCTTCATCACACAGGACGACGGAGGCCCGGACGTGTTCGTCCACTTCTCCGCCGTCCAGGGCACCGGATTCAAGGAGCTCCACGAGAACGACAGAGTCGAGTACGACGTCACCCAGGGACAGAAGGGGCCGCAGGCGGAGAACGTCAACGTCCTCCAGTCGTGACCGCTTGGTCGAACGGTCCCTACCGGCGGCGCGCCCTGCTGTTCATGGTCGCCGCGGCCCTCGTCCTCGGGATGAGCCTGCTCGACGGCTGTGCCAAGGACGGGGACGACGGAGACCACCGGGGCGCCCGCCGGACCACGATCACCATCGGCACCTTCGGTGTCTTCGGCTACAAGCAGGCAGGCCTCTACGCGGAGTACGAACGGCTCCACCCGGGCGTCACGATCAAGGAAACCGTGATCGACCGCAACGAGGCCTACTACCCCCAGCTGCTCACCCATCTCGCGGCGGGCAGCGGCCTCGCCGACATCCAGGCCATGGAGGTGGCCAACGTCCATGAGCTGGCCACCGCCCGGGGCGACCTCTTCGAGGACCTGTCCCGGGCGAGGGGCGTCCACCGGGGCGACTGGCTCTCCTGGAAGTGGGCGCAGGCCACCACCCCCGACGGCCGGACCATCGGCCTCGGCACGGACATCGGGCCGATCGCCGTCTGCTACCGCAAGGACCTCTTCCGGCGCGCCGGGCTCCCCACGGACCGGGACGCGGTCGGCAGGCTGTGGGCCGGCGACTGGCGGCGCTATCTGGAGGCCGGCCGGGCCTACCGGCGCCGGGCCCCGGCGGGCACGGTCTTCACCGACTCGGCGGCCGGGCTCTACAACGCCGCCGTGCACGGCTACCCCGAGCGCTACTACGACCGCGAGGGCCACCCCCGCTACCGGAACGGCCCCGCCGTCCGGGCCTCCTGGGACCTGGCGACACGGGCCGCCCGGGACGGGCTGACCGCCCGGCTCAAACAGTTCGAGAAGCCCTGGGACCAGGCGTACGCCAACGGCCGCTTCGCCACCGTCGCCTGCCCGCCCTGGATGCTCGGCTACATCAAGGAGAAGTCGGGCGCGGCGGGCCGCGGCCAGTGGGACGTGGCCACCGCGCCCCGGCCTGCCAACTGGGGCGGCTCCTTCATCGGCGTGCCCACGGCCGCCCGGCACCGGGCCGCCGCCATCGACCTCGCGGTCTGGCTGACGGCCCCCGCCCAGCAGGCCAAGCTGTTCGAACGGCAGGCGGGCATCCCCTCCACCCCGGCCTCGTACGCCATGCCGGAGGTCAGGGACGCGCGCAACCCCTACTTCGGTGACGCGCCCATCGGGCGGATCTTCACGGAGGCGGCCCGGCACGTCCCGACGCTGTTCTTCGGGCCGCGCGAGCAGCAGATCGGGCTCGCGTTCACCGAGGTCGGCATCCCCCAGGTCGAGCAGCAGGGCAGATCGCCCCGGGACGGCTGGCGGGCGGCACAGCGGGAGATCGAGAACGCGGTGGACGAGTGACCGCCACGACCACGGTCGTCGAGGGCGCCCCCACCACCCCCGGGGACCGGCGGCGCGGCCGGGACCGCCCGCGCGGCCGCCTCCACCGCTGGGACCTCCGCTACAGCCCCTACGCGTTCGTCGCCCCGTTCTTCCTGTTCTTCGCCACGTTCGGGCTCTTCCCCCTCCTCTACACCGGGTGGACCTCGCTCCACCGCGTGGAGCTGACCTCCCCCGAGCGCATGGAGTGGGCGGGCCTGACCAACTACGCCCGGCTCCTCGGCAACGACTTCTTCTGGAACGCGCTGCGCAACACCTTCACCATCGGTGTGCTGTCGACCGTGCCCCAGCTGCTGATGGCGCTGGGCCTGGCGCACCTCCTCCACTACCGGCTGCGCGCCGCCACCTTCTGGCGGGTCGCGCTGCTGACCCCGTACGCCACGTCCGTCGCCGCCGCCACGCTCGTCTTCGTCGTGCTCTACGGGCGGGACTACGGGATGGTGAACTGGGCGCTTCAGGCGGCGGGCGTCGGCCCGGTCGACTGGCAGAACGGCACCTGGACCTCGCGGTGCGCGGTCTCCTCGATCGTGATCTGGCGCTGGACGGGCTACAACGCGCTGATCTATCTGGCCGCCATGCAGGCCGTACCGGACGAGCTCTACGAGTCGGCGGCGCTCGACGGCGCCTCGCGCGCCCGGCAGTTCCTGCACATCACCGTGCCGGCGCTGCGGCCGACGATCCTCTTCACCGTCGTCGTCTCCACCATCGGGGCGACCCAGCTCTTCGGCGAGCCCCTGTTGTTCGGAGGGGCGGGCGGCCAGAAGGGCGGGGCCTCGCACCAGTTCCAGACCCTGGGGCTCTATCTCTACGAGCAGGGCTGGTTCAACTACCACCTCGGGCGCGCCTCGGCCGTCGCCTGGACGATGTTCGTGCTCCTGCTGCTGATCGCCACCGTGAACGCGCTGCTGGCGCGGTGGCTGGGGAAGGACCGGTGAGGGCACGACGTGACCATCGGCATCGGTACCGGAACCGGCATCAGCACCGGCATCGGCGGACCGCGGGCCGTGGCGGCGCCACGGGCCGGGCGGCAGCTGCGCGCGGGGCCCGTGGCCTACGCCGTCCTCACGCTCTTCACCGCCGGCTCGCTCTTCCCGCTCGTGTGGACGGCGGTGGCCGCCTCCGGCGACAGCGCCCGGCTGGCGCACACCCCGCCGCCACTGTGGTTCGGCGGCAGGCTGCTCACCAACCTCGGCACGGCGTGGACCGACGCCCGGATGGGCCTCGCCCTCGCCAACACCGCGCTGGTCGCCGGGACGGTCGCGGTGGGCACGGTGCTCTTCTGCACGGTCGCCGGCTTCGCCTTCGCCAAGCTGCGGTTCCGCTTCCGGCGGGCGCTGCTCCTGCTGACGGTCGGCACGATGATGGTGCCGCCGCAGCTGAGCGTCGTCCCCCTGTTCATGATCGTGGCGCGGCTGGGGTGGACCGACCAGTTGCGGGCCGTCGTCCTGCCGGCGCTGGTGAGCGCCTTCGGGGTGTTCTTCATGCGGCAGTACCTCGTCGAGGCGCTGCCCGACGAGCTGATCGAGGCGGCCCGTGTGGACGGGGCGAGCAGCCTGCGCGTGGTGTGGCACGTGGTCTTCCCCGTCGCCCGGCCCGCGATGGCCGTGCTGGGGATGCTCTCCTTCGTCCAGGCGTGGAACGACTTCTTCTGGCCCGTCATCGCGCTGACCCAGGAGAACCCGACCGTTCAGGTGGCCCTCACCGGGCTCGGCCGCGGCTATGTCCCCGACCAGGCCGTGGTGATGGCCGGGGCGCTGCTGGGCACGCTGCCGCTGCTGCTGGCCTTCACTCTCTTCGGCCGGCAGATCGTCGGCGGCATCATGCGCGGAGCGCTCAAGGGCTGACTCCCCCACCCTTTCCCCCTCTCCTCCCGGAGCGTGCGACGTGACCGTGGACTTCCCGCCCGGCTTCCTCTTCGGCGCCGCGACCGCCGCCTACCAGGTCGAGGGCGCCGCCGCCGAGGACGGCCGCACCCCCTCCATCTGGGACACCTTCTGCCGTACGCCGGGCCGGGTGCGGAACGGTGACACCGGGGACACGGCGACCGGCCACTACCACCGCCGTGCCGAGGACGTCCGTCTCATGGCGGAGCTGGGCCTGGGCGCGTACCGCTTCTCCGTCTCCTGGCCCCGGGTCCAGCCCACCGGCCGCGGCCCGGCCTCGCCGCGCGGGCTCGACTTCTACCGGGCGCTCGTCGACGACCTCCTCGCCCGGGGCATCCGGCCGGTGCTGACGCTCTATCACTGGGACCTGCCGCAGGAGCTGGAGGACGCGGGCGGCTGGCCCGAGCGCGACACGGCCCACCGCTTCGCCGACTACGCCGGGCTCGTCGGCGAGGCGCTGGGCGACCGCGTCGAGCTGTGGACCACCCTCAACGAGCCCTGGTGCAGCGCCTTCCTGGGCTACGCGGCCGGGGTGCACGCCCCGGGCCGCACGGACGACGAGGCCGCGCTGCGGGCCGCGCACCACCTCAACCTGGCGCACGGCCTCGGCGCACGGGCGCTGCGCGCCGTGCTGCCCCCGCGGGCCCAGCTGTCCGTGGCGCTCAACCCCGCCGCCGTACGGGCCCGTACGCCCTCGCCCGGGGATCAGGACGCGGCGCGGCGCGTGGACGCCCTGGCCACCCGTATCTTCACAGGGCCCATGCTGTGCGGGGCGTACCCCGAGGACCTTCTCGCCGACACGGCGGCCATCACCGACTGGTCGTTCGTACGCGGCGACGACATGGACGTCATCCGGCACCCCCTGGACGCGCTGGGCATCAACTACTACGCGCCCACAGTCGTATCAGCCGCCACTGACAATCCCGCGCCGCGCGCCGACGGCCACGGCGGAGGGGATCCCTCCCCCTGGCCGGGGGCCGGGGGCGTGGCCTTCCACCGGCCGCCGGGCAGGCTCACCGCGATGGACTGGGCCGTCGACCCCACCGGCCTGTACGACCTGCTGACGCGCTTCGCCCGGGAGGCTCCCGGGCTGCCGCTGATCGTCACCGAGAACGGCGCCGCCTACGACGACAAGCCCGGCGCCGACGGCACGGTCCACGACCCCGAGCGGATCGCCTATCTGCGCGCCCACCTGGAGGCCGTGCTGCGGGCCCTCGGCGACGGCGCGGACGTCCGGGGCTACTTCCTCTGGTCGCTGCTGGACAACTTCGAGTGGGCGTACGGCTACGGCAAGCGGTTCGGCGCGGTGTACGTGGACTACGCCACGCTGGCCCGTACGCCCAAGTCCAGCGCGCGGTGGTACGCGCGGCTGGCGCGGACGGGCAGGCTGCCCGCCCACTGAAGGGCCGTCAGCTGAAGGCGGAGGGCGGCGGGGCGGGCGAGGGCCGGGCGCTCGCGTCGGTGACGGGCACGGCGCCGCCGGTGAAGTCGAGGAGCGCGCGGCCGTGTTCGACCCGCGCCTGGTGGGGGTCGGTGGCCGCCCGGCGGGTCAGCTCGGCGACGGGCAGTTCGCGGTCGGAGGCCAGCAGCACGGCGTTGCCGAAGCGCCGGCCGCGCAGCACCGCCGGGTCGGCGGTGAGGCACAGCTCGGGGAAGACGGTGCGGACGGTCGCTATCTGGGCCTTGAGGTGGGCCAGCGGCGGGCCGTCGGCGAGGTTGGCGGCGTAGTAGCCGCCGGGGCGCAGGGCGCGCCGTACGTCGGTGACGAATTCCGTGCTGGTGAGGTGGGCGGGGGTGCGGGCGCCGCTGAAGACGTCGGCGATGATCAGGTCCGCCCAGCCGTCGGGGATCCTGGCGAGCCCTTCCCGGGCGTCGGTGCCGCGCACCCGGATGCGCCAGCCCGTCTCCAGCGGCAGCTCGGCCCGTATGAACTGGACCAGGGGCGCGTCTATCTCGACGATCTGCTGGGTGGAGCGGGGGCGGGTGGCGGCTATGTACCGGGCGAGGGTGAAGGCGCCGCCGCCCAGGTGGACGGCCTGGACGGGTCTGCCGGGCGGTGCGACGAGGTCGGCGATGTGGCCGAGCCGCCGCTGGTAGGAGAAGTCCAGGTGGGCGGGGTCGTCCAGGTCGACGTGGGACTGCGGGGCCCCGTCGATCAGCAGGGTGTGGCCGCGGGGCCGGTCGCGGTCGGGGACGAGCTCCGCGAGACCGCCCGCCACCTGCGCGGATATCGGTTCCGCGGCGCGTCCGCGCCCTTGCTTCTGCTTGCCTTTCGCCACCCGTCCAGTATCGCCCGTGCGGGTGACCGGCCGGCCCGGCGGGCGGCCGGGCGGCCGGCTAGCGGCAGCGGTCGACGGCCTCGATGGTGCGGGCGGCCTCGCCGAGGGCGGCGCGGAGCACGGCGGGGTCGGTGGCGGAGGCGTAGGCGGCGTCGGGGGCGACCAGCCAGCCCGTGCCGCTGACGGGGGGCTCGGCGGCGCTCGTCCGCAGGCCGCGGCCGTAGGTCTGGGTGCAGGCGCTGCCGGGCAGGTCCCAGCCGTCGGCCGTGCCGGGCGGGACGAGGAAGCCGAGTGTGTCGCAGTCGCCGTCGTGGAGGACGGGGCCCACTCCGTCGCGCAGCCGCAGGATGTCGACGGCCTCCAGGCCCTGGCGCGCGGGGACCGTGACGAGGTCGCAGGGCCGCCCCTCGGCGCCGTCCCCACCGTGCTGCGGCGGGTACGGGGACGCGCTGTGGTCCTGGAACGGCTGACGCAGAGCCGTCGTCCGCGAGCCGCCGATGTCCACTCCGGCCTCCACCACGGGAAACCCCTCCTCACGCCGTGCCTGAGTCCACGTCGGGATCCACGCAGAGCGCGCTCGCGCTCTTCGGGTTCAACGCGTGAACGCGTCAACGGCTACGGCGCCATGCCGCCGCAAAGGATGGCAGTTCATGGCGGATGGCAGGTGGGATATCCGTTTTGTAGTCAAACCGGATGTAGTGGAATCGCCACAGCCGGTACGGTCATCACGCCACACGGCAAGCACAGCCGCCCGCCCCGCGGGTTGCCCTCGGGGCGGCTCGCCAGGAGAGGGTCCGGCCATGGCGTCGCCCCACGCGTCCTCGTCACCCCGTCCGAACCTTACGTTCCGGCAGCTGCGCGGGCCGCGTTCACCAGGGGAGTTCGCGGCCGCCGTGCGTCGTGCGGCCCGGGAGATCGGCGAACACGTCTCGTGCGACGCGCGCTACATCGGGCGTGTGGAGTCCGGGGAGATCCGCTGCCCCAACTACGCCTACGAGCGAGTGTTCCGGCACATGTTCCCCGGCCGTGAGCCGGCGGACATGGGCTTCGCACCCCGCGAGGCCGTGCGTGGCAGGGGGGCGCGCAAGAAGGGCTCCGCGCCGCCCGGTCCATCCGAGAGCCCCGCCGAAAGCCGTACCTCCTCCGGTGCGGCGGAGAGCTCCACCGAGAGCAGCGAGGAGAGCGACGTGTTGCGTCGCGCGTTCATGACCTCCGGTACGGCCGCCGTGGCCGCCGTCTCCCTGGGCGCCGGCCCCCGGGCGCACCGGCGCCACGCGGGGGACACCGAGGCCGCCGCCGTCGAACAGGCGGTGCGGCACATCCGGCTGCTCGACGACCGGCACGGCGCGGACGGCCTCTACCGGCGCGCCGCGCGCCCCCTGAAAGCGGCCTACGAGCTGCTGGACGCGGAGACCAGACGGCGGTCGGTGGCCGACCGGCTGCACTCCGGCGCGGGCGAACTGGCGATCTCCGTGGGCTGGCTGGCGCACGACTCCGGCCGCTTCGCCGACGCCCGTTCCCACTACGCGGAGGCCCTGGCCACCGCGCGCGTGGCCGGCGATCCGGCGCTGGAGACCCACGCCTTCTGCAACATGGCCTTCCTCGCCCGGGACGCGGCCCGCCCCCGCGAGGCGATCCGCGCCGCGCAGGCCGCGCAGCGGGCGGGCCGGCGGCTGGGGTCGGCGCGGCTGATGTCCCTGCTGACCCTGCGGGAGGCGGGCGGCTGGGCCCGGCTGGGCGACCGGCCGGCGACCGAGGAGGCGCTGGTGCGCGCCCGGACGCTCTTCGGGCGCGGGGCGGCGGAGGCCGACCCGGAGTGGATGACCTTCTTCGGCGAGGCGGAGCTGGAGGGCCTGGAGGCCCAGTGCTGGTCCGCCCTGGGCGACTGGCGCCGCGCGGCGGACCACGCGGCGCGCGCGGTCGCGCTCCAGGACCCGCACTTCGCCCGGAACATCGCGCTCTACACCGCGCAGCTGGCGGGCGACCTGGCCCGGGGCGGCACCCCGGACGCGGCGGCCGCGGCCGGGGAGAGGGCGCTGGGCCTGCTGGAGCAGGTCCAGTCGGCCCGCATCAGGACGATGCTGGCGTCGACCGCCCGTATGCTGCGCCGCCACACCTCGAACCCGCTGGTGTCGGGTTTCCTGTCCCGCCACGAGGTGGCCGTGCGGCCCGCTTGAGCACGACCCCGGGGGCCGGGGTCGTCCGGCACCGCCGGACTTCCGCGCGGTGGCTGATCACCGTCGCGACGGGAGGAAGGCCCCAGCCCCGCCCTTTCACCGTTTCCCGGGGCTGCCGCCCCGGCCCCCCCGGGGCCGAACCGGCCCGGGCCAGGGGGGGCGCACCCCCGGTGGATCCGCCGAGCCGTCAGGCGAGGTGGCCCGTGTCGTTCCAGCGCTCGATCGCCGGGGCGCCGTACGCCCAGCCCAGGATGGACAGGGAGGTGGGGTCGAGGCGGATGCGGGAGCCGAAGAAGATGTCCTCGCCCATCCAGCGGGCGGCGATGGTCCGCAGGATGTGGCCGTGGGCGAAGACGAGCACGTCGCGGTCGGCCGAGCGGGCCCACTCCACGACCTCGTCCGCCCGGGCCGCGACCTCCGCCCGGGTCTCGCCCTCGGGGACGCCGTCGCGCCAGATCAGCCAGTCGGGGCGGCCCGCCTTGATCTCGGCGGGGGTCATGCCCTCGTAGGCGCCGTAGTCCCACTCCATGAGCGCGTCCCACTCGGTGGCCCGGTCGCCGAAGCCGGCCAGTTCGCAGGTCTCCTTGGCGCGGACGAGGGGGCTCGTCCGGACCTCCACGTCCGGCAGGCCGTCCCACGGGGCGCGGTGCAGCCGCTCGCCCAGCAGCTTGGCGCCGCGCCGCCCCTCGTCGAGGAGGGGGATGTCCGTGCGGCCGGTGTGCTTGCCGGACAGCGACCACTCCGTCTGTCCGTGCCGGGCCAGCAGGATGCGCGGTGCCATGGCGAGAGTCCTTACGAGGTGCGTGCGGTGATCGTGGACGCGGGTGAAAGGCGTGAAGTCGGTCACCTCGGTCACGGGTGAGTTTCGCTCCCCATCATCACTCACTTCACCAACGGGCAACCCTCCGGCCATTCCCGGCGTCTCCACCCCCACACCTCGGGGTTCGGGTGGACTCACGGGGCGGTGTGCGAGAGATGTGGCGTACACCGTACGGTTGCATATCGCGCTTATTGGCCGCCTGAACACATGGAGAGCGTCCGGATGTACACCGCACCACTGGGGAAGCGGCCGCGCTGGTGGACCGAACTGCCACTCATAGCCGTGGTGTACGGGCTCTACTCGGCCGGGCGGCTGCTGGTCAGAGGCGATGTGCAGTCCGCCGTGGATCACGGCGTGGCGATACTCGATCTTGAAAAAACGTTCCGAATAAATATCGAGCCCTCGCTCAACCGGCTGTTCACCGACCACTCCGCGATCGGCATACCCGCCGACTTCGCCTACGCCGCCCTCCACTACCTCCTCACCCCCGCGCTCCTGGTCTGGCTCTTCAGGCGACGTCCCGACCACTACCGCCGGATGCGCACCTGGCTGATGCTCTCCACCCTCATCGGCCTCATCGGTTTCACCCTCCTGCCCACCTGCCCGCCCCGCCTCCTCGACCCGTCCTTCGGCTTCGTCGACACGATGCGGCAGTACTCCGAGTACGGCTGGTGGGGCGGCGACGCCAGCGCCCCCCGCGGTCTGGGCGGGCTGACCAACCAGTACGCGGCCATGCCGAGCCTCCACGTGGGCTGGGCCCTGTGGTGCGGGGTCGTGCTCTGGGCGCAGGGCCGCACGGTCTGGACCAAGATCGTGGGCGTCGTCTACCCGCTGCTGATCACCCTCGTGGTGATGGGCACCGCCAACCACTACCTCCTCGACGCCGTCGCCGGCGCCGCCGTGATGGGCACGGGCTTCCTCCTCGCCCGCCCGGCGCTGCGGCTCGCCGACCGGATCCGCACCCGCCTCGCCCCGGCGGCACCCCCCGTACCTGCGGAAACGGCCATGGCACCGGTGAATGTCAGTGCCGGGTGCGAGACTTCGGCGGGTACAGCGGGTACTGCGCCGTCCCGGGTTCGCCCGGGGGCGCCGGAGAGACTTCGCGAGGCGGACGCCAGTGACCAGATCCCCCGACAGCCGGCCCGGGGCGGGGCCGGGGACAGCCGCACCGACGGCGCTGCGACAGCGGCTCGCTGAGCTGCGCGGCCCCGTCGCGCCCGTTCCCCTCGACGCCCGCGCGCTCGCGGCGCTCGCCGCCAATCCCGGCTGTCACCGCCGCGCCCTGCTCGACGGGGCGGGGGTGGACAAGGCGGCGCTGGCGCGGGCGGTGGGCGCGCCGGTGACGTTCGGGCAGTCGCAGTTCGCCTTCGTGCGCGGCCATTCCTTCGAGTCCCGCGTCAAGGCCGACGGCGGCGTGGAGCTCGTCCGGCTGCTCCACCGGCGGCTGGCCGACGGCTCCCCCGAGCCCGGCCCGGGCTCCGTGGACACCCCCGGCCTCTCCGCCACCGGCCTCGAGGGCCGTACGGCGCGTACGGCCCTCGCCCTGCGCGAGGCGACCGCCGCCGGGCGGTGGGCCGTGCTGGACCACCCCCTGCTGGCGCTGACCGTCGCCGGGACACCGGCCTATCTGGAGCCGGACGCGATCGTCGTCCACCCCGACGGCGGCTGGACGGTCGTCGAGATCAAGTCCTTCGCGATGATCGACGGCGCCGCCGACGCGACGAAGGTCGGCGCGGCCGCCCGGCAGGCGGCGGTGTACGCGCTGGCGCTGGAGGCCGTGGCCGAGCGGGTGGCAAAGGGCGCGGCGGTGGTGCGCGACCAGGCCCTGCTGGTCTGCCCCAAGGACTTCTCCAACCTGCCGGCCGCCGCCCTCGTCGACCTCCGCAAGCCGCTGGCCACCACGCGCCGCCAGCTGAAGCGGCTGACGGGCGTGGCGGAGATCGCCGCCGGGCTCCCGGAGGGCACGACCTTCGATCTGTGCCCGTCCGACGACGGCCGCACCCCGACCCGGCCCGCCGACGAGCTGGCCGAGGCCCTGGACGCGGTGGCGGCGGCGTACGCGCCGGAGTGCCTCGCGGCGTGCGAGCTGGCCTTCCACTGCCGGGCCCGGGCCCGCGCGGCGGACTCCGTCCGGACGCTGGGGCGCGGTGTCCGCGCGGAGCTGGGTGGCCTGACCACCGTCGCGTCGGTCCTCGCCGCCGCCGCGGGCGAGGCCGGCTCCCCCGACGACCCGGCGGTCGCGGCGCTCCGCCGCGCGTCCGCGCTCCGCGCGGAGGCGCTGGCGCTCGCCTCGGCCGACGAGGGCGCCCTGGCCGGGGCGGGCCAATGAGCCGGCTGCGCCCGCTGGCGCTACGGCCGGGGGCGGCCGGCCACCGCCGGCCGGCACGGTGCGGGCCGAGCCCCGCGCCGACGGGGAAGTCGCCCAGGGCCGTTCGTCCCTCCACGCCCCTCCGGAAGGAGTCCGCATGTCGCTGATCAGCACCCTCGCGCGGATGGAAGCCGTGCGGGACGGAAGGGCGCGGCCGGTTGTCACCGTGCGGCATCGTCATGTCGCCGAGCGGCCGTGCGTGTTCGTGCCGTTGACGACCGCCGGTGAGGCCGGTGCGCCGCTCGGGGCGATGGTCGGGACGGAGCGGGACGCGCCCCGGCTGCTGTTCGTGGCGCAGCCGCGCGACAGGGATCTGCGGTCCGCGTTCCTCGCCGAGCTCGCCGACGCGCTCCTGCCGTACGTCGAGGAGTTCGGCGACGCCGTCGAACCGGAGCAGCGCAAGGAGACCGACCCCGGTACCGGGAAGAAGGTGCCGGTGGAGGTCGAGCTGTGCGCGGACGCGCCGCAGCTGCTGGTGCCGGGCGCGGCGGGCGTGGAGTACGTGCGGCTGCTCGGCCGGTCGATGCGCTTCCGGCGCACCGCCGAGCAGGACCCCGACACGCCCCATCCCGCGCCGCCGCGCGTGCCGCTGCTGGGGCGCTGGCTGACGCACCTCGGGGAGCGCGCCCGGGTGCCCGGGTCCTCGCTGCTGCTGGCGATGACCCAGGCGCTGGGCCGGCACTGGGCGACGGGCCAGAGCGTGCTGGAGGACCAGCACCTCGGCTCCCTGCTGGCCTGGATCGACCCGCCGGACGGCGTGCCGGGCCCGGAGGCGGCGCTGCGCGTGGAGCTGGCGCGCGGGCCGGACGGGCTCCTGGTCCATCCGCCCGCCGGCCCCGCCACGGACCCGGTCTTCGACAACAAGCGGCTGGCCCCCGCCGTCGCCCGTTACGATCGGGCCCGCGCGGTCGTCCTGGAGGCGCCGGCGCACCGGTCCGCGTCGGCCCGGGCGGAGCTGGCCGCCGCCGAGGGAGAGATCCGCGAGCTGCTGGCGACGCAGCTGCGGCCCACCTGGGATGCCGTCTGGCACGGTGTCGACCTGTTGCGGACGCTCCCGGAGGGCGCGCGGGTCGCCGAGCGCTGGAAGCGCGACCGCTGGTCGTACACCGCGCACCGCGACCGGGTCCGGGCCGGGGAGCCGCCGCAGCCGCGGCGGGACGACGCGGTCACGGCCGCGCGCAAGCTCGCCGCCCGCGAGACCGCGCAGGCGCAGCTCGACGCCCAGGAGGCGCTGGACGACCCGCTGGTGATGGCGGGCCGGCGGCTGGCCGGGGAGGCGTTCGCGGGGGAGGTCGCCGAGGTGGTGATGGAGTACACGGAAGCGAAGGTCCCGCGTCCGCGCCCGCTGGTGACCGTCCGTACGGCCGACGCCCCGCATCTCGCGGAGGGTGTCGCGCTCCACCGCGCGCTGCCGGACGGAAAGGCGCAGGCCGCCGAGTTCGTGGCGTACGGGCCGCCCGGCGCGGACGGCGCCGCCGCCCTGACCGTGCGGCTGACCGGTGGCATGGGGCGCGGCAAGGTGCCCGACGAGGGTTCCGTGCCCGAGGTGGGCGACCGGGTGTGCTGGACGCTGTTCGAGCACGCGCCCCGGGGCGGCCCCGAGCTGCCCGACCCCGAGCGGACGCCCTGGACCCATGGCGGCCCGCCCGCCGAGGGCCCGGCCGAGGCTCCCGACCCGGTGACCGCGGAGGACCTGCTGTGACCGTTCCCCTGGTGCGCGAGCGCGCCTTCGACCCCGCCGCGGCGGCCACGGCGGCCACGGACGCGATCCTGCGCGACACGCTGCACGGCCCGCACCGCGGTGTCGTGGTGGACTCGCCGCCCGGCGCGGGCAAGTCGACGCTGGTGGTGCGGGCGGCCCGGGAGCTGGCCGCCGCCGGCCGCCCGCTGATGATCGTCGCCCAGACCAACGCCCAGGTCGACGATCTGGTGCTGCGGCTGGCCGAGCAGGACCCCGGGCTGCCGGTGGGCCGGCTGCACAGCAATGACCGCCACCCCTACGACCCCGCGCTCGACGCGCTCGACTCGGTCGTGACCTCCGCGAAGGCAGCGGAGCTGGCCGGGCTGGACGTGGTGATCTCCACCGCGGCGAAGTGGGCGCACACCAAGGTGGACGGGCCCTGGGGCCACGCGATCGTCGACGAGGCGTACCAGATGCGCTCGGACGCGCTCCTGGCGGTGGCGGGGCTGTTCGAGCGGGCGCTGTTCGTGGGCGACCCGGGCCAGCTGGACCCGTTCAGCGTGGTGGGGGCGGAGCAGTGGGCGGGGCTGTCGTACGACCCGTCGGCGAGCGCCGTGAGCACGCTGCTGGCCCACAATCCGGGGCTGCCGCAGCACCGGCTGCCGGTGTCGTGGCGGCTGCCGGCGTCGGCGGCGCCGCTGGTGTCGGCGGCCTTCTATCCGTACACCCCGTTCCGCAGCGGCACGGACCACGGCGACCGGCTGCTGTCCTTCGGCGTGCCCTCGGACGGCTCGGGCCCGGACCGGGTGCTGGACGAGGCGGCCGAGTCGGGCTGGGGCCTGCTGGAGCTGCCCGCGCGGCACACGCCGCGCACGGACCCGGAGGCGGTGGGCGCGGTGGCCCTGGTCGTCCGGCGGATGCTGGACCGGGGCGGGGCCGTGACCAGCGAGCGCTCGCCGGATCCGGCGCCGCTGACCGCCGACCGGATCGCGGTGGGCACGGCCCACCGCGACCAGGCCGCGGCCGTACGAGCGGCCCTTGCGGGACAGGGGGTGACCGGGGTGACAGTGGATACGGCGAACCGGCTCCAGGGCCGTGAGTTCGACGTCACGGTCGTGCTCCACCCGCTGTCGGGGCGTCCGGACGCGACGGCGTTCCACCTGGAGACGGGCCGCCTGTGCGTGCTGGCCTCACGGCACCGGCACGCGTGCGTCGTGGTGAGCCGGGCCGGTGTCGACCGCCTGCTGGACGAGCATCCGTCGACGGAGCCGGTGCGGCTGGGGGTGACGATGAAGTTCCCGGACGGCTGGGAGGCGAATCACGCGGTGTGGGCGCATCTGTCCGAACATCGCGTCCCCTGGCGGCCGTGAGCCGATGCCGCCGGGCGTGCCCACCGGCGGCGCGGGGCGGTGAGGGCCCGCGCCGCCTGAAGCCCGCGCAGCTGCTCTTCGAGCCACCCGAGGCCGTCGCCGACCCCGAGCACTTCTTCGACCTCGAATCGATCGAGGACCCGCGTGAGCTGCTGGCCCGCTCCACCGAGCTGGCCCTGGCCTTCCGCGCGGCAGCGGACCGGGCGACGGAGTTCCAGGCGGTGGCGGCGGCTCAGCTCGCCGATCCCCGGCGCTTCGACAGACTGCCGACGGCGGTGATCGCCGAGCGGGCGGAGTGGAGCGAGGACTACACGAAGAAGATGGTCGAGTTCGGCCGTGACCTGCTGCGCGGCAGCAGCCGGGCCGACTGAACCGGCCCACGACCGGACGGCCCATGGTCCTCGATCATGGGCCGTTGGCATATGCGGCGCACAAGGTAGCGCACCGTTCCCTCCCCTGTCCCGGATTCCCGGAACTACCCCGGACGGCCCCCCGTCCTGCCAGGAGCATGGGGCCATGAGCTCCCGGCCGTACGACCCGCGCCCCGTCCGCCACCGGCCCACGCCCGTCCCCTCACCCGCACC
>NZ_JAILXP010000080.1 GCF_020740895.1 Streptomyces sp. UNOB3_S3 | reverse complement strand
TCCCCGGACTCCCCGCCGACCCCGACGACGACCCCGCCGCCTACGTCGGCCTCTCCGCCGACGCGGCGGAGAGGCAGGCACGCGCCCGCGGCTGGACGGACGTACGGACGCTGCCGCCCGGCACGATCGTCACCATGGAGTACCGCGCCGGCCGGCTGAACCTGGAGGTCGAGCACGGCACCGTACGGCGCTGCTGGAAGGGCTGACGGACGCGCGGCGGCCCGGACACGTGCGAAGGCGGCCCCGGAGATTCTCCGGGGCCGCCTTCGCGGTGTTCCGTGACCGGCGTGACCGCCGGGCGGCGGCGGGCTCAGGCCCGGCCGCGCCCGGCCGACGGGCCGAAGGACGCGCCGCGCGGCAGGTGCGATCCGCCCCCGGCGGCCCGGGCGGCCGTCCCGCCGCCGGAGCGGCTGCCGGCGCCCACGGGCTCGCGGACCGGCAGCTCGTCGTCGGCCGGGGTGCGGGGCGCGCCCAGCGGCACGGACGCCGCGACCGGCACGGGGAAGGGCGCCGTGAGCAGCCGGCCGCTGCGCAGCCGCAGCCACACGCCCAGCAGCCAGGCCTCGGTGCGGGCCATCAGCGGCTCGAACCAGGGCAGGGCCAGCAGCACCAGCAGACCGGCGGTCCAGCCCAGGGTGACGTCGCTCATCCAGTGCGTGCCCAGGTAGACCGTGGTCATCCCGACGCCGAGCGCCAGCATCGCGGCGCACACCGAGGAGATCCGCCGGGTGCGCGGCGTGGTGGCCAGATAGGCGAGGACGCCCCAGGTCACCACCGCGTTCGCGGTGTGTCCCGAGGGGAATATGTCGCCGCCCGCGAACATCTCGTTCGAGCCGACGGCGGTGGCGTAGTGCGGACCGAGCCGGCCCATGCCGATCTTGGCGGCGCCCACGGTCGCGTTGAGCAGCAGCAGCGAGGTGCCCAGCACCAGCAGCGGGCGCAGGGTCTTCTGTCTGTACGTGCACCAGCCGAGCCAGGCCGCGACGGCCACGGCGGTCGGGCCGCGCTGGCCCAGGACCACGAAGTAGTCGAGGAAGGTGTGGATCTCCGGCCACTGCTTGTACGGCCGGAAGAGCATGACCTGCCAGTCGAAGCGCACCGGCCAGGAGGTGGTGAGCACGCCGACCACGATCGCCACGTAGACCACGGAGGTGGCCACGAAGATGCCCAGGCGGGTCCGGGTCATCCGCGGCCGCACGGGTTGGGAGCGCTCCTCCGCAGGGACGAGCTCGTCGTTGGTACGCACTCAATCGACGTTACATTGCGTGACAGGAGGGTTCGGCCGATCGAGGCTCTTTGTGATGACGATGTGATGTGGAATGCGTCTCAATCGTGGCACACCGCATGTTTGAAACGGCGGAATAAGAATCGGTTAAAGAAACGCGGGACGGCTTTGGTCAAAGCCTGGCGAGGCATTAATTCCTTTTCGTGGGACCGCGTTTATCGGTGTGTGGCCGAGGGGTTCCACACCGTTTCCCGGCGGGCCGCCGGGTCGTCCGGGAATTACGATCATGGCGGGCCGGAACCGTGCAGCCAGAACGCGCCATAGGCCGCCGACGCAAGCGCGAGCGCCGTCATCACCGGCACCGCGCGCACCGTGCGTAGCCGGGCCAGGGCCACCGCCAGGGGCAGCAGCAGGGGAAAGGCCGGCAGCATCAGCCGTGGCTTGGACCCGAAGTACCCCTTGGCCGTGAGCGCCAGCAGCAGCACCGTCCCCGTGTAGACGAGCAGCGGCAGCGGCTGCCCCTGGCGCACTCCGGCCAGATACAGCCGGATCACCAGGGCCACGCCGAGCAGCAGCGCGACTCCCGCGGGCCAGGCGGGTCCCGTCAGCTGTTCCCGGATGAACGAGCCGAAGGCCAGTCCGCCATCGAAACCATTGCCCCACCCGCCCTGGACATCGAGATAACCGGTGACGGAACCGGTGCGCACCCCCACCCAGGCGACATACGCCAGCCAGCCCAGGGGGGCGAGCACCACTCCCGGCAGCACCCGCGCGAACGGCGGCGCCTCGCCCCGGCGGCGCGCCCGGAGAAGGACCACCGCGGCGGTCAGCCAGACCGCCGCCACCACGGCCGCCCCCACCGGCCGGGTCAGCCCGGCCAGCGCCGCCAGCGCGCCCGCCCACGCCCACCGGCCGGTCAGCACGCAGTACAGGGCCCACGCCGCCAGCGCCGTGAAGAGGGCCTCCGAGTACGCCATCGACGTGACGACGCCCACCGGCAGCGCCGCCCACACCCCCACCAGCGCCACACCGGCCCGCCGCCCGTACCGGAGCGCGCCGACCGCGAAGATCCCCCACGCGGCGGCGAGACCGGCGACCGCCGAGACCACCAGGCCCGCGTCCCCCGCCGACAGCGGCAGGACCGCCGACAGCGACCGCTCCAGCCAGGGCAGCAGCGGGAAGAACGCCAGGTCGGAGTGGACCTTGCCGCCCGCCAGCTGGAGCGTGTAGCCGTACCCCTGCTCGGCTATCCGCGCGTACCAGATGGAGTCCCAGCGCGCCGACAGCAGATGACGCGCCTCCTTGCCGTCCGCCAGCCCCCACAGGGCCAGCGCCACCACCCCCAGCACGCGCACCGCCGTGTACAGCAGCAGCGCGGGCGCCGCCCGGCGCAGCGCGGCGCGGGCCCGTACGGCACGGGCCCGCGCGGGCCCGCCGCCGCCGGGGGCGCCGGCGGATATGCCGGACGGCGCCACGTCGGCGGAGGCCGGGGAGGTGGAGGAAGCGTGGACGGTCACCGATCGATTGTCCCAGTCCCGCGGCGTGAGAGGGGCCACGTGGGTTCCGGCGGGGTTCGCGTACGCTGTCGACTCACTCGCCCCCCGATACCGCCGGGGCTCTTTGGTCCCCAACTGGTTTCCCCGGCCCCACGGCCGCGAGCGCATGACACGGAGGTGTGTGGATGTCCGGGACGACCACCGCCGGCCCCCGACGGCCGGTCGGCGTTCCCCGGCAGCGGCTCCGGCCGCGCCGAGCGGAAGGGCCGGGCGCCGCCGCGGCGGGCCGGTGGACCGTTCTCGTCGTCCTCTGCGTCAGCCTGCTCCTGGTCGCCGTCGACGCCACCGTGCTCCACGTCGCGGTCCCGGCCGTCACGGAGGACCTGCGCCCGGGCGCGATACAGCTGCTGTGGATCGTCGACGTCTACCCCCTCGTCTGCGCCTCGCTCCTCATCCTCTTCGGCACCCTCGGCGACCGGGTCGGCCGCCGCCGGGTGCTGCTCCTCGGCTACGCCCTCTTCGGGGTGGCCTCCGCGCTCGCCGCGCTCGCGCCGACGCCGGAGGTCCTGATCGCGGCCCGGGCACTGCTCGGCGCCGGCGGCGCGATGATCATGCCGGCGACGCTCTCGATCCTCCGGCAGGTCTTCCCCGACCGCCGGGAGCGCGCCCTGGCCATCGGCGTCTGGAGCGCGGTGGCGGCGGTGGGCGCGGCCGTCGGGCCGCTGCTCGGCGGCTTCCTGCTGGAGCACTTCTGGTGGGGCTCCGTCTTCCTCATCAACATCCCGCTCATGGCCGTCAGCCTCCCCGTCGGCCGCTGGCTGCTGCCCGAGTCGACCGGCGACCGCGACGGCCCGTGGGACGTCCTCGGCGCGCTGATGGCGGCGTTCGGCCTGTTCGGCCTCGTCTACGGGGTCAAGCGGGTGGGCGGCGCGGAGGCGCTGTCGCTGGGCACGGTCGTCCCCGCGGCGCTCGGCGCCGCGCTCCTCATCCTCTTCGTACGGCGGCAGCGGCGGCGGGACCATCCGCTCGTCGACCTGACGATGTTCACGCGCCCCGCCTTCGGGACCTCCGTCGGCTGCATCGTCCTGGCCATGCTGGCGCTGGTCGGGCTGGAGCTGGTCGCCGCGCAGTACCTCCAGCTCGTCCTCGGCCTCACCCCGCTGGAGACGGGCCTGCGCCTGCTGCCCCTCACGCTCGCCGCGATGGCGGCGGGCCTCGCGGGCTCGCGGGTGCTCCAGCGGTTCGGGCCGCGCGCGATGGTCTCGGCGGGTTTCGTGCTCACCGCGATGGCGGTGCTCTCGCTGACCGTGATGGGCCGGGAGGACCGCCCGTACGCGCTGGTCGCCGGGTTCGTCCTGCTCGGCTTCGGCCTGGAGACCACGCTCTTCGGCGCGTACGAGTCGATGCTCAGCGAGGCCCCCGCGGAGGCGGCGGGCGGCGCGGCCGCGATCGGCGAGACGTCGTACCAGCTGGGCGCGGGCATCGGCATCGCGCTGCTCGGCAGCGTCATGAACGCGGCGTACGCGCCGGGGGTGGACGGGGTCCCGGGCGTCCCGAGCGCGGCCGGGCGGGCCGCGAGCCACTCGCTGGGCGAGGCGTACGAGGTCGCCGACCGCCTCGACGCCCCGGCGGGCGCGGCCCTGCGCGCCGCCGCGCGGGACGCTTTCGTGCACGGTCTGCACGTGACGCTGGCGGTCAGCGCGGGGCTGCTGGCACTCGGGGCGGTGGCGGCCCTGCGGTTGCCGCGCGGGCTGGACACGGCGGAGGGCTGAGGGCGGCTTCGGCACCGCCGGGCCCCTTGCGGGGCCCCAAAACCGCCGCGACGGCGACCGGCCACCGCCTACGTGCCCGGCGGTGCCGAACCCCACCCCGGCCGGGTCTGGACGCCGGCGGTTACCCACCCGTAGCGTGCTGGGCAAGCGATGATCACCCCGCACCGAGCCGGAGGCTGCCCCGTGTTCGATCCCCATGATCCGCTCGGCATCGACGACCTGCTCACCGACGAGGACCGGGCCATCCGGGACTCCGTCAGGAGCTGGGCGCGCGACCGCGTGCTGCCGCACATCGCGCAGTGGTACGAGAGCGGCGAGGTCCCCGTGCGCGAACTCGCCCGGGAGCTGGGCGCCATGGGCGCCCTCGGCATGCAGCTCACCGGCTACGGCTGCGCGGGCGCGAGCGCCGTCCAGTACGGGCTGGCCTGTCTGGAGGTGGAGGCGGCCGACTCCGGCATCCGTTCCCTCGTCTCCGTGCAGGGCTCCCTCGCGATGTACGCGATCCACCGCTTCGGCTCCGAGGAGCAGAAGCGGCGCTGGCTGCCTGGCATGGCGACCGGCGAGATCATCGGCTGCTTCGGGCTGACCGAGCCCGACCACGGCTCGGACCCGGGCGGGATGCGGACGTACGCCAAGCGCGACGCCGGCGGCGACTGGGTGCTGACGGGCCGCAAGATGTGGATCACCAATGGCTCGGTGGCCGGGGTCGCGGTCGTCTGGGCCCGGACGGACGAGGGCATCAGGGGCTTCGTCGTCCCCACCGACAGCCCCGGCTTCTCCGCACCGGAGATCAAGCACAAGTGGTCGCTGCGCGCCTCCGTCACCAGCGAGCTGGTCCTGGACGAGGTGCGGTTGCCCGCCGACGCGGTGCTGCCGGAGGCGAAGGGGCTGGGCGGTCCGCTCGGCTGTCTGAACCACGCCCGGTACGGCATCGTGTGGGGCGCGATGGGCGCCGCGCGCACCTGCTTCGAGACCGCGCTGGACTACGCGCGCACGCGCGAGCAGTTCGGCAGGCCCATCGGCGGCTTCCAGCTCACCCAGGCCAAGCTGGCCGACATGGCGCTGGAGCTCCATAAGGGCGTGCTGCTGGCCCACCATCTGGGACGGCGGATGGACGCGGGGCGGCTGCGGCCGGAGCAGGTGAGCTTCGGGAAGCTGAACAACGTGCGGGAGGCGATCGAGATCTGCCGTACCGCCCGGACGGTCCTGGGCGCCAACGGGATCTCGCTCGAGTACCCCGTGATGCGCCATGCGACGAACCTGGAGTCGGTGCTGACCTACGAGGGCACCGTGGAGATGCACCAGCTGGTGCTGGGCAAGGCGCTCACCGGCCTCGACGCGTTCCGGTGAGCACCTGCCCAGGACCTAGCTCTGATTGAAGAAGCCGCCCTGCATGCGGCCGCCCTCCCCGCTGACGACCTTGTAGTCGGCGGGGGTGAGCAGGAAGACCCGGTTGGCCACGCGCTCGATCGAGCCGCGGAGGCCGAAGGTCAACCCCGCGGCGAAGTCCACCACCCGCTTGGCGTCGCTGGGCTCCATGCTCGTGAGGTTGACGATGACCGGTACGCCGTCCCGGAAGAGCTCGCCGATGCCCCGGGCGTCCCGGAAGCCGTCCGGGGTGACCGTGGCGATGCGGGTGCCCTGCTCCTGCGCGACCTCGTCGGCCACGCGCACCTTGGGGTTGGTCACCCAGGAGTCGCCGGGTTCGGTCCCCTCGTCCGAGTCCTCTTCGTAGCCGCCGTAGTAGCGCTCGTCATCGTTGTCGTCGACGAGGCCAAGCCACGCACTCGCCTTGCGCACCGATCCCATGGACGCCTCCTCTCACACGCGGTGTGTTCCGCCCGCTCCTCTATGGTCGTCCATGATGCGGATGATGTGCCAAGTGGATGGCGGCCATGCGGGGATTTCGTGACGCATCTGGTGCAAAGTGGGTGGCGGTGCGTCAGAAACTCCTATGAGCCGACCTTAGGCGTCGGACCTGGGCATATGCGGCATGGGCCGGAGTGGACGGGCTCCGGCCCAGCTCGATTGTCCCCGCTGACTAGGATGCCCGGGCACATCGACACCACACACGGGGACACGTTTTGTTCGGGATCATCAGGCCATGCCGTCATCGACTCTCCGAGCGCATGCGAGCGGAGTGGATGGCACATCTCTGCGGGCTCTGTCTGGCGTTGAGAGGCGATCACGGGCAATTCGCTCGAATAGCAACCAACTATGACGGTCTCGTCATATCAGTGCTGGTCGAGGCGCAGTCCACGAGCTCGGGGGAGTCCGGCGCCTGGCGGCGTACGGCAGGGCCCTGCCCGTTGCGCGGGATGCGCTCCGCGTCCGTGGCCCAGGGGGAGGGCGCCCGGCTGGCCGCCACGGTCTCGCTCGTCCTGGCCTCCGCGAAGATGCGCGACCATGTCGCTGACGGAGACGGGCTGTTGGCGCGCCGTCCGGTCGCGGCGGCCGCGCGCGGCATCGCCGCCCGCTGGGAGGGGGCGGGCGCCCGCACGGGAGCGGAACTCGGCTTCGACACGGCCGTTCTGGTCGACGCCGTCGAACGGCAGGCGGGCATCGAGGCGCTGGCCGGTCCGGGCACCTCGCTGCTGGAGGTCACCGAGCCCACCGAGACGGCCACCGCCATGGCCTTCGGGTACACGGCCGTGCTCGCCGGCAGGCCCGGCAACCGGCCGGCCCTGGAGGAGGCGGGCCGGCTCTTCGGCCGGCTCGCCCATCTCCTCGACGCCGTCGAGGACCTGGAGGAGGACGCCCGCACCGGGTCCTGGAACCCCATCACCGCGACCGGTGCCGGCCTCGACGAGGCGCGGCGGCTGTGCGACGACGCGGTGCGCGGGGTGCGGCTGGCCCTGCGTGACGTTGCGTTCGGGAGCAAGTCCCAGGGCAGGCTGGCCCACCTCCTGCTGGCGCACGAGCTGGAACGTTCCGTGGACCGGGCGTTCGCGACCGGCGGCTGCGCGACCCACGGACACGCCGCCGACGCGCACACGGCCGGTCACGGGCACACGACCGGTCACGGGCACACCGCGCCCGAGGGCGCGTTCGGGCCGCCGCCCGTGATGCCACCCACCGCGCCGCCGGAGCCGCCGAGGGGCGGCCGGCGGCGACGGCGCGGGCTGATCGCCGGCTGCGCGGTCTGGACCGGCATGTTCTGTACCGGCCAGATCTGCTGCAAGGACCCCTACGCGGACCCCTGGGACGGGCGGCCGCGCGAGGGCTGGTGCGCCAAGTGCTGTGACAACTGCGATTGCGGCGATTGTGGAGACTGCTGCGATTGCTGTGACTGTTGCAGCAAGTGCTGCGATGGTTGCGACTGCTGTGACGGTTGCGACTGCGGCTGTGACTGCTGAGCCGCACGGCGCAAAGGTCCGGTGCGTGGACGTGCGAGGGGAGGGTGCGGCTGAACTGCCGCGCTGGTGAAGGCAGCGGGCGCCGGGGCGCGCGGGCGCCCCGGCGCGCGTCGGGTCTCGGCGGTACGACGGCGCGCGGTCAGCGCGGACAGGAGGCGGACCACACCCGACCGAAGTCGATGTGGCCGCGAATGACGAGCCGTTGCCCAGGACGCATGACATAAGTGGAGCAGCCATCCGGTTGTCCCGTCAACCGAGTTGAGACGAGCTGTCCACACTGCGGACGCCGTTCTGGACAGAGTTGACAGCGGACCGAGGCCCCGGCTTAGCCTCGACGTCCGGTCGTGCTGAGGGGCGCGGCCGTGTGAAGGCGGCACCATCCCGTGTTCGATCACCGCATCCACGGAGCCTTCGCATGCCCGCGCACTCCCCGTCCGCACACCTGCGTGCCCCCTCCCTCGTCGTCATCGGCGCGGGCCCGCGCGGCACCGGCCTCGTCGAGCGCATCGCCGCCAACGCCCCCGAACTCCTCACGGGCGCCCGCCTCGACCTCCACCTCGTCGACCCGTACCCGCCGGGCGGCGGCCGGGTCTGGCGGCACGACCAGTCCCCGCTGCTGTGGATGAACTCCATGGCCGAGGACGTCACGATGTACACCGACGACTCCGTCGAGTGCGCCGGCCCGGTGCGGCACGGCCCCTCGCTCGCCGAGTGGGCGGCCCGCGTCCGCGACGGTGCGGAAACGATCCACCTCGATCCCGGAACGGCCGCCGAGGCCCGGGAACTGACGCCCCGGAGCTTCGCCGGGCGCCGGCTCCAGAGCGCCTATCTGTCCTGGGTGTACGACCGCGCGGTCGCCGCCCTGCCCGCCGGGATCACCGTCCACGAACACCGCCGCCGGGCCGTACGGCTCTCCGGGCCCCACGACGGCCGGCAGCGGGTGTGGCTGGAGGGCCGGGACCGGCCGCTCCTCGCCGACGCCGTCGTTCTCGCCCTCGGCCACCTCGACGCCGACCCCGGCCCGGAGCAGCGGGCCCTCGCCTCCTTCGCCACCGGCCACGGACTGACCTACCTGCCGCCCGAGTTCACCGCCGACAGCGACCTCGCCGCCCTGCGCCCCGGCGAGCCCGTCCTCGTACGCGGTCTCGGCCTCGCCTTCGTCGACCTCATGGCCCTGCTGACCGAGGGCCGAGGAGGACGGTTCACCACCGACGACAGGGGCACGCTCACCTACCACCCCTCCGGGCGCGAGCCCGTCCTCCACGTGGGATCCCGTCGCGGCGTCCCCTACCGCGCCAAGCTCGGCTACCGCTGGCACGGCGAACACCCCCCGCTGCCGCGCTTCCTGGGCCCCGCCGAGATCGAGGAGCTGCGCTCCCGCCCCGGCCCGCTCGACTACCACCGCGACATCCGGCCGCTGGTGGAGAAGGAACTCGGCTTCGCCCACTACCACCGGCTGTTCACCGCCCACCCGGCCCGGACGGCCGTCGACTGGCAGGTCTTCGAGGAGAAGTACGCCGCCTGCGCCCCCGGCAGCGCCGAACTCGACGCGCTGGTCTCCGCGTCCGTGCCCGACCCGGCCGACCGGCTCGACCTGGAGACGCTCGACCGCCCGCTCGCCGGACTGCGCTTCCCCGACGGGGAGGCGCTCCAGGCGGGCCTGCGCGCCCATATCGAGGCCGACCTCGCCCGCCGCCACAACCCCTGCCACAGCCCGGACCTCGCCGTCTTCCTCGGGCTGCTCTCCGTCTACGGGCAGCTCGCCGGACTCGGCGACTTCGGCACGGAGTGGCACGGCTTCTTCAGCTATCTGGCCTCCGGGCCGCCCGGCCCCCGGCTGCGGCAACTGCTCGCGCTCTCCCGCGCGGGAGTCGTCCGGTTCCTCGGCGCGGACACGGCCTTCGAGACGGACGCGGAGCGCGGGGTGTTCCGGGCGCGGAGCGTGAGCGCGCCCGGCCTCGACGTCGAGGCGCGGGCGCTGGTGGAGGCGCGACTGCCGGAGCCGTCCGTTGCGGGGTCGCGTGACCCGCTGCTGCGCGGGCTCGCCCGGGAGGCGCTCGCCACCCCCGCCGGGCTGCTCGCCGTCAGTCCCGAGGACGGGCGGGTCCTCGGGCGGGACGGGGTGCCGCACCGGCGGCGGTTCGCCCTTGGGCCGCATACGGACGCGCGGTCCTCGGGGGCGTTTGCGCGGCCGGGGACGAACGCGCCTGCCTTTCGGCAGAACGATGCCGCTGCGCGGGCGCTTCTTGCGCTGTGCGCGGGTGTGCGCTGAGGCCGGTTCGCGTCCGCGGGCCGGTTGTGCCCACCCGTTCCGCCCTGCGGAACGCCTGCCCACAACCTTCTGGAGGGATTCCCCTATGCCTGAACCCACCCGTCCGCTTCATCTCGCCGTCGCTCTCGACCGGGTCGGTGGCCACGCGGCCGAGCCGTATGTCGAGGCCGCCCGGCTCGCCGAGCGGGGGCGGTTCGACTTCGTGACGCTCGGCGACTCGTTCGGGCCGCCCGGACGGGGGCGGGGGCGGCTCGACGCGCTCGCCGTGCTCGCCCGGGTCGCGCCCGCCACGGAACGGATCGGGCTCGTGCCCACCGTCACCACCACGCACACCGAGCCGTTCCACGTCTCCTCCGCCCTGGCCACCCTCGACTGGGCGAGCCGGGGCCGCGCCGGCTGGACCGTCGGAGTGTCCACGGACGACCGCGAGGCGGCGGTCTTCGGGCGGCGCGAGGCGCCGGACGCCTGGGCCGCCTGGCGCGAGGCCGAGGCGGTCGCCGACGTCGTCGCCCGGCTGTGGGACAGCTGGGAGGACGACGCCGAGATCCGGGACGTCCCCACCGGGCGCTTCATCGACCGCGACAAGCTCCACTACGTCGACTTCGAGGGCCCCGGCTTCAGCGTGCGCGGCCCCTCCATCGTGCCCCGGCCCCCACAGGGCCGGCCCGTGACCGCCGTCGACGCCACCGCGCCGGCCGCCCAGGCCACCGCCGCCCACCACGCGGACATCGCCTACGTCCGCGTCGGCAACCCCGACGACCCCCGGGCCGCGCACGCCGTCCGCGCCGCGCGCGGCGACTTACGGCAGCGCGCCCGGGCCCACGGCCGCGAACCCGGCTGCCACGCCGGCCGGCTCGTCGTGCTCGCCTCGCTGCCGGTCGCGCTCCACGCGGCCGCCGACGCGGTCGCGCTCGCCGACCTCGTCGACCGCTGGTACACCGACGGCGTCGCCGACGGCTTCCACTTCCGGCCCAGGGACCCCGGCCGGGACCTCCCGCTGCTCGTCGACGGCACCGTGCCCGTGCTCCAGCACCGGGGCCTGCTGCGCGGCTTCTACCCCGGCTCCACCCTCCGTGAGCACCTGTGCCTGACCCGCCCCGCCAACCGCTACGCCACCCCCAGCAGGGAGACCGCATGACCGCGCGCAAGCGGATGCACCTCGCCGCGCACTTCCCCGGCGTCAACAACACCACCGTCTGGGCCGATCCGCGCGCGGGCAGCCAGATCGACTTCGCCTCCTTCGAGCACCTCGCACGCGTCGCCGAGCGCGGGCTCTTCGACTTCTTCTTCCTCGCCGAAGGGCTGCGGCTGCGCGAGCACAAGGGACGGGTGCACGACCTGGACGTCGTCGGCCGGCCCGAGTCGCTCACCGTGCTGAACGCGCTGGCCGCCGTCACCGGACGGCTGGGCCTCGCCGCCACCGTCAACGCCACCTTCAACGAGCCCTACGAGCTCGCCCGGCGCCTCGCCTCCCTCGACCACCTCAGCGGCGGGCGCGCGGCCTGGAACGTCGTCACCTCCTCCGACGCCTTCACCGGCGAGAACTTCCGGCGCGGCGGCTACCTCGACCGGGCCGACCGCTACACCCGGGCCGCCGAGTTCGTCGCCACCGCCCGGGAGCTGTGGGACTCGTGGACCCCTGACGGCACCCCCCGCCCCTTTGCCCACCACGGGCGGCACTTCTCCGTCTCCGGGACCTTCGACGTGCCCCGGAGCCCGCAGGGCCACCCCGTGGTGATCCAGGCGGGGGACTCCGACGAGGGCCGGGAGTTCGCCGCCTCCGCCGCCGACGTCATCTTCACCCGGCACGGCACCCTGGAGGCGGGCCGCGCCTTCTACGCCGACGTCAAAGCGCGGCTGGCGGCGTACGGGCGGCGGCCCGGGGACCTGAAGATCATGCCCGGGGTGACCTTCGTGCTGGGCGACACCGCCGCCGAGGCGCAGGAGAGAGCGGACTTCATCCGCGAGCAGCAGGTCTCCCCGCAGACCGCGATCCTCACCCTGGAACAGGTCTGGGGCCGGGACCTGTCCGGCTACGACCCCGACGGCCCGCTGCCCGCCGTCGACCCCGACCCGGAGGGAGGGCTGACCCGGGGCCGGGTGCCCCTGGGCGATCCGTTCGCCGTCGCCGCCAAGTGGCGCGCCCTGGCGGAGGCCAAGGGACTGTCCATCCGGCAGACCGTGATCGAGGCGACCGGGCGGCAGTCCTTCATCGGCACCCCGCGCCAAGTCGCGGCGCGGATGGACGAGTTCGTCACCGAGGAGGCCGCGGACGGCTTCATCCTCGTCCCCCATCTCACCCCCGGCGGGCTCGACGACTTCGTCGAGCGGGTCGTCCCCCTGCTCCAGGAGCGTGGCGCGTTCCGTACGGAGTACACGGGGTCGACACTCCGGGAGCACCTCGGGCTTCCGCTGCCCGTATGGAAAGGTTGACGGCCATGAGCACGAGTGACGCGCGACAGCGGTGGAAAGAGTGGCGCGAGGAGCGCACCGAGGTGGTCTCGGCCCCCTACGGCCCGCTCTCCCTGACGGGGACGTACTGGCTGTCCGGCCTTCCGGAGGGGCGGATCCCGGACACTCCCGGGCGCTGGACCGAGGCCCCGGACGGCTCGGGTGTGCTGCTGACCGCGGCCGCCGGCGACGGGCTCGCCCTGGACGGGCGGCCGTTCGAGGGCGGGACGGTGCTCACCCCCGACGCCGGGCCGGGCGCGGCCCGGGTCGCCCACGGGGAGCGGAAGCTGGTGGTCATACGGCGCGAAGGGCTGTGGGCGGTCCGGGTGTTCGACCCGGATGCCCCGGGCCGCCGGGCGTTCGCCGGGATCGACGCCTTCGAGTACGACGGGAGCTGGGTGCTGCCCGGGGTGTACCGCCCGTACGACCGGGATCAGACGGTCGCGGTGGAGAACGCCGACGGGCGGACGCGCGGCCTGGGCGTCGCCGGTGAACTGGCCTTCGTCAAGGACGGGGAGGAGTACGCGCTGCGGGTCTCGGCGGAGGCCGACGGCTCGCTGTGGGCCGTCCTCGCCGACGGCACCAGCGGCGTCTCCAGCTATCGCTTCCGTTTCCTCAAGCCGGGGGCGCCGGACGCCGAGGGGCGGCTGACCGTCGACTTCAACCGGGCGCTGCTGCCGCCGTGCGCCTTCGCCGACCACTTCATCTGCCCCTTCCCGCCGCCGGGCAACCGGCTGCCCGTCGACGTCCCGGCGGGGGAGCGGAACCTCCTCGCGCGCTGACGCGTCACAGCGTCTACTCGAAGCAGCCCCCGGGCAGGGCCGGGCGAGGACGACCCGGACGGGCGATCGCCCCGGCGGCCGGAGAGCCGCCGGGGCGCTTCGTGGTGCGCGGGGGGCGCGTCCGAAAGGAGCCCTTGCGCCACGCCGCCCATGGCCCGAATACTCCCGAACAGCGCTTGTCAGGGGCACGGCGAAAGCGGAATCCGGTGTGCCTTTTTGGCTGCGCCTCACGGGTCCGCGCCCACCACGTGGATCCCCGACCCCCCACGGGAGGAAGAACGTGAGGATCAAGCGCACCACCCCCCGCAGCGGCACCACCGGACACATCAGGGTCCTGGCCGTGACCACCGGACTCCTGGCCGCCTCTGCCCTCGTCACCGGCGTCGCCCGGGCCGAGCCCGGCGCGACGGCCGCCCCCTCCGCCGCCCGGCTGGCCTCCTTGAATGCGGCCGTGGAGTCCGCAGACGTCCCCGGCACCGCCTGGGTCGTCGACCGGGCCGCCGGATCCGTCGTCGTCACCGCCGACTCCACCGTCTCCGACGACGCCATAGCGAAGATCAGACGCTCGGCCGGGGACGACGCCGACGCGATACGCGTCGAACGCGCCCCCGGCACCTTCCGGAAGCTGCTCGCCGGCGGCGACGCGGTCTACGCGCCGAGCTGGCGCTGCTCGGTCGGCTTCAACGTCCGCAAGGGCAGCACCTACTACTTCCTGACCGCTGGCCACTGCACTCAGGGCAAGCCGCAGTACTACACCAACTCCAGCCACACCACGAGCATCGGCCCCACCACCGGCACCAGCTTCCCGGGCAACGACTACGGCATCGTCCAGTACGCCAACGGCTCGATCCCGCACCCCAGCGCGGTCAACCTCTACAACGGCGGATCGCAGCGCATCGCCACCGCCGGCAACGCCACCGTCGGACAGCGCGTCCAGCGCAGCGGCTCCACGACCGGAGTGCACGGCGGCACCGTCACCGGCCTGAACGCCACGGTCAACTACGGCAACGGCCAGGTCGTCCGCGGCCTGATCAAGACCAATGTCTGCGCCGAGCCGGGCGACAGCGGCGGCGCCCTCTTCGCCGGCTCCACCGCCCTCGGCCTCACCTCCGGCGGCAGCGGCAACTGCTCCTCCGGCGGCACGACCTTCTTCCAGCCGGTCACCGCGGCGCTCAGCGCCTATGGGGTGAGCGTCTTCTGACCCGCCGGGCGCCCCTCGCGGGCGCCCCCTCCCCACGCCTGACCGCGAGCGCGCTCCGCCCTTCCCCACGCCTGCGGCCAGCAGCAAAGGAGCCCCCGGCCCCCGGGCCGGGGGCTCGACCACACCCGGGCGCGGGCATACCGTGGATGTGTATCACCCGACGGCAACGGCAGGGGGTCATGATGCTCGCAGACCTCGTGGCGGCGGCGGTGGCCGCCGGGTCGGCCGGGGCGGTGTACCTGGCCGCGGCGTCCCGGGTGGTCAAGCAGTACGAACGCGGAGTGGTGCTGCGGCTGGGCCGGCTGCGGTCCGAGGTCCGCCAGCCCGGATACACCATGATCATTCCGGGCGTCGACCGGCTGCGCAAGGTGAACATGCAGATCGTCACGATGCCCGTGCCGGCACAGGAGGGCATCACCCGTGACAACGTCACCGTCCGGGTGGACGCGGTCGTCTATTTCAAGGTCGTCAACCCCGCCGAGGCCGTGATCGCGGTCGAGGACTACCGCTTCGCCGTCTCCCAGATGGCCCAGACCTCGCTGCGCTCGATCATCGGCAAGAGCGACCTGGACGATCTGCTCTCCAACCGGGAGAAGCTCAATCAGGGTCTGGAGCTGATGCTCGACAGCCCGGCCATCGGCTGGGGCGTGCAGATCGACCGGGTCGAGATCAAGGACGTCTCGCTGCCGGAGACGATGAAGCGCTCGATGTCGCGCCAGGCGGAGGCCGAGCGCGAGCGCCGGGCCCGGGTGATCAACGCGGACGCGGAGCTGCTGGCGTCGAAGAAGCTCGCCGAGGCGGCGGGGACGATGGCCTCGCAGCCGGCGGCGCTGCAACTCCGGCTGCTCCAGACGATCGTGGCGGTGGCGGCGGAGAAGAACTCGACGCTTGTGCTGCCGTTCCCGGTGGAGCTGTTGCGGTTCCTGGAGCGGGCGGGGGCGCCGGTGGAGCCGGAGGGCCCTCCGGGCCCGGAGGCTTCGGGCCCGCCGCCTGCGCCCCCCGTCGGTCCGGAATCCGGTGAGGGGGAGGCGGGTATCGGACACGTGTAGGCCCCGGCCCCTCACTGTTCTCATGCTTCGGACGGGCCGAACCGGCCCGTCCGAAGCATGAGAACACCCAGGGGCGCGCGCATGGAAATGCGCGCTTCTGAAATTCGCCCTTGTGCACTCCCTCGCCCGGTCGGGACACTCGACGGACCAACTTGGCATGGACGCGACCTCCTCTCGGGGGTGCGGCTGTGTCGTTCGTCCTCCGGGCCCGGGCCGCGTCCCGAACCTGGGCCCAACCCCCCACTGGAGGTGCCGAGTTGAAGATCCGTCGGGTGTTCGCGCGTGCCGTGCCGGCCGTGGTGGCGGCGGCCGCCCTCGCCCTGGTGACGCTCGTCCCGCAGCAGGCCCAGGCCTCGCAGGGTCCGGTCGTCCCCACCGCCCTCGCGGGGCTCACCGCGCTGACGGCGGCGGGGTCGTACTACGACGAGGAGTCCGGGCGGCTCGTGGTCAACGTTCTCGGGCGGGACGCCGAGGAGATCGTCCGGGCGGCGGGCGCGCTGCCCCGGCGGGCCCGGTTCTCCCAGGCGCGGCTGGACGCGACCCGGCGGACGCTGAACGACCGGGCGGCGATCCCCGGCACCGCGTGGGTGACGGATCCCAGAGTCGACCGGGTCGTCGTGACCGCCGACAGCACGGTCACGGGGGAGAGGCTGACCCGGCTGAAGGAGATCACCTCGAAGCTCGGCGACACCGTGACCGTGCGGAGAATCGGCACCCGCCTCACCCGGATGATCGCCGGCGGCGACGCGATCTGGGGTGGCTCCGCCCGCTGTTCGAACGGGTTCAACGTGCTCAAGGACGGGCAGCCGTATCTGCTGACCGCCGGGCACTGCGGCAACGTCGTGGCGAACTGGTCGGCGGAGAAGGGCGGGCCGGTGGTCGCCACCACCCAGACCTCCGTCTTCCCCGGCCATGACTACTCCCTCGCGAAATACGCGCCCGGTGTCGAACACCCCGGCGCGGTGGCCCTCGGCGGCCGCCGGACACAGCCCATCACCCATGCCGCACCCGCCTACAACGGCGAGTCCGTGTGGCGCAGCGGCTCCACCACCGGGGTGCACGGCGGGCGGGTCACGGGTCTCGACGCGACTGTCAACTATCAGGAGGGCCAGGTCACCGGGCTGATCGAGACCTCGGTGTGCGCCGAGCCGGGCGACAGCGGCGGCCCCCTGTTCGACGGCGACGCGGCGCTCGGCCTGACCTCGGGCGGCAGCGGGGACTGCAAGGTCCCGGGCGCGAAGACGTACTACCAGCCGGTGCCGGACGCGCTGGCCGCCACCGGGGCGGTCATCGGCTGACCCCGCCATGGACCGCGGCCCCCGGACACACCTCCACGGTGTCCGGGGGCCGCTTTTCGCGCGAGGGCGCGCTCCGGTCGGAGCCGGGACCGAGGTCCGGCTCAGAACTCGAAGACCGTGCCCTTGCCCGCCTTCAGTTCGCACGGGTTGGAGAACGTGTGCTCGAAGCTGACCCTGCGGCCTTCCCAGACGCCTTCCGCGGTGACGGTGGAGGGGTTCCACTCCCGCGTACACGCGGTGCCCTCCTTGATCTTCACGACCTTGTCGAAGTCGCCTCCGCTGAGTCGCAGCTGGGCGCAGGCGCCGCGGGTGTCCGGGTGGGTGCCGCCGGCCTTCGGCATACAGGTGAGCGTCACCGCGCGCTGAACGCCGGCGGTCGCGGCCGAGTCGCCCTGGCCGATGGTGAGTACGAGCGCTGAGGGCGCGTACAGACTCTGCGTCTGTGCCGCGGGTATGGGCGAGGGCGAGGCGGTAGCCGTCGTTCCCGCTCCCGCCAGGCTGCCCAGCGCGAGCGCGGCTCCCAGCGCGATCCCCCCAGTGATGTACCGCATTCCGAACACTCCCTTGTTCGTGGGTGCAGATAACGGACGGCAGTCTGGCCCAACTCGCGCATGAACGCACCCCGGACGAGCACTTTCAGTCGTCACACGAAAACCCTGTGTAGCGGTTCCGGGTGGCCGGATCTCATGTGGGGCCGGTCTCCCCGGCGGTGCCACGGGAGTGTCGGACGGGGAAGCGAGTCCGGATCGGTGGGATATGGAGGGATTTAATGTTTCAGGAGTGTTGACCAGCAAGGATGCCTTGTTTTCATTGAGGAAATATCAAGCGAGCCTTTGAAGACTGGATTTACAACCCGCTAAACCATTGGATCCAATGTCTGCCGGGTCGCCCCGGGAGACCCCCGGAGCCCGGCCGAAAAGAGGCTCGCCCGGTGACCGCGCGGTGGTCGCGCCCATTCCGGAGCGCCGCAGCAATGGCCGAAGACCACTCAGACCGACCGTTCGGTCTGTCGTTCCGGGGGCCTCCCGTATACGACCTCGTCGGTCTCATGGTCCCGTGGTCCCGTCAGTCGGTCGGGACCCTGCGCCCGCGCCGGAGTACGGCGGAGAGCAGCGTGACCGCCGTGCCCGCCACGGCCCACGCGGAGAGCACCAGCAGCGGGCCGGTGAGCGCGTTGCCCCGGAAGTACGCCAGCGAGCGGGCCGACCAGGTGCCCGCGCCCGGCGGGAGGGCCGGGCCGATGGCCCGCCAGAAGGGCGGCAGCAGGGGGTAGGGGTAGGCCCCGCCCGCGCTGGGGTTGCCCAGGACCACGACGACGGCGATCGCCAGCCCGATGCCGACGACGCCCACCAGCCCCTGGAGGGCCAGCGTCAGGGACCCGACGGCGAAGACGATCAGCGCGCCCAGCCCCCACAGGCCGAGGATCCCGCCCGGCAGCGCGCCCAGGACCGGGCCCGCGATCACCGTGCCGAGCAGGCCCGCGGCCAGTGCGTAGAGCGCGAGGGCGGCCAGCCGGATGACGGCCCGGTGGAGGTTCGCGGGGCGGGCGCCCGCGCTGATGGCGAGGATCGCGGCGCACAGGTAGCCGCCCACGCACCAGCCCACGACCAGGTAGAACGCGCTGAGGCCGCGGGCGTCGCCGGCGGCGGCCGGGGCGGTGTCGACGACCCGCAGGGCGCGCCCCTCGGCCCGTTCGGCACGGGTGAGGACCGCCTCCGCCGCCTGGGCGAGCGAGGCGCCCGCGCCCCCGGCGACGAGGAGGGTGTCGGTGGTGCCGCGCGGCTGGACGATCAGGGCCGCGTCCAGGTCCCGCGCGCCGATCTCCGCACGGGCCCGTGCCTCGTCCGGGACCGTGCGCGGGGCCAGGGGGTGGCCGGGGAGCGCGTCGAGCTTCCGCGCCAGCTGGTCGCCGAGCGCCCCCGGTGCGACCACGCCGATCGCGATGTCCTTGGGCTTCGGGCTGTGGAAGGCGCCGACGTAGGAGGCGACGAAGGCGAGCTGGAGCACCAGCGCGCCGATCACCAGGGCCGCCGCCCGGCCCGTCACGGCGTCCCGGACCTCCTGGACGAAGCGGGCGCCGACGCCGGGGGTGCTGGCCATGCCCCGAGCCTGCGGGGTCCGGGCGTCGGGCGCAGGCGGTGGGGTCCGGCCGGGTGACACTCGCGCATGTGTTCGTACGAATGTTCGAGTCTTGGTCTATGGTGGAGACAGGGGAGCGAAAAGAATCGGCCAAGGGGAGGGGGCCGCGAGCGGCAGGAGGTGCGATGGCGGCGTTCCGGGCGACCTCCGGGTTCACCCACCTGCGCGTCGCGTCCGGCTTCTCGGCGCGCTACGGGGCCACGCACCCCGAGCGGCTGGCCGAACGGGCCGCCGAGCGCGGCATGGACGCCCTCGCCCTCACCGACCGCGACAGCCTCGCCGGAGCGGTCCGGTTCGCCAAGGCCGCGGCCGGCGCGGGCGTGCGCCCGCTGTTCGGCGTGGACCTGGCCGTCTCCGGCCCGCCGCCCGTCGGCGGCCCCACGGTGCGCCACCGCGCCCCCGCCCGCGGCGGCGCCTTCGTCGACGAGTCCGCGCCCCGCGCGGTCTTCCTCGCCCGGGACGGCGCCCCCGCCTGGGCCGCGCTGTGCGGGCTGGTCTCCGCCGCCCACGCGAGCGGCGCCGGGCGGCCCGAGGTGCCCCGGGAGGAGCTGGCCCGCGCCGGCGCCGGGATCCGCGCCCCGCTGACCGTCCTGCTCGGACCGGACTCCGAGATCGGCCGCGCGCTCGCCGCCGGACGCCCCGACCGGGCCGCGCGGCTGCTGCGGCCCTGGCGCGAAATGTTCGGTGACGGGCTGCGGCTGGAGGCCGTCTGGCACGGCCGCACCGGCACCGGACCCGGCTCGCTGCGCCTCGCCGCCCGGACCGTCGGCTTCGCCGCCGACCAGGGCGTGCGCGCCGTCCTCAGCAACGCCGTCCGCTACGCCGACCCCGGCCAGGGGCCCGTCGCCGACGTCCTCGACGCCGCCCGCCGGCTGGTGCCCCTCGACCTCCGCCGGCCCGAGGCCCTCGACAGCGGCGAACGCTGGCTCAAGGACCCGGCCGCCATGACGGCCGTCGCCGCACGGCTCGCGGAGGCCGCCGGCCTGCGCCGGGACGCCGCCCACCGGCTGCTCGCCACGACCGAGGAGACCGCGGCCGAGTGCCTCGTCGACCCCCAGGACGACCTGGGCCTGGGCTCCGTCCACTTCCCCGAGGCGTATGTGGTCGGCGTCGGCCACCGCACCGCCGCCCGGGTGCTCCGCTCCCGCTGCGCCGCCGCCATGGTGCTGCGCGGACACGACCGCGACCGCCGCTACTGGGACCGGCTGGAGGACGAGCTGCGCACCGTCGAACAGCGCGGCCTCGCCTCGTACTTCCTCACCGTCGCCCAGGTCGTCGACGACACCCGCGCCCTCGGCATCCGGGTCACGGCACGGGGCTCCGGCGCGGGCTCCCTCGTCAACCACCTGCTCGGCATCGCCCACGCCGACCCCGTCGCCCACGGCCTGCTGATGGAACGCTTCCTGTCCACGCGGCGCACCGCGCTCCCCGACATCGACATCGACGTCGAGTCCGCCCGCCGCCTGGAGGTCTACCGCGCGATCTTTGACCGCTTCGGCGCGGAGCGTGTCGCCACCGTCGCCATGCCCGAGACCTACCGGGTCCGGCACGCCGTACGGGACGTGGGCGCCGCCCTCGGCATGGCGCCGGCCGTCGTGGACCGGCTCGCCAAGTCCTTCCCGCACATCCGCGCCCGGGACGCCCGCGCCGCGCTCGCCGAACTGCCCGAGCTGCGGGCCGTGGCCGCCGAGGACCACGGCCGGCTGTGGGAACTGGTCGAGGCACTGGACGGGCTGCCGCGCGGCGTCGCCATGCACCCCTGCGGCGTCCTGCTCTCGGACGCCACGCTGCGCGCCCGCACCCCCGTCGTGCCCACCAGCGGCCAGGGATTCGCGATGTCGCAGTTCGACAAGGACGACGTGGAGGACCTGGGCCTGCTCAAGCTCGACGTGCTGGGCGTGCGGATGCAGTCCGCCATGGCGCACGCCGTCGGGGAGATCGAACGGGCCACCGGGCGCCGGATCGACCTCGACGACCCCGCGCAGGTGCCGCCCGGCGACCGGCGGACGTACGAACTGATCCGCTCCACCGAGACCCTCGGCTGCTTCCAGATCGAGTCGCCGGGACAGCGGGACCTGATCGGACGGCTGCAGCCCTCGACCGTCCACGACCTCGTCGTCGACATCTCGCTCTTCCGCCCCGGCCCGGTCGCCGCCGACATGGTCCGGCCCTTCATCGAGGCCCGCCACGGCCGCGCCCCCGCGCGCTACCCCCACCCGGACCTGAAGGAGGCGCTGGCCGAGACCCACGGCGTGGTCGTCTTCCACGAGCAGATCATCGAAATCCTGCACATCATGACCGGCTGCGGCCGGGACGACGCCGACGAGACGCGCCGCGCCCTCTCCGACCCGGCGCTGCTGGGCCGGGTACGGGCCTGGTTCGAGGAGAAGGCGGCGGCGCGCGGCTACGAGCCGGACGCCGTCCGCCGCACCTGGGAGATCGTCGAGGCGTTCGGCAGCTACGGCTTCTGCAAGGCGCACGCCGTGGCCTTCGCCGTGCCCACCTACCAGTCGGCCTGGCTCAAGGCCCACCACCCGGCGGCCTTCTACGCCGGGCTGCTCACCCACGACCCCGGGATGTACCCCAAGCGGCTGCTGCTCGCCGACGCCCGGCGGCGCGGGGTGCCGATCCTGCCGCTGGACGTCAACCGCTCGGGAACGGCCTATTCGATCGAACTGGTGTCCGATGGGGTTTTCGGGATCCGGCTCGCACTCTCCGACGTACAGGGCATCAGCGAGGCCGAGACACGCCGGATCGTCGCTGGACGCCCGTACACCTCGCTCCAGGACCTGTGGCAGCGCGCCCGCCCGGGCCGGCCCGTGGCCGAACGACTGGCCCGGGTCGGGGCGCTGGACGCCTTCGGCACCAACCGCCGGGACCTGCTGCTGCACATCGCCGGACTCCACCGCGGACTCCACCACGGACGGCGGGTGCCCGCCACCCAGCCCACGCTGATCGACAGCGCCCGGACCGAGCCCGCCGGCCTGCCCGACCTGGACCCGGCCGAACGGCTCGGCGCCGAGCTGTCCGTCCTCGGCATGGACGCCTCCCGCCATCTGATGACCGATCACCAGGCCTTCCTGGCCGAGCTGGGCGCGATCCCCGCCCGGCGGCTGCGCGATGCCCGCCACGGCGAGACCGTCCTGGTCGCGGGCGCCAAGGCCGCCACGCAGACACCTCCGGTGCGGTCGGGACGGCGGGTCATCTTCACGACCCTCGACGACGGCACGGGCCTGGTCGACTGCGCGTTCTTCGACGACAGCCACGCGGCGTGCGCGCATGTCGTCTTCCACTCCTGGCTCCTGCTCGTCCGGGGTGTGGTCCAGCGACGCGGGCCGCGCAGCCTGAGCGTGGTG
>NZ_JAILXP010000008.1 GCF_020740895.1 Streptomyces sp. UNOB3_S3 | reverse complement strand
GGAAGCAGGGCGCGTCGAATTCGACGTACCGGCTGTAGGCCATCGTCACCTCGACCGTGCCCGGCGGGAGGTCCCCGGCCGAGGCCGCCGTCCGGGCGGCCCGGGCCGCCTGGCACGCGGCGGTGAAGAGGGCCAGCCCGGGCACATGGTCGACGGGGTGGTCGAACATCTCCTTGTTGGCCGGGTCATTGCGCAGCCGCCAGCGGCCCGGGGCGTCGCCGGCCGCCAGGACGACCTCGCCGTCCCGGGCGCGGCCGACGGCCGAGGGCGCCACCGGCGGGGGTATCTCCCAGTCGCCCCAGCGCGGCGAGAGGTGGGCGCCGCGCAGCCGGCGGTAGACGCCCGGGGAAATCCACGTGGCGAGCGACCGGGCGCGGATGATCGTCCGGGCACCGGCGCGGACCGTGAAATCCATGGCCTCGCAACCATGGCCCCGGGCATCGCGGGCATTCTCCGGTGAACACCGCAGATCGACGCTGAGAAGTAGTGGATCATTTCCTTCCGGTCGCGCCGCCGGCGCAATGCTGAAGTCCAGCTTCCGCAAGAGCGACTGATGGTCGAGCGGAACACCGAACTCGGCGTGCGAAATAGCGAGTCCGCACTGCCGGAGGGTATGCGCGGCCAGTTCCGGATCGGGCCGGTCGCCGGCCGCCGAGGCGGGCCACTCCACCGTGAGCGTGAATTCCGAGGGGCCCCGGCGCACCCAGTCCACCACGAGGACGGAGGCCTCGTCGTGGAGGTGGACCAGTTCCTTGGCGATTCTCTTGCGCCCGGGTCGGGGAACCGGCCCCGCGGCTGGTTCGCCGCGCGGTTCCGCGACTTGTTCGGCCGAAGACCGGGGGGACGGTACGGTTGCCGCCTCCGAAGCCCCGGCCGATTTCGGAATTCCGGGCTCCAGCGTGCAGGATTGCTGCACCGTTGCGGACATGATCCCCCCTGGGTCGCCGATGCGTGGGATTGAGCCTGGGTGGGCACTCGCCGCCGAGGATACCTACCCATTGGTACAAATCAACCCTGGGGTAGCCGAACAGAAGGAGGGGGTTTCCGTGGCACAGCAGGAGCGCGCGAAGCGGACCCGTCAGGTGATTCTGGAAGCCGCCGGAATCGTCTTCGACGAGTGCGGCTATGAAGCGGCCACCATTTCCCAGATCCTGGCCCGGGCCGATGTGACCAGGGGAGCCCTCTACTTCCATTTCAGTTCCAAGGAGGATCTGGCCCGCGGCGTCCTGGACACGGCGGTGACCACGGAAGGCGTGCTGCCGCAGCAGTTCAAGCTCCAGGAGCTGGCCGACACCTCGCTGCTGCTCGCCCACCGCATGCCGAGGGAGCCCCTGCTGCGGGCCTCGCTGCGGCTGTCGGTCGACCAGCGGGCGCGGAAGCTGTTCGGCACCAAGTGGCCGGAGTGGATCACCGTGGGCGCCGATCTGCTGGCCGACGCCAAGGCCCGGGGCGAGCTGCTGGCCCATGTCGACCCGTACGAGACCTCGCGCTTCCTCGTGGGCGCCTGGACCGGCGTCCAGCTGATCGCCGAGGAGGTCCCCCACCAGCGCGGCGACGCCCTGGTGCACGAGATCTCCCTGATGTACCAGATGCTGCTGCCGAACATCGCCGTTCCGGCCGTCCTGGCCCGGCTCGACGTCGCGCCGGACCGCCCGCTGCGCCTGTTCGAGGCGGCCCGCTCCGGCGAGGGCGGCGAGGGCGACACCGCCGGCGTCTGAGCCCGGCGGCCGACGGACGGGGCTCGCACCGGCTCGCCAGGGGGGCGGGCCGAACGGACCCTGACCATTGGCCAAACCTTCACCCGGTGAAACCGTTCGTATGGTTTATTTACAGTAGTCAGCCCGAGGGGTGACCAGTCCCGGTCTGGGGTGATATCTGCCTGCTCGTACCAGGCCCGTTACGCATAACCAACACGCACAGCGGATCAACATGCTTCGGGGGTCGGCCGTCCGGCCATCGCAGTGGGGGGAATGATGGGAACGGACTCGAGCCGTCCAGTCCTGGGCGACCGGGCACCGGAACAGGTACTGGCGGAGCTGCGCACCACGCTCTTCGCCTCGCTCCAGCGGAGCGACCAGCGCCTTCGGGCCGAACAGTACGTACGCGGCCTGCTGGCCGCCGAGGGGCGCAAGACGCTGCGGAACATCGCGGCGCAGATCGGCGGGGCCACCGCCCGGCAGAGCGTCCACCACTTCATCAGCGACTCGTCCTGGGAGTGGCGGCCGGTGCGCCAGGCCCTGGCGCGCCACACCGAGCAACTCCTGGAGCCGCAGGCCTGGGTCGTGCGCCCCACGGTGATCCCCAAGGCGGGCGTCCACTCGGTGGGGGTCGAGCCGCGCTTCCTGCCCGACCTGGGCCAGACGGTCAACAGCCAGCAGGCGTACGGGGCGTGGATGGTCTCCGGCGCCCACGCCGTGCCCGTCGACTGGCGGCTGCTGCTGACCGAGAGCTGGCTGGCCGACGCCGAACGGCGCCGGGGCGCCGGCATTCCCGCCACCGTGCGCACCGCCACCCCCGAGGACTGTGTCAGCCAGCTGGCGCCCCGGGCCGGCGGCGAGTCGTCGGGGCGGGTGCCCGTCGTGGTGAACGTCGACGGGCTGGACGCCGCCGAGTGCGCCCGCCGGCTGGAGTCGCTGGGCGCCCCGCTGCTGATGCGCGTCGACGCGGCCACCCGGCTGCGGGCCGACGGCTCCGCCCTCCAGGGCTACAGCGAGCGGACGACGACCGCGGGACAGCTGCTGGAGGCCGTGAAGCGGCTGCGCCGGCCGACCGAGTGGACCCTCACCCGCGACGACCGCCGCGACACCGTGGCCACCACCGTCCCCGTGCTGCTCCCCCGCCCCCTGCGCGACCGCGCCGGGCGCCCGGACGGCAGCCCCTGGCGGCCCATGCGGCTGATCGGCGAATGGGCCGGCGGCGAGCGCCGGCAGCCCCGGCTGTGGCTCACCGACGCCGTCGACCTGCCGATCGGGGCGCTGCTGCGGCTGACCCGGCTGACCGCCGTCGCCGACCGCGACGCCCGGCGCATCGCCGACCAGGTGGGCATGCGGGACTTCGTGGGCCGCTCGTTCCAGGGCTGGCACCGGCATGTGACGCTCGCGTCGGCCGCCCATCTCGCCGTGGTCATGGCGGGCACCGAGGCGTTCCCGGCCACGCGCGCGACGGCGGCCGTCCCGTCCGACTCGGCCGGGACGGCCGCCTGAACGACGGGCCGTACGAAGGATCCTCGTCAGGCGAGCGTCGCCCCGGCGGGGATCAGCTCGTGGAAGCCGCGCTGGTAGTACACGAGCGGCTCGCCGTCGCCCTGGTCGGCGTGGTGCACCTCGCCGATGAGGATCAGGTGGTCGCCGCCGGGGATCCGGCGCTCGGTCCGGCACTCCAGCCGGGCCAGCGCGCCGGGCAGCAGCGGCAGCCCGCGCTCGGAGAGCCGCACGTCCGTCCCCGCGAACTTGTCGGCGCCCTTGCTGGCGAACTTGCCCGCCAGGCCCTCCTGCCCCTGGGCGAGCAGGTGGATGACGAAGCCCTCCGACTTGTCGAAGGCCTCGAAGCAGTTGGCCCGGTTGTCCAGGCACACCAGGACGAGCGCGGGGTCCAGCGAGACCGAGGAGAACGCGCTGGCGGTGAACCCATGGTTCCGGCCGTCGGCATCGGTGGTGGTCACCACGGTGACACCGCTGGCCCAGCGGGAGAGCGCGGCACGGAACAGGTCGGGGGAGATCGTCTCTGTGAGCACGTCCCAAGCCTGTGCGGAACCCCTAGAGCGGGGGTCGAGGGGCGCCCTGTCGCCGGGGCTCGTGGGGCTCGAGACCGGATCGAGGCCCGGTGGAGTCCCGCCGTCACGCCTCCGGGTCCAGGACCGTTCGAGCTGGCCTCAAGCGCCGGGCGTCAGGCTGGGACCGCCGGGCGCCCCGGCAGCGGCCGGGGCGCGGCCGCGCGTTTCCCGAACCGGAGAGAGGCACCCGTGAGCATCGTCGAGGACAAACCGCTGAACGTCGGCGACCGGCCGTCCCCGGAGGCGGCCGCCGCGCCCCCCGCCGCCCCCGCAGACATGACCGGACGCGTCGCGGAGCTGGCGGACCTCCGGACGCGGGTCCTCGAAGGACCGAGCGCCAGGGCCACCGAGGCCCAGAAGGCCAAGGGCAAGCTCACCGCCCGCGAGCGTCTCGAACTCCTCTTCGACAAGGACACGTTCACCGAGACCGAGGCCTTCCGCCGGCACCGCGCCACCGGCTTCGGCCTGGAGGACCGGAAGCCCTACACCGACGGCGTCATCACCGGCTGGGGCAAGGTCGAGGGCCGTACGGTCTTCGCCTACGCCCATGACTTCCGGATCTTCGGCGGCGCCCTCGGCGAGGCCCACGCCCAGAAGATCCACAAGCTGATGGACCTGGCCGAGACGGCGGGCGCGCCCATCGTGGGCCTGTGCGACGGCGCCGGCGCCCGTATCCAGGAGGGCGTCACCGCGCTGGCCGGCTACGGCGGCATCTTCCAGCGCAACGTCCGCAACTCCGGTGTGCTGCCGCAGATCAGCGTCATCATGGGCCCCTGCGCGGGCGGCGCGGCCTACTCCCCCGCGCTCACCGACTTCGTCTTCATGGTGCGCGGCACCTCGCAGATGTTCATCACCGGCCCGGACGTCGTCCAGGCGGTCACCGGCGAGAAGATCACCCAGGACGGGCTGGGCGGCGCGGACGTCCACGCCGAGACCTCCGGAGTGGCGCACAACGCCTACGACGACGAGGAGTCCGCCCTGGAGGACGTGCGCCACCTGCTGTCGCTGCTCCCCTCCAACAACCGTGAACTGCCGCCCGTGGAGCCGGTGCACGACCCGGTCGACCGGCGCAACGACGCCCTCCTCGACCTCGTCCCGGCCGACCCCAACCAGGCGTACGACATGCGGGCGGTCATCGAGGAGATCGTCGACGACGGCGAGTACTTCGAGGTCCACGAGCGCTGGGCGCCCAACATCATCTGTGCCCTGACCCGGCTGGGCGGCCAGGTCACCGGCATCGTCGCCAACCAGCCGCAGCGGCTGGCGGGCGTGCTGGACATCGAGTCCTCCGAGAAGGCCGCGCGCTTCGTCCAGATGTGCGACGCCTTCAACATCCCGCTGGTGTCCCTCGTCGACGTGCCCGGCTTCCTGCCCGGCGTCGACCAGGAGCACGGCGGCGTCATCCGGCACGGCGCCAAGCTGCTCTACGCCTACTGCAACGCGACCGTGCCCCGTATCTCCCTGGTGCTGCGCAAGGCCTACGGCGGCGCCTACATCGTCATGGACTCCCGCTCCATCGGCACCGATCTCGCCCTGGCCTGGCCCATCAACGAGATCGCCGTGATGGGCGCGGAGGGCGCCGCCAACGTCGTCTTCCGCCGCGAGATCGCCGCCTCCGACGACCCGGAGGCCACCCGGCAGGCCCGGATCGCCGAGTACCGCGACGAACTGATGCACCCTTACTACGCGGCCGAGCGCGGCCTCGTCGACGACGTCATCGACCCGGCGCTCACCCGCGCCACGCTCATCGAGGCGCTCACCATGCTGCGCAACAAGCACGCCGCACTGCCCGCCCGCAAGCACGGCAACCAGCCGCAGTAGCCGGGGGATTGACGGTGTCTCGGGGTACGTACCGCCCATGAGCGGTACGTACCGCGGGTACAGGGGCGGCCGGGCAGTGGATCAGCCGATGGGCACAACGGACGTAGTCCCATCAAAGTAGCCCCTTATTAAAATACCTACCGTTAGGTAACATGACACTCTTGGGTCCCTTCGGTAGGAATCCGTACCTGGCATGCCTACTGTCAGAATCACCCTTTCAGGTGATCGGCGCAGGGTTCATCGGTCGCGCCGGGAACAGGAGTGTGCGCAGTGAGGTTCAACCTCATCGGGCCGTTCGAGATCGTCGCGGACGACGGCCGGACCTACGTACCGAGCACCCCGAAGGTCTGTCAGGCACTGGCACTTCTCCTGACCCGGCCCAACGAGATCGTCACGGCGGACTCGCTGATCCAGGAGCTCTGGGGCCAGAAGCCGCCACGCAGCGCCCTGACGACACTTCAGACGTACATCTACCACGCCCGGCGGATGTTCGTCGGCGAGGAACTGGCCGCCGCCGGCCGGACCCTCCTCGCGACGCGCGCGCCGGGCTATGTCATCCAGGTCGACGACACCGAGGTCGACATCAAGGTCTTCGAGCAGCTGATCGCCCGGGGACACTCCGAACTCCAGGACGGCGACCCCGAGTCGGCCGTCCATCACCTCAACCAGGCGCTGGGGCTGTGGCGCGGCCCGGTGCTCTCCAGCATCCCCTCCGGCGACCTGCTCGCGGGCTCCATCGCCCACCTCGACGAGCTGCGCATCCGGGCGCTGGAGCTGCGCATAGAGGGCCAGACCCGGCTCGGCCGGCAGCGCGAGTCGATCCCCGAGCTCCGCCTGCTGGTGCACGCCTACCCCCTCAACGAGTGGTTCCACGGCCAGCTGATCTCCGCCCTCCACGGCTCGGGCCGCCGGGCGGAGGCGCTCCAGGCGTACCAGAACCTCTACCGCATCCTCAACGACGAGCTGGGCCTCGAGCCCTCGCCCGAACTCCAGCGGCTCCAGCGCGAGGTGCTCAACCCGGAGCCGTCCGAGGTGACCTCGCTCAGCCGGGTCACGGCGCCGCGCGACGCCCGGGCCGTGACGCCACTGTGGATGACCTCCATGACGGGCTGACGCGGACTGCCGCCCGGCGGGCCGTGAAGGTGGTGCCCGGGCGGATCTCCTCCACCCGGGCACCACCGGCGTTCACGGACTGCCGTTCACGGAGTGCCAGTGCCTCAGCGGACGTCGCCGTACCAGCGCCACTCGGCCGGACGGGCGAGGCCGGGCAGATCACCACGGCCCGTGCTCCACAGCAGCGTCTCGGCGGCACCGTGGCCCGTGGGCGCGCCCGGGAAGATGCGCTCCAGCACGGGGGCGCAGAGCTCGTCCGAGGGCTCCCAGTCCAGCCCGAAGGTGAGGGCGATGTCGCGGCTGTGGAGGAGGAGTTCGGCGACGGCCATGGCGGAGAAGCCCGCCACGTCACTGGTGCCCCACGGGTGCCAGGCCCGGGCCTCGGGCGAGGCCTCGCGCACGACACCGGCCAGCAGCCGGCCCGCGATCCGGATGCCCTCCGCCTTCGCGGCGGCCGACGCCCCGGCGTCGATGTGGGTCATGAGCGTGATGTAGCGGTCCTTCGGCTGGGCTATCAGCAGGCCCGCGTATCCGGTGACCGCCTGGGAAAGGTGGGAGGCCGTCTGCTGACAGCTCCATTCCAGGGTTCCCGCGGGGCGGGACCAGTCGCCCTCGGACTTCTCCAGAAGCGCGGTGGCGGAATCGGTGGCGGCGGTGACGAGTTCGTACCAGGAAAGAGTCATGGCACCGATCATGGCATACGGGACGGTCGGTTTGATGTTTCCCTTACACCCCTGATCCACCGGAATACCCAGAAATACCAGGACCGGATTCCGGCGGGCGCGGGGCATGCCCGAAGGGGCCCGGACCGCGCACGCGGATCCGGGCCCTTCACCGGGGGGACGGGGGTGACACCCCCGGGGGCTCTGCGGTGCTACGCCTTGGGCTGCTGGAAGACCTTGACCATGCTGGCGTAGCTGTTCTTGCCGTGACCGGCTGCGATCGTACGGTCCATCAGGCCCTTGACGAAGGCGGGGAGTTCGGGGTTGATCCCCTGCGCCTCGCTCTCGTGCAGCAGGTGCTCCAGGGCACCGGCGTGGACCTCCATGGTGGCGTCGTTCGCGGGGAACGCGCCGTCGGCCGCGTCGATCTGGTTCGCGTAGTCGGTGGCGAAGTTCTTCACCACGTCGACCCACGCGGTCGCCCAGGGCAGGAACTCGGTCGCCTTCACCCCGGCGGTGCCCAGCAGGGCGACACCGTGGAGGAAGCTGTTGAGGGTGCCCCACATGACGCCGAGCAGCGACACGTCGTAGAGGGCGGCCAGCGCGTGGTCGGCGCCCAGGTGGGTGGTGTTGCCGCCGAGGACCTTGAGGGTCGCCTCGTGGGCGGCGAAGGCGTCGGCCGGGCCGCTGTAGAACAGCACGGTCTCGGGGGTGCCGATGAGGGCCGGCACGGTCATGATCGCGCCGTCCAGGTACTGCGCGCCGTGACCGGCCGCCCAGCCGGCCTTCTCCCGCGCCTGCTCCGAGGAGCCGGAGGTCAGGTTGGCCACGATCTTCCCGGAGAGCGCGGAGCCCAGCGGGTCGAGGACCGAGTGCATCACGTCGTAGTCCGAGACGCACACGACGATCAGCTCGGAGGCGGCCACGGCCTCGGCCGGGGTGGCCGCGAGCACGGCGCCCTGGCCCACCAGCTCCTGGGCCTTGTCCGCGGAGCGGTTCCACACGGTCGTCGGGTGCCCGGCCTTCAGGAAGGCCCCGGCCAGCGCCTGCCCCATCAGACCCAGGCCGATGACCGTCACCGGTGCGTGGTCGTTGCCCGCCATCACAGCTCCTATCCAAGGACGAAATGTATTGCCCACTCAGATTCACTCACCGGCTCCCACCAGGGAAGTACCTACTTGAAAGTGGGTACTTACCATCAGGTAAGCGCCGCTGCGGGCCCACCCTCGCACACCACCGATCAACGGGCGTTCACCGGCGTGCAATTACCGGCGAATGACCTTCCGCTTGAACCGGGTGGACGGCAAATGGCCGGACTCCTGCAAACCTCGACACGAGGAAACACCAATTGCCGGAGGAACGTTCATGGCCACGAATTCGGAATTCACCGCCCTGCTCGCCGCGATGGAGGAGGCGCGCCCCGCGATCCGGGCGAACGGCCTGGAGGCCGAGGAGAAGCGCCGGGTACCCGAGCAGAACCTCGAGCTCCTGGAGAAGGCCGGCGTCTTCCGCATGGCCGTGCCGGCCCGCTTCGGCGGCCTCGACCTGGACATCGCCGACCAGGGCGCGATCGTCTCCGAGATCGCCCGGGCCTGTCCGTCCACGGGCTGGGCCATGACCGTCTGGCTCACCGGCGCCCGCATGGCCGCCTTCTACCCCGACGAGGCGCAGGAGGAGGTCTTCGCCAACGGCTCGGTCCGCGTCTCCATCGGCTTCGCCCCCACCGGCACCCTCGTCCCCACCGAGGGCGGCTACCTCCTCAGCGGCCGCTGGAACTACAACACCGGCTGCCACGGCGCCGACTGGGACGGCCTCGCCGCCATGCTGGAGCACCCCGACGGCACCACCGAGGAGTTCCTCGCCCTCGTGCCGATGTCCGAGCTGTCCATCACCGAGGACTGGGACGTCACCTCGGGCAGCGGCACCGGCAGCGCCACCACCACGGCGAAGGACGTCTTCGTCCCGGCCCACCGCGTGGCCTCCTACGGCGAGATCATGAGCACCGGCGTCCCCGGCCGCTGGAACAGCACCGCGAAGGGCCGCGAGTACGGCGTCGTCCCGTTCATCATGTCCGCCTACGCCCTGATGGCGGTCGGCGTGGCCCGCGGCGCCTACGAGCTCTTCCTCGACCGCCTGCCGGGCCGCGGCATCACCTACACCTCCTGGACCGACCAGAAGCAGCACCCGCTCACCCAGATCCAGGTGGCCACCGCCGCCAACAAGATCGACGCGGCGGAGGCCCTCTCGGCGAAGTGGCTGGACCTCCTCCAGCGCCGCGCCGACGCGGGCGAGGACCCGACCCTGGAGGAGCGCGCCATCGTCCGCGGCCGCACCGCCTTCGCGGGCCAGCTCGCCAAGGAGGCCGTCGAGCTCCTCCAGACCGCGAGCGGCGCCTCGGTCATCAAGCGCGACGTCCCCTTCCAGCGCTTCCACCGCGACATCCTGGGCTTCACCCTCCACGCCCTGGCCCAGGTCAACGTGAACATGGAGGTCCAGGGCCGAGTCCTCCTGGGCCTCGACCCGGGCACCGACATCCTCTGACCCACCCCCGGGCCCCCTCCCGGCACAAGACGAAGCCCGGCCCGGGCAGAACCCCGGCCCGGGCTTCGTCTTGTCCAGGCAGTCCGGGTACGAAAAAGCCCGGCTCGGACGAAGTCCGGGCCGGGCTTTGGCGGAGCCGCCTTCGGGATTCGAACCCGAGACCTACGCATTACGAGTGCGTTGCTCTGGCCAACTGAGCTAAGGCGGCAAGCTGCGTAACCAAGAGTGGCGTGTGCAGCGCGCCTAAGTCTACACAGTTTCCAAGGGTGCTCCGTACACAGCCGTCCGCAGGGGGATCCCGCAGGTCAGGAGCACTTGCGGGAGGCGGGGGGCGGGGTGCCCGTGAGGAGGTAGTCGTTGATCGCGCCGTCCACGCAGCGGCTGCCCCGGGTGTAGGCGGTGTGGCCGTCGCCGTCGTAGGTGAGCAAACGGCCGGAGGAGAGCTGGGAGGCGAGGGCGCGGGCCCAGGGGTAGGGCGTCGCCGGGTCGCGGGTGGTGCCGACGACGAGGATGGGGGCGGCGCCCCGGGCCGGGATGCGGTGGGGGCCGCCGGTGGCCTTGACGGGCCAATAAGCGCAGCTCAGGGCGGACCAGGCGAAGCTGGAGCCGAGGGCCGGGGAGGCCTTCTCGAAGTCCGGGAGGGCGCGGCGGACGGAGGCCGGGCCACGGAAGGCGGGCGGGAGGTCGAGGCAGTTCACCGCGTTGTTGGCGGGCATCAGATTGGTGTAGTGCCCGCGCTGGTCGCGCTCGTAGTAGAGGTCCGAGAGGCGCAGCAGCAGAGCGCCGTCGCCGGTCTGGGCGTTGTGCAGGGCCTTGCGGAGGACGGGCCAGGTGGTCTCGTCGTACATGGCGGAGATCACACCCGTGGTGGCCAGGCTCTCGGTGAGCCGGCGGGGGGTGCCGGTGGCCAGCGGGTGCTGGTCGAGCCGTTCGAAGAACTGCTTGAGGCGGACGCCCGCGACATCGGGACGGCCGCCCTCCAGCGGGCAGTCCTCGTGCTGGGCGCAGTCCGCCGCGAAGGACGCCAGGGCGGTCTGGAAGCCCGCCGTCTGGTCGCGGTTGATCCGCCGGGCGTCGAGGCCGGGGTCCATGGCGCCGTCGAGGACGAGCCGGCCGACGCGGGAGGGGAAGAGCCCCGCGTAGGTGGCGCCGAGGAAGGTGCCGTACGAGGCGCCGACGTAGTGCAGCTTGTCGTCGCCGAGGACGGCGCGGAGGACGTCCATGTCGCGGGCCGCCTCGACGGTCGAGACATGGCCCAGCAGCTTGCCGGAGCGGGCGGCGCAGCTCTGGGCGAACTTCTGGAACGCCCCCACCAGTTCGCGGACCTCGGCGGCGTCGTCCGGGGTGGTGTCGACCTGGGCGTAGGCGTCCATCTCCTTGTCGGAGAGGCAGGTGACGGGCTGGCTCGCGGCGACGCCGCGCGGGTCCATCGCGACCATGTCGTACTGCGCGCGGACCGCGGACGGGTAGCCGGAGGCCGCGTACTCCTGGAGGAAGCCGATCGCCGAGCCGCCCGGGCCGCCGGGGTTGACCATCAGGGCGCCGAGGCGCTTGCCGGGGCCCGTGGCCTTCTTCCGGGAGACGGCGAGCCGCACGTCGTCGTGGGAGCGGGGGGCCTCGTAGTCGAGGGGGGCGCGCAGCGTGGCGCACTCGAAGTCCGCGCGCTTGCCTCCGCAGGAGTGCCAGGCGAGCCGCTGGTCGTAGTACGGCCGGAGGGCGCGCGGCAGGGCGGTGGGCAGCGGGGCCAGCTCCGGGAGCGCCGCCTGTTCGTCGGCCGCCCCGGACGGGAGGAGGGAGGCGAAGGAGCCGGGGTCGGCCGTTTCCCGCGATCTGGCCGCCGCCGTGCCCGGCGCCGCGGCCCCCGAGACGGCGGCGGAGATCAGCAGGGCCGCGGTCGCGGCGAGCGTGCCGGAGGTGCGGAACAGGCGACTGGTGTCCATCGGCTGGCCCCTCGGGGTGGGAGACAGGTGGCCGTGGGGCATCCGGCATCCGGACATCCGTCGGACATACGGACATGCGACATGCACAGGACCACGCGGGCATACGGAGCGTATCCGGACGGATACCCGACTTGGCCAGCCTTACGGCCCACTAGTCCTCATACGAGTGAGGAATCACCCAACCTGCGGTGTGCCCGCCGTTCCTCGTACTACTCACCCTCCCCCGACCGGCTCACCTGTTCCCCCCGTCCCCCGGACGGGGCCTCCGTCACCCGGACGGACGGCGCCCGTACGGCACCCGTACGGCATCCGGACGCCGGTCGGCCCGCCCGGTCGGCCCGGCGGTCAGCCCGCGCGCAACGCCACCGCCATGGCCTCGACGGCCAGCAGCGGCGCCACATTGCGGTCGAGCGCCTGCCGGCAGGCCGTGATCGCCTCGATGCGGCGCAGCGTCGCCTCCGGCCCGGAGCCGCGCGCGACGCGCTCCAGGGCGTCCCGCGCGTCGTCGTTGGCGAGCTCGACGCGCGAGCCGAGCTGTATCGCGAGCACGTCGCGGTAGAAGCCGGTCAGATCGGTCAGGGCCAGGTCGAGGCTGTCGCGCTGGGTGCGCGTCGCGCGGCGCTTCTGGCGGTCCTGGAGCTCCTTCATGGCACCGGCGGTGCCGCGCGGCAGCCGGCCGCCCGTGCCCGCCGCCGCGCCGAGCGCCGCCCGCAGCTCCTCGGTCTCCTTGGTGTCGACCTCCTCGGCGACCTGCTTGGCGTCCTCGGCGGCGGCGTCGATCAGCTCCTGGGCCGCCTTGAGGCAGCCGCCCATGTCGGCCACGCGCAGCGGCATCTTCAGCACGGCCGCGCGGCGGGCCCGGGCGCGCTCGTCCATGGCGAGGCGGCGGGCCCGGCCGATGTGCCCCTGGGTGGCGCGGGCCGAGCGGACCGCGAGCTCCGGCTCGATGCCGTCCCGGCGCACGAGGATGTCGGCCACCGCCGCCGTGGGGGGCGTGCGCAGCGTCAGGGACCGGCAGCGGGAGCGGATCGTCGGCAGCACGTCCTCCAGGGAGGGCGCGCACAGCAGCCAGACCGTCCGGGGGGCGGGCTCCTCCACGGCCTTGAGCAGCACATTGCCCGCGCCTTCGGTGAGGCGGTCCGCGTCCTCCAGGACGATCACCTGCCAGCGGCCGCCGGCGGGCGACAGCTGGGCCCGGCGGACCAGGTCACGGGTCTCCTTGACGCCGATGGACAGCAGGTCCGTACGGACGATCTCCACGTCCGCGTGCGTCCCGACGAGGGTGGTGTGGCAGCCCTCGCAGAATCCGCAGCCGGGGGCGCCGCCCGTCGCGCGGTCGGGGCTGCGGCACTGGAGCGCGGCGGCGAAGGCGCGGGCGGCGGTGGCCCGGCCGGAGCCGGGCGGGCCCGTGAACAGCCACGCGTGCGTCATCCGGGAGGCGCCCGGCGCCTCCGACGGCGCCGCCGAGGGCTCCGTGCCGGCGGGCGTGACCAGCGCGTCCGCGTCCCGCGCGGCAGCGGCGAGCTGCTCGATCACCCGGTCCTGGCCGACCAGGTCGTCCCACACCGCCATGGCTGTCCTCCGCGCCGTCGGTCCTGCGGCTTCCCATTGTGGGCCACGGCACTGACACCCGGGCCCCGAAGGGGCGCGGGGCAGTGTCGACATGCGGCTACCGCCGCGTGGGCGCGACCGGCCACGACGGCGCCGCAGCCGGCCGACGCCCCGTCGCCGCACTTCCAGCGGCGCCTAGCGCCGCTCGCCCTCGTCGCCGTCGGCGTCCCGCTTGCCGAGCAGGTCGTCCGCCAGCGTCGGGGCGTCGCCCGCCCACTCGGGGCGACGGCGCCGCGCCTTCAGCCTGGGGTGGGCGGGCCCGTCGGCGCCCTCGGCCTCCGCGTCGACCTGCGGCAGCTCGCGCGTGCGCTCGGCCTCCGGGGCGGCGTCGTCGTCCTTGCGGAAGAGCCAGTCGGGCACCCGGTCCACCGGGTCCTCCGGCCGCTCGGGCCGCTCGGGCCGCGCCGACGGCGCTACCGGCGGCTTCGGCAGCACGGCCGTCTCCTCCGACTCCGAGCCCTGCCCACGGGGGGCGTCCTTCGGCTCGACGCCCCAGGTGACGCGCTGGGTCGGCGTCATCGGCGCCACGACGGGCGGCAGCACGGCCGTCCGGTCCTCGGAACCGGCCGGGGGCCGGGGCGTCTCGACGGTCGGCGCGTCGCCGGCGTCCTTGGCGTCCTTGGCGTCCTTGGCGTCCTTGCGGAAGGCAGCGGTCCCCACGACCGGCGGCCGTGCGGAACCACGATCGCCGCTGCCGGAACGGGCACCCGCGCCCGTACCCGCGCCCTCGTCGCCCGCCTCCGGCTTCCGCAGCGTGGGCTGCGGCACGGTGGGCGCGTCGTCCGCGGCGTCGGCGACACCGGCTGCCTCACGGGTCGCAGCCGCAGCCGCAGCCGCGCCCGACGTCGCGGCCTCCGCCGCCAGCCGGGCCCGCTCGGCCTTCAGCAGGGCCTCCTCCGCCTTGCGCTGCTCCTCCAGGCGCCGTTCCTCGGCCTCGGCGCGCAGCCGGGCCTCCTCGGCGGCCTGTTCGCGCAGCCGCTCCTGCTCGGCGGCGCGGGCGCGCTCCTCCGCCTCACGGCGGGCGCGCTCCTCCGCCTCGCGCCGGCGCTCCTCCTCGGCCTCCCGGGCGCGGCGCTCCTCCTCGCGGCGCGCGGCCTCCTCGGCCTCACGCCGGGCGCGCTCCTCCTCGGCGCGCAACCGCTCCTGCCGCTCGCGCTCCAGCCGCGCCTCTTCCGCCCGGCGGCGCTCCTCCTCCGCCTTCTCCTCCGCCTTCCGGCGGGCCTCCTCGGCCCGGCGGCGCTCCTCCTCCGCCTCGCGGGCGGCGGCCTTCGCGGCCTCCCGCTCCGCCTTGCGGCGGGCCTCCTCCTCGGCCGCCTGGCGCGCCGCCTCCACGGCGGCCGCGCGCGCGGCCTCGCGGGCCTCGATCTCGGCGGCGGACAGCGGCAGCATCTGGTCGAGCCGGTGGCGGACGACCCCGGTGATGGCCTCGGGCTCCTGCCCGGCGTCCACCACGAGGTACCGCGCCGGGTCGGCGGCGGCGAGCGTCAGGAACCCGGTCCGGACGCGCTGGTGGAACTCCACCGGCTCGGACTCCAGCCGGTCCGGCGCCTCCGTGAAGCGTTCGCGCGCGGTCTCGGGCGAGACGTCGAGCAGCACCGTCATGTTCGGGACGAGCCCGTCCGTGGCCCAGCGCGAGATCCGGGCGATCTCGGTCGGCGAGAGGTCGCGCCCGGCGCCCTGGTAGGCGACGGACGAGTCGATGTAGCGGTCGGTGATGACGACCGCGCCGCGCTCCAGGGCGGGCCGTACGACGGAGGCGACGTGCTCGGCGCGGTCGGCCGCGTAGAGCAGCGCCTCGGCGCGGTCGGAGAGGCCGGCCGACGCGACGTCCAGCAGGATGGCGCGCAGCCGCTTGCCGATGGGCGTGGCGCCCGGCTCGCGGGTGACGACGACCTCGTGGCCCTTGGCGCGGATCCACTCGGCGATCGCCCGCACCTGGGTGGACTTCCCGGCGCCGTCGCCGCCCTCGAAGGCGATGAAGAAGCCGGCGGGGGCCGTGCCCTCGGCGGGGTCGCCGCCGCGCACCACGTCCAGCAGGTCGCGGTGGAAGGGCACCCCGTGGCGGTCGTCGGTGCGGCCCAGCACGAGCGCGCCCACGGGCAGCAGCAGCGCGCCGACGAGCATCAGCGTGAACGCCGCCCCGCCGTGCGCGAAGACGAAGGAGCCGGACACGAGCCGGTGCGGCCCGATGACCGCGGCGAGGACGGGCGCCACGACCGCGCCCAGCGCGACGGTGAGGCGGACGACCGCGTGGAGGTGCTCGGTGGCGCGGGCCCGGTGGGCCTCCTCGGTCTCTTGGTCGAGGAGGGAGTGTCCGGTGTTGGCGACGACGCCGGCGGAGCAGCCCGCCAGCAGGACGAGCAGCAGCACGGTCGTCGCGTCGGGCACCAGCCCGGCGGCGAGCAGCGCGGCGCCCGTCAGGGCGAGCGCCAGCGCGAGCAGCCGGCGGCGGGAGAAGCCGGGCAGCACCTTCCGGGCGCCGCGGATGCCCAGGACCGGGCCGCCGGTGAGTGCGAGGGCCAGCAGGGCGAAGCCGACGGGGCCGCCGCCGAGGTCCGCCGCCTGGAGCACGGCGACGCCGACGGCCGCGGCGACCGCGCCCGCGATGGCCGCGCAGGACAGGACGAGCACCGGGATCGCGCCCGTGCGCCCCTTGTCGGCGGCGCCGTGGGCGGTCTTGGGACGGCGCAGGCCCTCCAGCGGAGAGCGCGCGCGGGGGGCCTTCACGCCCTCGGGCAGGGAGGGCAGCGTCAGCTGGTGGAGCACCGCGCCGGACGTCGCGAAGAGCCCGGCCGCGAGGAACGAGCCGAGGGCCGCCTGGTGGAGGTGGAACCAGTCGATGCCCGAGCCGAGCAGATTGCCGATCAGGGTGATGACGAGGAGCGCGACCGCCGCGGCGGGCAGCGCGAGGTAGGTCGTGCGCAGCGACAGCCGTCGCAGCGCCTCCTGGTGGTCCGGCAGCGGGCGCACCGCGTCGCCCTCGGGCGGCGGGGCGGGCAGCAGGGCGGGGACGGCGCCGTCCTTGGCGACCGTCCAGACGCGTTCGGCGCCGCCGACGAGGAAGGCCGTGACCAGCAGCCAGACGACGGCCTGGCTCCCGGTCCAGTCGGCCCACAGGGGCGCGACGGCCAGCAGCGCGAACCGCAGTCCGTCCGCGCCGATCATCGTCCAGCGGCGGTCGAGCCGGCCGGCCGGGGCGAAGAGCGAGGACAGCGGGTCGAGCAGGACCGCGCCGAGGAGCAGGGTGCCCAGCAGCCGCGCGCCGGTCACGGCGGCGATCGCGAGGGCGGCGCCGCGGTAGCCACCGCCGAAGGAGCCCCCCTCGACCGCGGCCTGAAGGGCCAGCAGCATGAGGACGAAGACGGCGAGGCCGTCGCCGACGGCCCCGGCGGACTGGGCGCTCCACAGCCGCCGCAGCGGACGGAAGCGCAGCAGGGCCCGTACGGCACGCTCGCGGGAGTCCGCGGCCAGTGCTCCGGATACGGGGCTCTCCACAGGTGGCTGCTCGGCTCGCGTCATCCTGCCAGCCTATCCGGAGTTGTCCGGATGCCGACTGTCAATACGAACGTATATACGAACTTACGTCCGGATCCCCCCGGGGGCTGGTACGGACCGGGCCGCCCCCGTAGGAGGCGACCCGTCACCCCCGTCGGAAGCGGCCCGTCCGGCCTGCTCAGTGCCCGTCCGGCCTACTCGGCGTCGGCCGCCGCGGCCGCCGTGGCCGCGGTCTTCTTGGCCGTCGTCTTCTTCGCCGCGGCGGTCTTCTTCGTCGCCGTGGTCTTCTTGGCGGCCGCCGTCTTCTTGGCCGCGGTCTTCTTCGCCGGGGCCTTCTTGGCGGTGGCGGCGGCCTTCTTCGCGGGCGCCTTCTTCGCCGTCTTCTTGGCCGGCCCCTTGGCGCGCTTCTCCGCGAGCAGCTCGTAGCCGCGCTCCGGCGTGATCGTCTCGACGTCGTCGTCACGGCGCAGCGTCGCGTTGGTCTCGCCGTCGGTGACGTACGGGCCGAAGCGGCCGTCCTTGACCACGACCGGGCGCTCGCTGACCGGGTCGGTGCCCAGCTCCTTCAGCGGCGGCTTGGCCGCGGCGCGGCCGCGCTGCTTGGGCTGCGCGTAGATCGCCAGGGCCTCGTCCAGCGTGATGCCGAAGATCTGGTCCTCGGTCTCCAGCGAGCGCGAGTCCGTGCCCTTCTTCAGGTACGGGCCGTAGCGGCCGTTCTGCGCGGTGATCTCCACGCCCTCGGCGTCCGTGCCCACGACGCGCGGGAGCGACATCAGCCTGAGCGCGTCGTCCAGCGTCACCGTGTCGAGGGACATCGACTTGAACAGCGACGCGGTACGCGGCTTGACGGCGTTCTTCCCGGTCTTCGGGGTGCCCTCGGGGAGCACCTCGGTGACGTACGGGCCGTAGCGGCCGTCGCGGGCGACGATCTGGTGGCCGGTGCCCGGGTCGGCGCCCAGCTCGAAGTCGCCGCTCGGCTTGGCGAGCAGCTCCTCCGCGTACTCCACCGTCAGCTCGTCCGGGGCCAGGTCGGCCGGGACGTCGGCACGCTGGTGGCCCTCGGCGTCCTTCTCGCCACGCTCCACGTACGGGCCGTATCGGCCCACGCGCAGCACGATGCCGCTGCCGACGGGGAAGGAGGACACCTCGCGGGCGTCGATCGCGCCCAGGTCGGTGACGAGCTCCTTCAGACCGCCGAGATGGTCGCCGTCGCCGTTGCCGGCGTCGGCGGCGCCGCCCTCAGGACCCTCGCCGAAGTAGAACCGGCGCAGCCACGGCACGGCCTGGGCCTCACCGCGGGCGATGCGGTCGAGGTCCTCCTCCATGGAGGCGGTGAAGTCGTAGTCGACGAGCCGGCCGAAGTGCTTCTCCAGCAGGTTGACGACGGCGAAGCTCAGGAAGGACGGCACGAGCGCCGTGCCCTTCTTGAAGACGTAGCCGCGGTCGAGGATCGTGCCGATGATCGACGCGTAGGTCGACGGGCGGCCGATCTCCCGCTCCTCCAGCTCCTTGACCAGCGAGGCCTCGGTGTAGCGGGCCGGGGGCTTGGTGGCGTGGCCGTCGGCGGTGATCTCCTCGGCCGACAGCGCGTCGCCCTCGGCGACCTGCGGCAGCCGGCGCTCGCGGTCGTCGAGCTCGGCGTTCGGGTCGTCGGCACCCTCGACGTAGGCCTTCATGAAGCCGTGGAAGGTGATGGTCTTGCCGGACGCGCTGAACTCGGCGTCCCGGCCGTCGCTCGCCCGGCCGCCGATCTTCACGGTGACGGAGTTGCCGGTCGCGTCCTTCATCTGGGAGGCGACGGTCCGCTTCCAGATCAGCTCGTAGAGCCGGAACTGGTCGCCGGTCAGACCCGTCTCGGCGGGGGTGCGGAAACGATCACCCGAAGGACGGATCGCCTCGTGCGCCTCCTGGGCGTTCTTGACCTTCCCGGCGTACGTGCGCGGCTTCTCCGGCAGGTAGTCGGCACCGTAGAGCTGGGTGACCTGCGCCCGGGCGGCGGTGATCGCCGTGTCCGAGAGCGTGGTGGAGTCCGTACGCATATAGGTGATGAAGCCGTTCTCGTACAGCTTCTGGGCCACCTGCATGGTCGCCTTGGCACCGAAGCCCAGCTTGCGCGAGGCCTCCTGCTGGAGCGTGGTGGTGCGGAACGGCGCGTACGGGGAGCGGCGGTACGGCTTGGACTCGACCGAGCGCACCGAGAAGGCGGTGCCGGCGAGGGCGGCGGCCAGCCCGCGGGCGGTCGCCTCGTCCAGGTGGAGGACCTGGGCGGTGTCCTTGAGCTGCCCGTTCGCGCCGAAGTCACGGCCCTGGGCGACACGGCGGCCGTCGACCGAGGCCAGCCGCGCGATCAGGGTCGAGGGGTCGCTGTTGTCACCGGGGCGACCAGTGCCGAAGGTGCCGGTGAGGTCCCAGTACTCGGCGGACCGGAAGGCGATGCGCTCCCGCTCCCGCTCGACGACCAGCCGTGTGGCCACGGACTGCACCCGGCCGGCGGACAGCCGCGGCATGACCTTCTTCCAGAGGACCGGCGAGACCTCGTAGCCGTAGAGGCGGTCGAGGATGCGGCGGGTCTCCTGGGCGTCGACGAGCTTCTTGTTCAGCTCGCGCGGGTTGGCGACGGCGGCCTGGATGGCGTCCTTGGTGATCTCGTGGAAGACCATCCGGCGGACCGGGACCTTGGGCTTGAGGACCTCCTGGAGGTGCCAGGCGATGGCCTCGCCCTCGCGGTCCTCATCGGTGGCGAGGAAGAGCTCGTCGGACTCGGCCAGCAGCCCCTTGAGCTTCTTGACCTGATCCTTCTTGTCGGCGTTGACGACGTAGATCGGCTGGAAGTCCTTGTCCACGTTGACGCCGAGCCGGGCCCAGGGCTCACCCTTGTACTTCGCCGGGACCTCGGCGGCCCCGTTCGGGAGGTCACGGATGTGCCCGACGCTCGCCTCGACGACGTATCCGGGGCCGAGGTAGCCCTTGATCGTCTTCGCCTTGGCAGGCGACTCGACGATGACGAGTCGGCGGCCGCCCTGTGCGGTCTCGCTGGTCGGGGACAACTTCGCTCTTCTTCCGGTCGACACTCGGTTGGCGTTTCGGTGTGGGCGTTGCGGTGACGCTGCGGAGTGTGACGGTACATCCCGCCCCCGTGTCAAACGGAAAAAGCCCGCAACGCCACTCGAACGGTAACCCGACAAGCGTCCTGTCTGCCGCCCGGACCGTCACACCACTGTCAGGAAGGCCCCATCGGCCCCACGGCCGCCGCCCGCCGCACCGCCCCTGTCCGGTGGACGGGACGGGCGGCGGAAACATGACGCGAACACGACCCCTCCGTCCGCCCTTCCCAGGAGTCGGGCGACGGCTTCCCGGGGCGGTCCCCCGTGCGGCCGACGGGGCCGAAGGCGCGCCCTCAGTCGTCGGCCGGCAAGAGAAAGCCCTGCTCGACGAGGGTGCGGATGGCGTCCGGCGTACGGTCGCGGAGCTGCACCGCGTCCTCCCCGACGAGCTGGGCGATGGCGTCGAGGATCCGGCCCGCCGGGAGCGTCCCGTCGCAGACGCCGGCGAAGCCCGCCCCGACCGTGTCCACCTTGGTGGCCCGGCGCATGCCCCGGTTCTGCCGCAGCACGACGTGCTCGGGGTCCTCGGCGCCCGGCAGCCCGACCTGCTCCTGGACGACCTCGTCGGCCAGCGTGAAACGGGCGGCGAGCAGCGCCGCGTCGTCATGCGTCCGGAGGAAGTCCTGTCGCTCGAAATGAGCCGTTACGGCCGGGCCGAGCGGCTGCTCGACCGGGTGGGGCCACTCCTCCACGACCACCGACGGGCGGTCGGCGCCCGTTTTGCGCAACGTAATCCAGCCAAAACCGATGCCCTTGGTCTTCCGGGCCTCGAACTCCGCCAGCCAGGCGTCGTAGCGGGCCGCGTACTCCTCGGGCGCGGTGCGGTGGTCACCGGCGTCACGCAGCCACAGCTCGGCGTACTGGGCGACGTCCTGGACCTCGCGCTGGACGATCCACGCGTCGCAGCCGCGCGGCACCCAGGAGGACAGCCGCTCGCGCCAGTCCTCGCCCTCGACGTGCTGCCAGTTGGCGAGCAGCTGGCAGTAGCCCCCGTCGTTGAGCCGGTCGGCCGAGTGCTGGACCAGCGTGCGGCACAGGTCGTCGCCGCCCATGCCGCCGTCGCGGTAGGTCAGCCGGGCGCCGGGCGAGATCACGAAGGGCGGGTTGGAGACGATCAGGTCGAACGTCTCCCCCGCGACCGGCTCGAAGAGCGAGCCCTGGCGCAGATCGGCCTCCGGAGCACCGGAGAGCGCGAGGGTGAGCCGCGCGATGTGGAGCGCGCGCGGGTTGAGGTCCGTGGCCGTGACCCTGGTCGCGTGCTGGGCCGCGTGCAGCGCCTGGATACCGGAGCCGGTGCCGAGGTCGAGGGCGCTCCCCACGGGCGTGCGGACCGTGATCCCGGCGAGCGTGGTGGAGGCGCCGCCCACACCGAGGACGAGCTCCGAGCGGTCCACCCCGGCCGGGCCGCCGCCCCCGGCGATCCCGCCGGCGCCGCCGACGGCGCAGCCGAGGTCGGAGACGATCCACCAGTCCTGGCCCTCGGGCCCGCCGTACGGGCGGACGTCGACGGTGGCCCGTACCTCGTCGCCGTCCCGGACGAGCCAGCCGTCGGCGAGGCAGTCGGCCACGGGCAGCGCGGCGGCGACGCGGTCGTACGCGACGGGGCGCTGGAGCAGGAAGAGCCGGGTCAGCGTCTCCAGCGGGCCGTCGCCGCGCGTGGCGCGCAGGGCGGGGACGGTCTCGCTGCGGGCGAGGGCGGCGTAGGCGGGGGCACCGAGCAGGTCGAGGAGGCCGTCGGCCGTGAAGGCGGCGGCCAGCAGGGACTCGCGCAGACGTGCGGTGCGCGCGGGATCGGCGTCGGGAAGGCGGGGCGTACTCACGGGACCATTGTCGGGGGCGGCGCCGGGGAACGACGAAGGCCCGGCGCGCCGTGCGGGGCGCGCCGGGGCCGACTGTGCCCTTCGCCGGGCTATGCCTTGCCGGTCACGCCTTCTTGCTCTGCGTCGGGGCGCCCGCCGGCTTCTGGCAGCCCGGCGTCTTCGCCATCGCCTTGCCGACGTCGCCGGACTGGAGCTTCTTGAGCGCGTCGTCGCTCCGGCCGCTGAGCTTGGCGATGTCCCCGGCGATGCTCTTGAGGCCGTCGCCGAACTTGCCCTTGTCGCCCGTGTCCAGCGCGTCCACCCGCTTCTTCAGCTCGGCGTATGCCCCGGAGAGGTCGTTGAGCGCCTTGACGGCGTTCTTCTGGCTGCTCTCGCCGTCCTTGACCGGCGGCGCTCCCGCGTTCTGGACGGAGGTCGCGAGCGCCTTGTACGCATCGGCGTTGGCCTGGAAGGCGGCCGAGTCGGTCTGCTGGATCTTCTTCGAGTCCTCCTCGTTCTGGAGGGACGCGATGGCCGCGTTGGAATCGGTGATCTTCTTCACCTGAGGCTGCATCTGGTCGCAGACACTCTTGGCCCAGTCGTCCAGCTTCTTCTTGTTGGCGCCGTCGTCGCCACCGCCACAGCCCGTCAACGCCAGGAGGAGTGCCGCCCCGCCGGACAGCGCAGCCACAAGCTTCTTGTTCACCGGATTGGTCCCTTCGATGGCTCTCGGCCCGGGAACTTACACGTCCGCGCGGGAAGGGCCGCGAGCCAAGCACACCGTATGCACCCTTTTAAAGCCATTTGCACCAAGCTTGGCGTGGCGTTCGCCGCACCTCGGCGAGGGTGCGGACGGTGTGCTCCGCTCATCTCCGTCCGGAAAACCGCACCGGCTGAGACGACGTCAGGACACCACCGCCGGGTCCACCGGCGACACCGCCCGCTCCGCTCCGTCGCCCCCGTCCACGGCGACGCCGCGCCGCTTGGAGAGATAGACCGCGCCGACGATGACGACAACGGCCAGCACCGCCACGGCGATTCTCAGCCCCTTGTTGGCGTCGGCCCCGTAACTGAACTTCACCACCGCCGGCGCGATGAGCAGCGCCACCAGGTTCATCACCTTCAGCAGCGGGTTGATCGCGGGACCGGCGGTGTCCTTGAACGGGTCGCCGACCGTGTCGCCGATGACCGTCGCCGCGTGCGCCTCGCTGCCCTTGCCGCCGTGGTGCCCGTCCTCCACGAGCTTCTTGGCGTTGTCCCAGGCGCCACCGGAGTTGGCGAGGAAGACGGCCATCAGGGTCCCGGTGCCGATGGCCCCGGCCAGGTACGAGCCGAGCGCCCCGACACCCAGGGAGAAGCCGACGGCGATGGGGGCCATGACCGCGAGCAGACCGGGGGTGGCCAGCTCGCGCAGCGCGTCCTTGGTGCAGATGTCCACCACGCGCCCGTACTCCGGCTTCTCGGTGTAGTCCATGATCCCGGGGTGCTCGCGGAACTGCCGCCGCACCTCGTAGACCACCGCGCCCGCCGACCGCGACACCGCGTTGATGGCGAGCCCCGAGAAGAGGAAGACGACGGCCGCGCCGAGGACCAGCCCGACCAGGTTGTTGGGCTGCGAGATGTCCAGGCTCAGCCCCATCTCCCCCGCCTTGGCGTGCACGTCCGTCACCGCCGTCGCGATCGCGTCGCGGTACGAGCCGAACAGCGCGGACGCCGCGAGGACGGCCGTGGCGATGGCGATGCCCTTGGTGATCGCCTTGGTGGTGTTGCCCACGGCGTCCAGCTCGGTGAGCACCCGCGCGCCCGCGCCCTCGACGTCACCCGACATCTCGGCGATGCCCTGCGCGTTGTCGGAGACCGGCCCGAAGGTGTCCATCGCCACGATGACGCCGACGGTCGTGAGCAGCCCGGTGCCCGCGAGGGCCACCGCGAACAGCGCCAGCATGATCGAGGTGCCGCCGAGCAGGAACGCCCCGTACACCCCGAGCGCGATCAGCACGGCCGAGTAGACCGCGGACTCCAGGCCGACGGAGATCCCCGCGAGGACGACGGTCGCCGGGCCGGTCAGGGACGTCTTGCCGATGTCCCGCACGGGGCGCCGGGTGGTCTCCGTGAAGTAGCCCGTGAGCTGCTGGATCAGGGCCGCGAGGACGATACCGATGGCCACAGCCACCAGGGCGAGGACACGCGGGTCGCCGCCGTGCCCCCGGACGGCGGCGTCGCCGACGCCCTTCAAGTCCGCGTAGCTGGACGGCAGATAGGCGAACACCGCCACCGCCACCAGCACCAGCGAGATGACGGCCGAGATGAAGAAGCCCCGGTTGATCGCGGTCATCCCGCTCCGGTCGCTGCGGCGCGGCGCCACCGCGAAGATGCCGATCATCGCGGTGACCACACCGATGGCGGGCACGAGCAGCGGGAAGGCCAGGCCCGAGTCGCCGAAGGCGGCCTTGCCGAGGATCAGCGCGGCGACGAGCGTCACGGCGTACGACTCGAAGAGGTCGGCCGCCATGCCCGCGCAGTCGCCGACGTTGTCGCCCACGTTGTCGGCGATGGTGGCCGCGTTGCGGGGATCGTCCTCGGGGATGCCCTGCTCGACCTTGCCGACCAGGTCGGCGCCCACGTCGGCGGCCTTGGTGAAGATGCCGCCGCCGACCCTCATGAACATGGCCAGCAGCGCCGCGCCGAAGCCGAAGCCCTCCAGCACCTTGGGCGCGTCGGCCGCGTAGACCAGCACCACGCAGGACGCGCCCAGCAGGCCGAGGCCGACCGTGAACATGCCGACGACGCCGCCCGTACGGAAAGCGATCTTCATCGCCTTGTGGGCGACGGCCGTCAGATCCTTCTCCGGCTCCCCCTTGGCCGGGGTCGCCTCCCGCGCGGCGGCCGCCACCCGCACATTGCTGCGCACGGCGAGCCACATGCCGATATAGCCGGTGGCCGCCGAGAACACGGCACCGACCAGGAAGAAGAGCGAACGGCCCATGCGCTGCGACCAGTTGTCGGCCGGCAGCAGCATCAGCAGAAAGAACACGATCACGGCGAAGACGCCGAGGGTGCGCAACTGCCGGGCGAGATAGGCGTTCGCGCCCTCCTGCACCGCCGCGGCGATTCTCTTCATGCCGTCGGTTCCCTCACCGGCCGCCAGCACCTGACGCACCAGCACCACGGCCACCACGAGCGCCGCGGTCGCCACCGCCGCGATCACTGTGACGAGGGTGCGGTTGCCGTCGGTGAGCTCGACCGCGAGTCGTTGAGTGAAGTCCACCTGTTCAGGGGTGAGAGGCCCCGCCATTCGTCCTCCTTAGACGTTTGGCACATGGGCGCGCGGCCGGGCGTACAGCCGCCGCGCTCAGGAGTCCTGAGCTCAAGATGGACGGATTGTAGGGAGCATGGCGAGATCAAAACAGAGCGCGGCAAACGGAATGAGACTTCATGCGAAGGTCGCCCACGGGGCGGAATGGTGAAGATCAAGAATTGATCCCTGGAGGATCGCCCGGAGTATTGACCGGCCGGTGAAGAACCGGCACGACGTGAGGTCGCGACAAAGCCGCAGGAAGACCAGCAGAAAGGCCGGAGGCGGCACGCCGCCGACGCGCACCGACGCACGCCGACACATACCGACGCCCACCGGCGCACGGTTACGGCAGGCTGAAAGGCCCTGGTACAGCGAAAAGCGGCCACCGGGCTACGGCGACGGGGGATACACGCCGGCGGAGGATACGGGCCGACAGGGAATACGGGCTGACGGGGGGACGGGCTACTGCGCCGCGGACGACGGGGTCGTCGGCCAGCTCATCCGGATCAGGCCGCCCGTCTCGCTCGCCGTCACCTCGACATCGTCGACCAGGCCGCTGATCACGGCGAGCCCCATGTCGTCCTCGCTGTCGGCGCCGCTGTCGTCCGGCGCCACGGGGGCGGAAGCGGAGGACACCGGGGAACCGCCGGGGGCGGCGGAAGCGGACGCGGCGGCCGTCGCGGCCATGACACCCGGGTGAGGGGCGTCGTCGGCGACCTCGATGGAGAACTTCTTCTCGTCCTCCGTCAGCACCACCTTCACCGGGCCGGCGATCTCATGGCTCCGGTGGAGGCTCACGGCACGTGAGCACGCCTCGCCGACCGCGAGCCGGACCTCGTCCAGCACGGCCTCGTCGACCCCCGCCCGGCGCGCCACCGCGGCCGCCACGAGCCTGGCCGTGCGGACGTGCTCGGGAAGGGCGCTGAAGAGCAGTTCGACGGTGGCCATGCCATCCCCCTCGGTGGTACGTGCCCTCGTCCCCCCTGCCGGAACACAGGGCGAACTCGCGGAGGGGCCGGACCCGTGAGCCCGTCACCCCCGGCGCGGCTATGTGGCTGTGCGGCTGTACGCGTGCGGCACCGCGGACGTGCGTCGGGCGGACGGCCGCCAACCGGCGCCGGCCGACCGCCACCCGGCCGTCAGTCGGTCGCCTGCACCGCGTCCTCGACCGAGGTGTGGATCGGGAACACCTTGGTCAGGCCGGTGATACGGAAAATCTTCAGGATGCGCTCCTGGTTGCAGACCAGCCGCAGCGAACCCTCATGGGCACGCACACGCTTCAGCCCGCCGACCAGGACGCCGAGCCCGGTGGAGTCGAGGAAGTCGACGCCCTCCATGTCCACGACGAGGTGATAGCTGCCGTCGTTGACAAGCTCGACCAGCTGCTCACGCAGCTTGGGCGCGGTGTACACATCAATCTCGCCACCGACCCGGACAACCGTACGGTCGCCTACGGTCTCGGTCGACAGGGACAGGTCCACGGATCCTCCAGCACCTTGCATCGAGCGGTCGCCCCCCATGGATCGGCAGCCGCGATGGCATTCAATCACTTACCGGCAGGCGCGCACGACGCCTTGGCGCCATTGTCCGTCAAGCCGGTGACACACTCGGTGTCGATGGCCAACGATCAACTCCCGCCGGAGGCGGGCGTGCACCCCGCTCCCCGGACAGTCCTCGACCGACTCGCCGCCGGGCCGGGCCGGGCCGCACGCATCACTCATACGGAGCACTTGCCCCCTCGTCCCGGACGTCATGCCCCCTGGCCCGAGAAGATCCGGCCGGAAGTGATCGACGCCATCCGGGCCGCCGGAATCGAACGGCCCTGGGCCCATCAGGCGCGTGTCGCCGAGCACGCGCTGCACGGCGAGTCGGCCGTGATGGCCACCGGCACCGCCTCCGGCAAGTCCCTCGCCTACCTCGCCCCCGTCCTCAGCGCCCTGCTAGACGGCTCCGAGGCCCCCAACGGGCGAGGCGCGACCGCCCTCTACCTCGCCCCCACCAAGGCCCTCGCCGCCGACCAGCGCCGCGCCGTACGCGCCCTCGCCGGCCCCCTCGGCAAGGGCGTCCGGCCCGCCGTCTACGACGGGGACACCCCCTTCGAGGAACGCGAGTGGGTGCGCCAGTACGCCAATTACGCGCTGACCAACCCGGACATGCTCCACCGCTCGATCCTGCCCGCCCACCCCCGATGGGCCTCCTTCCTGCGCGCCCTGCGCTATGTCGTCATCGACGAGTGCCACGCCTACCGGGGCGTCTTCGGCTCCCACGTCGCCCAGGTGCTCCGCCGGCTGCGCCGCCTGTGCGCCCGCTACGGCTCCGACCCCGTCTTCCTCCTCGCCTCCGCCACGGCCTCCGAGCCCGGCACCGCCGCGAGCCGGCTCACCGGCCTTCCCGTCGCGGAGGTCACCGAGGACGCCTCCCCGCGCGGCGAACTGGTCTTCGCCCTCTGGGAGCCCCCGCTCACCGAGCTCCACGGCGAGCGGGGCGCCCCCGTCCGCCGTACCGCCACCGCCGAGACCGCCGACCTCCTCACCGACCTCGCCGTCCAGGGCGTGCGCACCGTCGCCTTCGTCCGCTCCCGGCGCGGCGCCGAGCTGGTCGCCCTCATCGCCCAGGAGCGGCTCGCCGCCGTGGACCGTTCCCTCCCTTCCCGCGTCGCCGCCTACCGCGGCGGCTACCTCCCCGAGGAGCGCCGCGCCCTCGAGCGCTCCCTCCACACCGGCGAGCTGCTGGGCCTCGCCGCCACCTCGGCCCTGGAACTGGGCGTCGACGTCGCCGGCCTCGACGCCGTCCTCCTCTCCGGCTACCCCGGCACCCGCGCCTCCCTGTGGCAGCAGGCCGGCCGCGCGGGCCGCACCGGCCGGGGCGCGCTCGCCGTCCTGATCGCCCGCGACGACCCGCTGGACACCTACCTCGTCCACCACCCCGAGGCCCTCTTCCAGCAGCCCGTGGAGTCCACCGTCCTCGACCCGGACAACCCCTACGTCCTCGCGCCCCACCTGTGCGCGGCCGCCGAGGAGCTGCCCCTGACCGAGTCCGACCTGTCGCTCTTCGGACCCGAGGCCATGGCCGTGATCTCCCAGCTGGAGGCCCGCAAACTGCTCCGCCACCGGGGCACCGCCTGGCACTGGACCCGCCGCGAGCGCGCCGCCGACCTCACCGACATCCGGGGCGGGGGCGGCCGCCCCGTCCAGGTCGTCGAGGAGGGCACGGGACGGCTGCTGGGCACCGTGGACCGGTCCGCCGCCCACACCACCGTCCACGAGGGCGCCGTCCACCTCCACCAGGGCCGCAGCTACCTCGTGCGCCACCTCGACCTGGAGGACTCCGTCGCCCTGGTGGAACAGGCCGACCCGCCCTACTCCACGACGGCCCGCGACACCACGGCCGTCTCCATCCTGGAGACCACCACCGAGGTCCCCTGGGGGGACGCACGGCTGTGCTTCGGCTCCGTCGAGGTCACCAACCAGGTCGTCTCCTTCCTCCGCCGCAGACTCATCACCGGCGAGGTCATGGGCGAGACCAAACTGGACCTGCCGCCCCGCACCCTGCGCACCCGCGCCGTGTGGTGGACCGTCACCGAGGACCAGCTCGACGACGCCCGGATCTCCCCCGAGGCCCTCGGCGGCGCCCTCCACGCCGCCGAACACGCTTCCATCGGCATGCTCCCCCTCTTCGCCACGTGCGACCGCTGGGACATCGGGGGCGTCTCCGTCCCCCTCCACCCCGACACCCTCCTGCCGACCGTCTTCGTCTACGACGGCCACCCCGGCGGCGCCGGCTTCGCCGAGCGCGCCTTCCACACCGCCGCCCGCTGGCTCGGCGCCACCCGCGAGGCGATCGCGGCCTGCGAGTGCGCCACCGGCTGCCCTTCCTGCATCCAGTCCCCCAAATGCGGCAACGGCAACGACCCCCTGGACAAGAAGGCCGCCATCCGCCTCCTCACCCGCCTCCTCTCCGAAGCCCCGAAGGACCAGGTGGATCCGGACTGACCACCGCACCGGAACGAACCGAGCGACGGAACGGACCGAGCGACGGCGCCGACCGGGAGACGGAGCGGGCCGGGCCACGCGCCTACGCGCCTACGCGCGGCGAGGCATCACGGGGCTCACGGGGCGTACGCCGCCTCCGGCGGCCCCGCACGGGCCCGGACCCGCAGCACGTACGGCCCGGCCCGCGCCTCCGCCGCCACTTCCGCGAACTCGCCCTTCACCCCGCAGCGCACCACCCTCGCGCCCTGGGCCGAGGCGACCTTCCGGGCGAGGCCGCAGGCCACGGCCTCCCCTTGGAGGGCGTGGTCGGCGGCGGCGAGCGCCGCCAGATCCGCCGCACCGCCCGCCCGGTGACGGCCCGTCACCACTTGCCCCATGGCCAACAGTGCCGCGAAGACCACGCAGGACGCCATCGCGACGGCCGCCACCCACACCGAGGCCAGACCTCCGTCATCCCACCGTCTCCTCCGCAAGAGCCACCGCCTCCCCGCTCAGCCGTACCGCCAGCGGCCCCGGCCCGGCGGCCCGGGCCTCGACCCGCACCCGGACGAGATCGCCCTCCCGCGTCAGCCCGATCCGGGCCCCGCGCGGAGCGGCGGACCGGGCCGCGGCGACAGCCGCCGGAGGCGGGTCCTGCCGGGCCGCGGCCCGCGCCCCCGCCCGGGCCGCGTCCACGCACTGGATCTGCGCGGACGCGGCCATCAGCCCCCAGAGCAGGGCCAGGGCGAAGAACATCAGCACCGGCAGCGCCACGGCGGCCTCGGCCGTCACATAGCCACCGTCGGACCGCGCTCCGGACGCCCCGTCAGAAGGTCGCATGGAGCGCCTTCACGATCAGTTGCTGAAGGGCCGAGCTGACGGGCCCGCTCGTGACCACCTTGTACAGAACAGCCGCCAGCGCGCACGCCGCGAGCGTGCCCACCGCGTACTCCGCCGTCGTCATTCCGGCCTCGCCGTCGGCCCTCACCCGGGCCCGGCGTGCCGTCCACCACGACGTGACCTTCTTCGCCGCCACTGTCATGACCGATCCCCCATCTCTTGTGCTGCGTGTCTTGGTGTCTTGTGATGCGTGATGTGAGCGGCGCGCGGTCCCATCCGGCGCACCGTCACTTTCCTTTCGCTCAGGCGATTGCCTTGTTCGCCCAATCGCCTTGTCCACTCATACGCCAGGCCGCGTTCAGCTCCCACGCATGAGCCCCTCGGCCAGTCCGACCACCACCGGCACCACCCCGACCGTCAGGAACGCGGGCAGGAAGCAGAGCCCCAGTGGTGCCGTCGCCTGAACTCCCGCCCGGCGGGCCCTCATCGCCGCCGTTCTCCCCTGGGCCGCGCGCAGCCGTGCCGCCAGCCGCGCCATGGGCTCCACCGCCGGGACTCCGGTGGCCTGGGCCCGTTCCAGGCAGCCGGCCAGCGGGGCGGCCCCGGGCAGGCTTCCCAGCCGCCCCCAGGCGGTGCCCGGGTCACCGCCGAGCCGTACCTCCGCCGCCGCTTGGGCCAGCCGGGACCCGACCGGGCCGCCCAACGAGCCCCCGACCGCCTCGGCGGCCTCCCTGGGCCCGGCGCCGGCGGCCAGACAGGCGGCCAGGAGATCGGCCGCCAGGGGCAACTGGCGCCCCACTTCCTCGGCCCGTACCTCTCCCGCGGTGCCCTCGGCCTTCCGCCGCCATCGCCAGACGCCGCAGGCCGCGGCGGCTCCCGCCACGCATCCGGTGACACCCGCGACCAGCCAGACGAGAACGAGCCCGGCGATCCCCACCGCCACGACCACCCGCCAGTCCATGCCGCTCACCGCGCGCCGCGGCCGCCCTCGCGCCCGGCCCTCGCCTTCCGCCGGACCATGGCTCCCGAGCAGGGACACCAGCCGTCCGCGCGCCGAGCGTCTTCCGCGCGCGCCGCTCCCCAGCGCCGCCACGCACACCGTCGCGATCGCGGCCAGCACCACCGCCCACAGGCTGTGGACAACACCCCCGTTCACTTCTCCCGCTCCTTCCCGTCCGTCTTCCCCGGCCCTTCGGCGACCCGGACGATCCGCCGGGTCCACGCGATCCCCGCGCACTCCAGCAGCCCGCCGAGCACCAGGCACCCGAGCCCGGTCGGGGTGTGCAGCAGCACCCGCAGCGGCTCGGCCCCCAGCGCGGCACCCATCAGCAGCGCGAGGACGGGGAGCAGCGCCAGCATCACGGCCGTCGACCGGGTGCCCGCCAACTGGGCCCGCAAGTCCTCCCGCTGGTCCCGTTCGGCGCCCAGAGCCGCCGCGACCCGCTCCAGGCCCGTGGCCAGACCGGCCCCGCCGTCGACCGCGACCCGCCAGCAGGCGGCCACCCCCTGGAGCCCCTCGGCCCCGGGCCGTCGCCCCGCCTTGCGCAGCGCGTCCGGCACGTCCCCGCCGAACCTCGCCGCCGCCGGCACGGCGGGCCACCCCGGGCCCAGCCCCGCGTCCATCAGCCCGGCCACCGCCGCACCGGGCTGGCGCCCCGCCCTGAGCTCGCCCGCGACGGTGCCGCACATGTCGATCACTGCGGATTCCCGGCGTTCCCGCTCGCGCTGCCGCGCCCACGCCGCCAGCCACCGCCGTACGAGCGGCACGGCCAGCGCTCCCACGATCAGCGGAAGCACCGACTTCCCCAGTGCCGCCACCGCGCAGCCCGCGGGCAGACAGAGCAACTCACGCCGCTCCCGTGCCACCCGCCGCAGGCGCTCGGCCCACTCACCGATCCGGCCCGGCACGGCCGGACCAGGGCCACCTCCGGCCTTCCCGGCGCCGGCCAGCAGCAGCCGTGCCCGTCGTACGCCCGGCCCCGGCCGTGCCCGCACCGCGGCCAGGGCACAGAGCGACAGGACGAAGACCAGCAACACGGCGTACCCGGAGGAAACCTGTGCCCCGGACGGCCACCCGGTCATGGCGCACCCCCGGCGCGCCCGCACAGCCCGGCCAGCCGGTCCCAGCCCCGCGCCCGTTCAAAGCCGCCCTCGCCCCATACCGCCGCCGGTACGGTCGTCACCAGACCGGCGGAATCCCGGTCGAGCACATGGACTTCCGCGACCCTTCTGCGGCCGCCGTGGTCGCGCACCATATGGATCACGACCGACAGAGCGGCCGCGAGCTGGCTGTGCAGCGCCGCCCGGTCGAGACCCGCCGTCGAGCCCAGCGCCTCCAGCCGGGCCGGGACGTCCGCGGCGGCGTTGGCGTGCACCGTGCTGTTGGACGGTTCTGAAGATTGCACCTCCCAAGGCCCTGACCTGCGAGGTGCAATCTCTATTGCTCAGCTTGATCGGGCATCCTGCGCAGGCAACGTTGCACTGCGCAGGGCAGCTGTCTTACCCGGCCGCTGCCACCGCCGGCCGTGCGGTACCGCTGCTGGTCCGCTGACGCCGTTTGACTTCACGGTATGCGGCTTCGGCGTACTCGCTGATCTCGATGGTGTCCATAAGCCGTCGAGTGATCGCTTCCTCGCCGCTCATCACGGCTTCGACGGCAGACTCGCGCAGGAGGTCGGAAAGGCCGCAGATGCTTCCACCCGTCCGGTCATGAAGGTACGGCGACAGTTTGACTAGTTGGCCGGGCTTGTGCCGGTACAGCTCCAGGGTGTTTTCCAGTGCTACGACGACCTCGGCCCACTCGCGCTTCTCCTCGGCTGTCCGGAACCCGAAGTTCTTCACCTCGCAGAGGTTGTTCCGGCCTGCCGTCTGTGAAGCGCGGGTGCTGGTCTGGCCTTCGAGGATGAGGCCGGACTTCTTGAGTTCCACACCGGTGTAGACGAAGGTGGCGGCTGTGTGATTGGAGATGTACTTCAGGTGATCGTTGACGACCCTGCCTTCCTTCAGCGACAGATCGAGGAAGTGGACATCGTCGATGATCACTAGTTCCACGCCGACCGCTTGCATGGTCGCGAGTACATGCTTGGTGATCTTCTGCTTTGTGCCGGACTTGTCCGGCAAGCCGAGGTAGTCGGCGAAGAGGATCGACAGGTCCTTGGGGGTGGCCTGGGCTGGGATGCTGACGTACACCACGGGGGTGTAGTCCACAAACACGCCGTCCAGTTCGTATCCGTCGGCGAACTTTTCGGGGAATCGGCGGCGAAGCTTGTGCTCGTAGTCGGCCGCGTACATCTTGACGAGTGTGGACTTTCCGACGGTTGGTGGTCCGTCCACGATGATGCCGCGCCGGGCGCCCGCTGTCTGACGGGCATTCATCCGCATGCGACGCTCGATGAGGTGATGGATACGCCGCATCTGCGGTGTCCGGACGATCGCAAGCGCGCTGTGGTAGTCCGCACGCGCGTCGTTAAGGTCGTCTCTCTCGTCGACGGACAGCTTTATGTACGCATCGTAGGACGGCATCCGGGGCCGCTCTGGAGGCCGGTTGTTCAGGTAGATCCGCCATTCCTCCTTGGTGCGGGGCTCCGCGAGGCCGGGGTGCGAGAACGAGTTGTACATCAGCCCTCCTGGCCTGCGTGGGGGGTCCATATCTCTGCCGGCTTGAGCTGGCTGAGATCGACGTCGTCGAATGCGACGAAGTCGTCTTCCTCTTCGGTATCCGGCACGGCCACCAGGGGCGGGTGCTCGTCGACGGGAAGGGTGCCGCGTTGCATGTCGCGGCTTTGCGCTGCCCCTCGGTGTTCGTCCCGGAACAGCCGCTTGCGGTCGGTGCGCGTCCAGGTCTCGGGGGCGTCTGTGCGGTTCTGCAAATCGGCGAGGGCGGCGGCCACGGCTTCCTGGTCTTCGGGGACCTGGCCGCGTGTGGCCACCAGTTGCTTCGCTTCACGCAAGGTGATGTCGGTGAACGGCTGGTGCTCGCCCAGGGCATGGGTCCAGCGCAGGGTGTGCCAGCGCCCATCCACAGGGTCGAGAAAGTAGGCGTGCAGCAGGTTCCTGGGGTCGTATCGGATGGGCCAGAGGCTGCTCGGGTAAGGGGACTTTGCCTTGCGGTAGCGGTACAGGATGTCGGCGTTGTAGGTGAGGTGGCTGAGCTCGATGCCGTAGGGGTGGATGACGCGGTCGGCGATCGGCAGCAGTTCGAAGTACATGTCCGGGTCGGTCGGGCAGACGACGTAGCCGGCAGTTCCCAGGGCCATGGTGTATGCCTCGTTGGGCGAGATTCGCATGTCTGGGAAGCCGTGGAGGATCAGGCCGCGGTGATGCTTACGTTGGTAGACGGCAACGACGTACTCGGCGAAGAACTCGGTGAGCTCGTCGATGGTCCAGCGTGCCTGCTCTTCGACGGTGCGGCCTCGGTGGGCGACATTGAAGCCCTTGTACCCGGCGACGTGCTCGGAGAACTGTTCGCGGATGGTCTTGAAGAGCCGCTCGACGTGCGGTTTGTCGGTAGGTTTGAGTTTCCGCGCGTCTTGAAGGTCGATCTTCCACCGCATGCAGGCACGGTGCACAACGTCGGACTTGTAGGGCTTGCCGTGGTCGTAGAGCAGTGTCTCCGGGTAGATCACGGGCCGGGCGGCGGCCTCGGCCAGCCGCTCGTCCACGCTGAGCAGGCGCTCGTAGGGGACGCGGAGCATCTGGTAGCGAAGGGCGTCCGCCCAGGCTGGCCGCATGATCTCGGGGGTCATCACGTCGGCCAGCAGCAGGCCGATGTCGATGGCCTTGGTGCCTTCGGGGGTGAGTCGCCAGGCCAGGATCGAGCGGGTGGCGACGTCGAGTGCGACGGTGAGTTCGACCCGCATGGTGGCTGAGGTCGCCGGGTCGTAGGCCATGACGTCGAGCGGGGTGCTGTCGAGCATGACCACTTCGCCGGGGCGGGTGGCGATGACATTGCCGAAGGGCCGGTCGGGCTGATTTCCGGCGGAGGCTCGCTGGTAGGCGGGGGCGGACGGGCTCTGGTCGAGGATCAGGGCCACTGCGCGCCTGAACCGGTCCCGGCTCGGCAGGGGGACGGCGCCGGGGCCGTACTGGTCATCGAGTCGGTTCTGGGTTCGGCGGTAGAAGAGGTTGCCGATGGTGGTTGAGCTAGCGTTCTGCTGTGCGAGGGCCTGCTCGCGGATGGCCTGGATGATGCGCGGGTCGATGTTCTTGAGGGGGTTGCTGATGCGGGTCTTGCGTTTGTCCACAAGCCCCCACAGGCCCTGTTCCCGGTACTGTTCGCGCAGTTGGTGGATACGGCGCTTCGACATGCCCAGCTCTTCTGCCTTGGCGATGATGCGCTGGGTCTGGGGAAGTACCGGGTCGTATTGCGGGCGCGGTTCGCCCGGTGCTGGGTTGAGGAGGTCTCCGGAGCGATAGCCCGTGGTCGCTTCCATCAGGTGTGCTTCCAGTGCCAAGGCGTCGTCCCGGACCGCCTTGTCTACAGAGGCGAGGACCCCGGCGGGGTCCAGGCCACTCCCGTCTTCTTCCAGCGAGCCTGGCGGCGGCTCTACGGAGGCCCGGAAGGTCGGGTCGGTGAGGACGGCCGAGATCATGATGGTCTGAACGCGGCCGGTCTCCGAGCGGAGCCGGACAGTGGCGCCGTCGAGCCCGGCTACCTGGTGCCGCTCGTCCTCGAATTCGATCCACTCGGTGACAGCGAGGCGGTGGCTGGTCATGCATTCCTCGGGGCATCGGCAGACCACACCCGGGTGTGGTCTCGCAGCGGCAGGGACTGGTCGAAGTTCAACTGGTGGTGCCACATCAGGTGAAACACCATGGGCCGGGCCAGCTCAGGTGCAGGCTGGAAGCTGATCAGTTCGCCGATGGGGACAGGCTTGCAGGCCAGCAGCAGGAGACGATCGGCGAGGCCGTGACCCGCGTGCAGCGGCCGGCGGTATCCGGCGAGCCACGACACCGTTGCCCACATCAGCGAGTCAGGTTCGCTTACCAGTTGGTAGTCCCAGCCGATCCGTGCGCACATCTCCGCCGTGCGACGGCTCTGCCGGAGAACTGCCGGACGATCCACGAATGCGCGGGGTTTGACATCCACCAGAAGGGCTGAGCCATCCCGGCGTCGTGCGAACAGGTCCGGCGTGTGCTTCCATCCGCCCTGGGCATCACGGCCCTCGATCATGAAGGGCTGGGCAGCGAAGGCGGTCACGTCGGTGTCGTAGTCCAGGAGCTTCATGCGCTGAAGCTCCAAGTAGCTTTCGTATTCGATCATTCGGTCCGTGGTCGCGGACCAGTACCGGCCCGGAGTGTGCCGCTGCCCGGCATACGAGGGGATCGTTCGGGCAGGCAGCGCATCCTCGAACATGACGTCCGCTGCTTTGTCAGTCCCGATGAGGCGCTCGGTGCCGTCTGCGTCGAGGTAGTGAAGGACTTCCCGCTCCATGGCGAGGCGGATGGGGCGCAGGGTGCGTGTTCTGGGAGGGTTCATTCGGTTCCTTTCTCGGCGAGCCGGGCAGCACCCCAGGCGGCCAGCGCGTCGGCGGCCTCGACTGGGAGGCGGTCACGGAAGCGTCGCCATCCCTCCCGGACCGACTCCCGGCTTGTGCCGTCCCAGGGGTGCTCGTAGGCGGGGGCGTCGTGGACATCACCACCGGTAAAGTGCTGCCAGACCCAGGCGGCAGCGTGTCGTAGCCGCTGCCAGGTCACGTCCCACCCAAGGGGACGGAAGACCGGAAACAGTACGTGGTGTGGAACTTCGCGCAGGACGGCGAAAGCTTCCCGACGGTCGGCATAGTTGACCAGTCCGCGCTCGTGCATCCGGTCCGCGACGCAGGTCACAGCTGCCCAGAAGGCGTCGGGGTCCGTGATGCGCTGGACAAGGGTGTTCGCAGCACGTCCGGCCTTGACCGGGTCCATGCCCAGTGCGGCGGCGGCCTCCGCCCAGCTCGCCGTCCCGCCCAGGCGGGCAAGGGCGAGCGAGGTCAGCCGCCGTCCCGACACATCGGCGGTGCCGGGCAGGTGGATGGCGATGACACTGCGGTAGTCGTCGACGTCGGCGAGGTGCGGTATGTGCTGAGCTCCGAGTCGGTGCCGCACGCCACGGGGGATGGCTCCGGCCACGCGCGAGGGACGCGGGCTTACGGAGGTCAGCAGCTGGCCCAGGAAGGCAGGGCGGGGAGTGGACCGCAGCGGGTCCGTGCCACCGCTCTTGCGGCGCACGGTGGCCAAGCGTTCCGCCCACGGCGTCAGCCGGGACCGCGCGTCCTCCGTCGTCGGCGCGTCCAGGATGGGGGCGGAGAGAGACAGGAAGGCGGCAGCGACAGCGGCGTTCGCAGGCATCGCGCCAAGGCGGGTGGCGCCTCCGCCCTGACGATGCGCTCGCCGCCGACGCACGTCGTCCTCGAAAGCTTCGCTCAGCAAGCAGGGGATGTCGCGAAGGTCGTTGTCCTCGACCGCTATCCGAGCCAGCGCAGTCAAGAACCGAAGAGCGGTGAACCAGTCAGAGCCGGCGGCCCGTTCACCCGCCACCCAGGCCGTACCGCCTTCGGCGACGGCAAGCACCTTTCTCTGAAGTTCCGCCAGGGACTGCGGGACCGCGACGGCGGGGATCTCAGCCAGCACCTGCGGGCACAGCCCTTCGCGTCCCGGCAGGCGGGTGCCGCAGGTGCCCGGCTCCGGGAAAGGGGGGCGGGTTGGCAGGCCCCGCGGACGGAGGCCGCCGCTGCCGCGTCGCAGCCGCACCCCGCACGCGGGGCATTCGTCGATCAGGAGGCACCGGTGCACAGGGCATACCGCCGCGACGCCCAGTCGCCACCACAACGGCCACACAGCGCTTTCTGCGAGGCAGTGCGGGCAGGCCCGGCTTGTGGCGACCATCATCCATTCCCGGGCCGCCACGGGCGTCAGCGTCGTCTCGTCGTTGAGATCCAGCCCAGCCAGGCTGAGGACCGTGCCGTCGTACCTGGCCAGCTGCATCGCGCGGAGGAGGCGCATCGGGATCCCAGTGGCCTCCGTGAGACCGCGCCGACTCCGTGGGGTCAGGACGACACCGAAGTAGGTCGGCCGGGTGGACGGTGCTGATGCACGGCATTCCAGCCCGAGGACACGCGCAGCCTGACCCGGGCTGATGCCCAACAGGACGCCCACCCGGTCAACCCACGATGCGAACGACTCGCCGTCGGCGGGAACGGGGACGGCCGGCAGTCGGCGGAAGCCGGGGACCGGCAGGAGCCGCTTCGACGAGAGGGACGACGGGACCATGCAAACGTATCCAGATGACCTTGCTCTCACGGCCCACCTCCTCGATCTGTATGAAATATCATACAGATCGAGGAGGGGCGCTACGTTTCTGGTTGTGGATGAGAACGGCACGAGCGGCCCGGCCAGCCGGGCTGTCTTCGCGCGGCGCCTGCGGAGCCTGCGCGAACGAGCAGGGCTGTCGCAGAGCGCTACTGCCGAGCGGGCGGGGCTGAACCGTTCGTTCTACGCCGGGGTCGAGGCAGGCCGCCACAGCATCTCGGTGGACCGGCTCCAGCCGTTGGCCCATGTGCTGGGAGTCGCAGTCCACCAGCTCTTCACAGACGACTGACCAGGGGACGCCTTCGCAAACCGGCGCCAGGGAAGTCATGCCGGTTGGCGCCATCTGCGCGCTTCGCCCGCTGTCCCGCGCGCTGCCGTGCGCCTCTAGCCGGAGCGGGCAGCTGTAGCAATTCTTGAACTCGGCCAAGAACGTAGCGCCACAGCATGGAGGGCGCATTGCATGCGGCATACCGGGGCACACCATGAGGCGCACCACGCTTGCTGCGGCTGGGATTCCAGGCGCCGCTAAGGTCTCGCCCCGCCATGGATAGCAAGGACAGCCAGCAAGGATTCTCCCAGCCCACTGAGATCGCCGGCCGAGCGGCGAAGCCAATCCTTGCGGCTGGTCCAGTATCCGCCCCAGCAACAGGCCTTGACGTGGATCGATGGGGGCCATGGAGGTCTCTGGACGGCCCAACTACAGCCCCAGGGGTTGGATGTTGCTCCTGGGCAGACCGCCTCCATGTGTTCGCTCGCAGCTGGGAAGCACACGTGCTGTGGCGCCTTTGGGATGGGGCTACTTGGAGCGGCTGGACGGATCTGGGCGGTCAGATCGATGGAGCCCCGACAGCGGTAGCACGGGGATCCAACCTGGTCGACTGCTTCGCCCGGGGTGCTGACAACCGCCTCTGGCAGGCGACATGGAACGGCTCGTCGTGGACTTCCTGGACGGACTTGGGGGGAACACTTACGTCAAGTCCTGTCGCAGTTTCATGGGGAGTCGATCGAATCGATGTCTTTGCCAAGAGCACAGCAAATCGCCTGGCTCACCGCATGTGGAGTACTGCTAGTTGGGGAACGTGGAGTGATATCGGGGGCCCATTCGTTGGAGCTCCAGCGGCAGTGGCGCCCGAACCAGGTCGACTTGACTGCTTCGCTCGTGGACGACTGAGTCGGCTGTTTCACAGGACATGGAATGGCTCAGCCTGGGGAGACTGGCAAGAATTGGGAGGCCTCCTGGCCAGCGACCCGGCCGCATCTTCCGGGGGATCGGGGCGCATCGATGTCTTTGCACTCTCCATGGACAACGCCGTCTGGCAATATTCTCGCATCGGCAACACGTGGCAGGGATGGACTCGCCTAGGAGGAGCGATGGAAGGAGCTCCGGCCGCTACCTCTTCGTCAGAAACCATCGACCTCCTAGCTTACGGTCTAAATCTCCGACTATTCCACTGCCGCTATTCGTGATCTTTCCTATGAGCCGTGGCTTCGCGGAACTTTCCTTTCACATCTAGATCAGGGCGAGGGAAGCCCACTATTCGCCGATCGGTCGCTACCCGCTAGGGGAGACAATGGAGTGCTGGCCGCCATGCAATCAGTGGTGTGAGTGCGTCGACGGAGGGTGTCAGCCGGTCACGGTAGACGTGAACGCAGTGCGCCTTCGCACGGGAGATGGACGACTCATTAAAGCTCGTTTTGGCGCTGGCGTCCTGGAAGCCACCCGCAACATGGTTCCCGACTGGGCGGGGACATTCCTGTTCGTCCGCCCTCAAACCAGGTGGCCAATGACGAGCGGAGACAAGATCTCGCTGATGGCATGCGACGCCGGCTGGGGACCGTCAAACAATCTGATGCGCGTAGAGCACAGCACACTTGTACGTCCCAATCCACAAGGAGGGACCACACTTGTCACGTATGTTATGGGTGGGCCAGGTACGCTCGTCTGGGCCTACACCGCCTTCCCGTCAGGCTACCCCGGCTACAGCGGCGATGACCCTAATGAGTGGGAATTCTACGTCGAGAAGGCCGGCGGGGGCCCGATCTCGCAAGGAGACGAGGTCTCCATTCGGATCGACCCGTCTAGGACCGGTGTAGGCCCATATTGGTTCCGGGTCACAGGTCCGGAGGACGGTGCATACATCGGCGGGGACGGCACAATTCCATTTCAGGGCGAGACATCCTTCCTTGCCGAGTTCACCGAAGTCCGCCCTGGTCTTGGCCTGCGTCCCACCACGGTTATCTGCCAGTCCTGTGCCCAAGTCACGGGAACGGTAGTTGGGCGCCAAGGTGTTGCCGTTGAGGGCGCGCGGGTGACATCGGAAGGTGACTCAGTCCGCAGTCACCCTTTCCTTGCGACAACTGACGCCAACGGGCGCTTCAAGCTTGAAGACGGGCAATCCCGCGATTGCATTCCACCAGGTCCGCTCTCCATCAAGGTAGAGGCGGACACCTACGTCAGCAGGGACATCGCGGTCGATGTGCCCGGACAAGGCAGGATCGACGTAGGTACTGTCCAACTTGTATGCACCATCGTTGAGGGGAAGGTGGTGGAGGTCGTCGGCAACAGTCAGCTGCCACTGCCGGGGGTTGAAGTCAACCTCACTTACCCGGAAACCGGGGACGGAATCGTGACGACGACCGATCCGATCGACGGCGTGTTCCGGTTCGAGTGCGTGCGTCATGTGCGAGCGACCGTTTCTACAGACTTCACATCACCACAACAGGTGGCAGATCCAATCCCCGATGTCGGCGTACGAAACGTCCTCATCGTAGTCTCGCGCCGATGCGTGACGATCAGCGGAACCGTCACAGACGCCACCAACAACACAAGGATCTCCGGGGCAAAAGTAACAGTCCAGAACACCTCCCCAGCTGGCGTCCTCACCGCGACAACCGACGAGTCGGGCAACTACACAATTACCGGAGTCTGCCTAACGGGCCGACAGAGCCTCAAGGCGAGCAAGGAGGGCTACCGCTCTGCGGTGAAACCCACAGGAGAGCTCCCAGTGACAGGAACAGTGACTGTCGACTTTCAATTGCAGCCGCAGGTCGTAAACCCTGACGGATCACCTGTACCGCACGTGATCGATTGCACTTTGGCGTGGGGAGCAGGCCCATCCCAGCCTGGGGGCAACGTCCCGGTCCCGCGGGATCTCGACTCCCACTTGTCGGGCCCCGACCCCTCCGGATCCGCTCCTTTCCACTGCTACTACTCACAGCGAGCCCCAGTCGATTTTGTCGCCCTCGACCGTGACGACGTCGATTGGGCAGGCCCCGAGCACATCGTGGTTAGCCCAAGGCAAGTTGCCGGCCAAAGCGTGCCAGTTCCAGGTGACTACCACTACTGGGTCCACAACTTCAGCGGCGAGAAGCCATTTGACCAGTCAGATGCCAGGGTTACGGTATCTATCGACGGCCAACAGCGGGCGCAGTTCTACGTCTCAGGCGCATTGGGCGACCAAAGTGCTCGCATCTGGCGTGTTTTCGACTTCTCGATCGCGGCGGATGGAACCGTAACCATCAGCCGCCTACAGCTGGGAGGACAGCCAGCCCCGGATGGCATTCTGAGGCCCGGTTCTGCCTCAGATGTGTTCTAGCTGACGTGCATGACTGATTGACAAAATGACCTGTTGTCTTCGACAGGTTGTTTGGGATCTGGCACGCATTCAGCGAATGCGTGCCAGATCCCAAACAACTTTCCGACAACCTGTCTTATGCGAACACCAACTCGCGGAACGCGTTACGGAGCTCAGTGAGCGGCTGCCGGTCGCGGGTGTAGTAGAGCTTGTTTGTCAGCAAGGCCGCCCAGGCACCCTGTTTGGGTGAGATCCACATGCCGGTGCCGGTGAAGCCGTAGTGGACGTAGGTGCGGTCGGCGGGGTCGGTGCCGGGGGCGGGGTGCCAGAACAGGCCGCGTACGGGCTCCAGGGTGCCGGTCTGGACGCTCAGGGACTCCTCTACCCAGTTCGGGCCGAAGCCGGCCGCCGCCGGGGCGGTTGCGGGGTCGAGCATGTACCGCAGGAAGCGGGTGAGGTCGTCAAGGACGGAGAAGGTGCCGGCGATGCCGCAGACGCCGCCGAGGAGGCGGGCGGAGAAGTCGTGGGCAACTCCCTTGAGGTGGCGGCCGGTGTCCTCGTCGAGCTCGGTGGGGGCACAGCGGGCAGCCAGGTCGGCCGGGAGCGGGCCGAAGCGGGTGTTGGCCATGCCGAGCGGCTGCCAGATGCGAGTGTGGGCGAGCTGGTCGAGCCCCTGACCGGAGAGGTGTTCGGCGAGGTAGCCGAGGATGAGGGCGGCCCGGTCGGTGTACTCGACGGCTTCGCCGGGCGTGCGGTGCAGGGCCTCGTGCAGAACGCCCGCGCGGATGGCGACGGGGTCGGTGCCGTAGAGGTTCTTCAGCTGGGCCCGCAGCGGGACACCGGCGGTGTGGGTCAGCAACTGCCGGGCGGTGACCTGGCTGAGCGGGTGGTCGGCAACCTCGGTCCAGAAGCCTTCAAGGGGCTCGTCGAGGGGCAGAGCGCCGTCTTCCCAGAGGGCGCCGATGGTGGACCAGACGGCAAGGATCTTGGTGAGGCTGGCGACGTCGAAGACCGTGTCCGGCCGCATCGGGGTGCCCGGGTCGGCGGGGGCGAGGACACCGGCTGTCCCTCCGGCCTTCATGCCTGCGGCGTCGCCAATGGCCCACACCGCACCGGGGTAGACCTGGTCGCGGACGCCGTCCACCACGAGCTGCTTGATCCGGTCGGTGCTGTCTTCCATGAACATCTCCGATGTCGCGGTGCGGGCCCGGCTCGCCAGCGTAGTGACGTCGCCGGGCCCGGCTGGGGAACATGGCGGGAGCGTCAGCTGATCTGGTGGCCGAGTTCGGACAGGGCCTTGGCGGTGGCGCTGAGCGGGTAGCGGGCCGCGTTGGCCCGCCCGGCCTGCCGCAGGGCCGCCAGCAGCCCCGGGGCGGTGCGGAGCCGGTCGATGTCGCGGGCGAGAGCTGCGGGGCGGGTGAAGTCGGTGCTGGTGCCGGAGGCGGCGAGCGTCTCCACCAGGCCGGGGACGGGTTGGTAGAGCACGGGAAGGCCGCAGGCTTGGGCTTCGAGGGCGACCAGGCCCATGGCTTCGAGGGTGGTGGAGGGCATGACGAGCAGGTCGTGGTCGGCGAAGGCTCGCCACAGCTGCGGGCGGCGGAGCCAGCCGAGGTAGCGGACCTTGACTGCGGACTGCCGTATGGCGCGGGTGAGGGTGTGGAACTGGTCCTGCGGGGCGGCGATGCTCAGCTCGACGCCGGTGACGGCCGCCAGGGCCCGCAGCAGGTTCTCCGCCCCCTTCTCCGGGGTGAGCCGCCCGGCGTACAGCAGCCGGAACGGGCCGCCGGCCGGCCGGGGCGATCTGCGTGGCGGACGGTGGATGAGCCGGTCGGGGATGCCCCAGGGGATGTGGGTGATCTTCGTGCGGTCGGCGGTGGGCGCGATGCGCAGGAGCCGGTCGGCCATGGCCGGTGTCGGCACGACGATGGCGTCGGCGAACCGGACGGTGTCGCTCAGGACCTGGTGCTGGTCGCGGTGGGCTTCGGCGAACAGCAGGTCGGTGCCGTGAACGAGGGCGATCCGCGGATGCTCGGGCAGGGCCCGGATGAGTGCGGGGGTGGCGCCGAAGGCAAGGTGCTGGAGGTGCAGGACGCCGACCTGGTCCGGGTCGATGGCTTCGGTCAGGGCCCGCTGGAGGGCGGCGACGTAGCGGTGGAAGGCGGGGCCGTCCAGGCATTTGCCGACGACCGGCAGCAGGCCGAGGCCGGTGGGCCGACGGGGGCGGCGGCCGAGGGGGGCC
>NZ_JAILXP010000792.1 GCF_020740895.1 Streptomyces sp. UNOB3_S3 | reverse complement strand
GGTTCTTCCCGTGATGGGTAGATTCCGGCCGAGGGCCGGACGGCTACGAGGGGCTGTTTCGACGGCCGTTGTCGTAGCGATATTGGGTGGTACGACGGGCGAGGCGACGGCGGCCACGTCGGCGAAGGCGCAGTCCGTCTCGGCCACGCAGGCGCTGGCGGCGCTGGACCGGCTGGCGGCGGCCTTGCCGAAGCCGGCGTCCGGGCCGGCTCCCGCGCCGCGCACCGAGCTGGACAAGCTGTCTGCTGAGCGTGACCGGCAACTGGTCGAGGACTTCGCGGAGTTCGACCCGGAACCGGAGGTCCAGGAGGCCGCGAAGAAGGCCCTGGAGAGCAGCGACCCGAACGCGATCCGGGACTTCCTGGAGCACGGTGAGGCCGAGGCCCGTCAGCGTGCGAAGGACAAGAAGGACGGCGCGGACGTCAAGAACCGTGCCGAGATCGAGAAGCTGCGCGGTACGGGCGGGGCGTACTTCAACGCCGAGGTCGAGCGTGTCCTGG
>NZ_JAILXP010000791.1 GCF_020740895.1 Streptomyces sp. UNOB3_S3 | reverse complement strand
GGGGCGTAGGGCGGGAAGCAGGGAAGGATGTAGAAGAGCTGGGCGGCCGCGCTCAGCCCGGCCGGTACGGGCCCGCCCGTCGCCGCGAAGGCGACGAGGAAGCCCACGGCGAACATGCCCGCCGCGGCGGCCCAGCCGCGCACGGCCAGCAGGGTGCCCGCCGTGACCATGACCCAGCCGACCGGCACCATCGCGAGGAGGACGCGGGTGCGGTGCCGGCCGGGGCCAGGGATCTGCGAGAACAGCACCAGCGGGAGGACGCCGAAGATGGCGTAGAGGCCGAGGGTGCGGTCGCCCAGGGCGTGGGCGAAGCCGTAGAAGCCGGCGCAGCCGGCGAGGGTGGCCCAGACGGCGCGGCGCGCGGCGTCGCGGAGAGACGGGGTGCGGGCCATGGTGTTTCCCCAGCGTAGGCAGGGTGCGGGCCGTCGCAACCGGGGGTTCCGCCCCGGTCCCGCCCTTTCACCGTTTCCGAGAGGGCCTGCGGCCCCCTCGCGCCCCCGCC
>NZ_JAILXP010000790.1 GCF_020740895.1 Streptomyces sp. UNOB3_S3 | reverse complement strand
GGTTCCGCTTCGACTTCGACGCGGATCCGTTCGCGGAACCGTTTGTGCCGCCTCAGAGTGAGCGGGGGGTGGATGCGGGGCGGCTTGATGTGCCGTTCGCGGGAGTGCGGTTCTACGACACGTTGTTTTCCCCTGACCCTCCCCTTCCCGAAACCGGGGCTGCGCCCCGGACCCCCTCCGCCGGCAGCTCCGCGCCGGCCGCCTCGATCCCCGCGTCCAGCAGGGAGCGTTCGCCTGACGACGGCCTGAGGTCGTCGTCCATGGACGGGGCCGTCCCCGACCCCGCACGCCGTTCCGACGGCGAGGCTTCGCCCGCCGACCAGTCCGGCGCCGATCCGGCCGACCGCCCCCGCGCCGCGGCCAAGCGGAAGAAGCGCCCCGCGTCGGCCGGGCGCCGTCGTGCCGCTGCCGCGTCCGCCGAATCGGCTCGTGCCGATGCAGGGCCCGCCGACCCGGCGTCCACCGGCCGTCGCGGTGCCGATGACACCCCCACCGACCCCGCACC
>NZ_JAILXP010000079.1 GCF_020740895.1 Streptomyces sp. UNOB3_S3 | reverse complement strand
CCCCCGGAGCCCCCGGCACTCCCGGCGCGCCGGCCCAGGCGCCCGCGTGGGGCGCCGGCTGGCAGCAGAAGCAGAAGAAGAGCGACAAGCGCGCGCAGCAGAACGGAGGCACCGTCGATGCCGCCTGAGACCACGACGGCACCGGGGCGCGGCCACCGCTCCCAGGACGTCATCCACAACATCGGCTACCGCGACTACAGCGGCCCCCGCCTCGGCCGCGCCTACGCCCGGCGCTCGCTGTTCTCCCAGAGCCTGCGCGGCGCCTACGGCCTCGGCCGGTCGGCGAAGTCCAAGGTGCTGCCGATGATCCTCTTCGGCGTGATGTGCCTCCCGGCCGCGATCGTGGTCGCCGTCGCCGTCACCACGAAGATGAACCGGCTGCCCATGGAGTACACGCGCTACGCGATCTACCTCCAGGCGGTCATCGGCCTCTACCTGGCCGCGCAGGCCCCCCAGTCGGTCTCGCGGGACCTGCGGTTCAAGACCGTGCCGCTGTACTTCTCCCGCCCGATCGAGCGCGTCGACTACGTCGTCGCCAAGTTCGCGGCGATGGCCTCGGCGCTGTTCGTCCTGACGGCCACCCCGCTGCTGATCCTCTACGTGGGTGCCCTGCTCGCCAAGCTGGACTTCGCCGAACAGACGAAGGGCTTCGCCCAGGGGCTGGTCTCCGTGACCCTGCTCTCGCTCCTCTTCGCAGGCATCGGCCTGGTCGTCGCCGCGCTCACCCCGCGCCGGGGCTTCGGCGTCGCGGGCGTCATCGCCGTACTGACGATTCCCTATGGCGCGGTCACCACCGTCCAGGGAATCGCCCTGGCCAGCGACAACCCCTCGCTCGTCAGCTGGCTCGGCCTCTTCTCCCCGATCACCCTCATCGACGGCGTCCAGACGGCGTTCCTCGGCGCCACCAGCGCCTTCCCCGAAACCCATGGCCCCGGCACGGGCGCGGGCGTCGTCTATCTCGCCGTGCTCCTCGGTGTGATCGCCGGCTCCTACGGCCTCCTGATGAGCCGCTACCGAAAGGCCGGGCTGTGACGACCATCCACATCGACAACGTCTCCCGCTGGTTCGGGAACGTCGTCGCCGTCAACGACGTGTCCATGTCCGTCGCCCCCGGCGTCACCGGGCTGCTCGGCCCCAACGGAGCGGGCAAGTCCACTCTCATCAACATGATGGGTGGTTTCCTCGCGCCCTCGACCGGAACGGTCACGCTCGACGGCGAGCCGATCTGGCGCAACGAGCGGATCTACCGCCACATCGGCGTCGTCCCCGAGCGCGAGGCGATGTACGACTTCCTGACCGGCAAGGAGTTCGTGCTGGCCAACGCCGAGCTCCACGGGCTGGGCGCGAAGGAGGCCCAACGCGCCCTCGCCACGGTCGAGATGGAGTACGCGCAGGACCGCAAGATCGCCACATACAGCAAGGGCATGCGGCAGCGCGTGAAGATGGCCTCCGCGCTCGTCCACGAGCCGTCCGTGCTCCTCCTCGACGAGCCCTTCAACGGCATGGACCCGCGCCAGCGGATGCAGCTGATGGATCTGCTGCGGGCCATGGGCGACGAGGGCCGGACCGTGCTGTTCTCCTCCCACATCCTGGAGGAGGTCGAGCAGCTCGCCGCCCATATCGAGGTCGTGGTCGCCGGCCGGCACGCCGCGTCGGGCGACTTCCGCAAGATCCGCCGGCTGATGACGGACCGACCGCACCGCTATCTCGTACGGTCGAGCGACGACCGTGCCCTGGCCGCCGCGCTCATCGCCGACCCGTCGACCGCGGGCATCGAGGTGGACGTCCAGGAGGGCGCTCTGCGCGTCCAGGCCGTCGACTTCACCCGCTTCACCGAACTCCTGCCGCGCGTGGCCCGCGCGCACGGCATCCGGCTCCTGACGGTCTCGCCCTCCGACGAGTCCTTGGAATCGGTCTTCTCCTACCTCGTCACGGCCTGAAAGGAGGCTCACGATGGCACTCCACCAGATCTACCACCCGACCGTCGCCCGGCTGACCTACCGGGGCCTCCTCGGCCGCCGCCGCGCCGCCGTCCTCTTCGCCCTGCCCGCCCTGCTGCTGGCGATCTCGATCGCCATCCGGGCGCTGAGCGGCGCGGACGACGAGACCGCCGCCAATGTCCTGGGCGGCTTCGCGCTGGCCACGATGGTCCCGCTCATCGGTGTGATCGCCGGTACGGGCGCGATCGGCCCGGAGATCGACGACGGATCCGTCGTCTACCTCCTGGCCAAGCCCGTCAAACGGCACGTCATCATCGTCACCAAGCTGATCGTCGCGATCGGCGTCGCCATCGCCTTCTCGGCGGTCCCCACGCTCATCGCCGGGTTCGTGCTCAACGGCAACAGCCAGCAGATCGCCGTGGCCTACGCCGTCGCCGCCGCGGTCGCCTCCGTGGCCTACAGCGCGATCTTCCTCTTCCTGGGGACGGTCACCCGGCACGCGGTCATCGCCGGTCTCGTCTACGCCCTCGTCTGGGAGTCGCTGTTCGGCAGCCTCATCCCGGGAGCGCGGACGCTCAGCGTGCAGCAGTGGGCGCTGGCGCTGGCCCAGCGGATCGCCGCGGAGGGGGCGATCACCGCCCAGGTGTCGCTGCCCCTGGGGCTGACGCTGCTGGTCGTCGCGACCGTGGCCGGTACGTACTTCGCGGCGCGCAAGCTGCGGGCGCTGACGCTGGCCGGGGAGGAGTAGGGAGCGCTCCGGCAGCGGGCCTCACACCCGCAGCGCCCTCGCGACGGCGATCTGCTCCGGCTGAAGGCGGGTCTCGCCGTCCTCCACGTCCCACAGGGAGTTCTGGAGGACCCGGGCGAGAGTCCAGCGCGCCGCACGCTCGCGGTCCAGGCCCAGCAGGTCCGTCATGAGGTCGAAGCGCCGGCGCACCGCCCGGGTCACGTCACCGGTGGCGACGATGTCGTCCCAGCGGTTGTCCAGAGCCGGCATCAGATCGAAGCCCGGGTCGCCCACCAGCGGCTTGGGGTCGATCGCCAGCCACGCGCCCCTGTCCGTACCGGGCAGGGGCGCGAGCACGTTCTCGTAGTGCAGGTCCCAGTGCAGCAGCCGGTCGCCCGGCTCGCCGGCGACCTCCCGGACGGCGGCCGCGCAGTCCAGCAGCAGGGCGCGCTCGGCCGCGTCGGACAGGGCGGGCAGCGCCCGCGGCACGTCCGCCAGCATGGCCTCCGCCACCTCGCCCAGCGTCCGCATCCCGGCCGGTACGGGCGCCTTCAGCAGCCGTCCCAGCAGCTCCGTCAGCGACAGCAGCGCCGCCTCCGCGTCCGGGACGTCCTGGAGCGAGCGGCCGGCGTCCAGCCGCTCCAGCAGCATCGTGCCGGACTCCGGGTCGTGGCCGAGGAGTTCGACCGCTCCCGCGCCCGCCCAGGCCCGCAGCGCCGGTGCCTCACCGGCGCTCTCCTCGGTGACCGGCTGGAGCTTCAGCGCGGCGGGGGAGCCGTCCGCACGCCGTACGGGCAGGACGAGCGCCACCATGCCGTGTGCCGCCGGGCCGTCCACGCGCAGCCGCCAGCGGTCGAGGAAGTCCGCCGCCAGGTCCGGCAGCGCGGCGATCCACTCGGGGCCGCCCTCGCCCTCGGACGCGTCGTCGTGGTACTCGACCAGGCGGGCCGGGACGGTGATCCGGGATGCTGCGCGCATGACGGCGGATTCCTCCTGCGAACTGCGACGGCGATCGGCGTTCGCCGATCGACGAACTGCGATCGGCGAACGGGGGAGTGGAGGGGCGGCGCGGGGCCGCCCCTCCACTCCCCCAACGCCTCAGATCTTCCGATCGCGCCCGGCGCCCAGCCCGAGGAAGAGCAGCGCCGCGCAGGCGACGAGGAGCAGCGAGACCGGCAGCGTCCAGCTGTCCGTCGTCCCGTACACCCAGCCGATCGCGAACGGGCCGACAGAGGCGAGCAGATAGCCCCACGTCTGGGCCATGCCCGACAGCCGGGAGGCCGTGTGCGCGTCGCGGGTGCGCAGCACCATGAACGTCAGGGCCAGGCCCAGCAGTCCGCCCTGGGCCACGCCCATGAGCGTCGCCCACACCCACGCGCCCGCCACGGGGGCGATCAGCAGGCCGGTGACGCCCGCCGCCATCAGGGCCACCACGGCGACCACCGGTACGCGCTGGTCGCGCATCCGGCCCGCGATCAGCGGCACGACGAACGAACCGGCCATCTGCACCAGCGTGTAGAACGCGTAGACCAGACCGGCCTCGCCCTTGCTCATCCCGTGGTCGGTGAAGATCGTCGGCATCCAGGCGATGCACACGTAGGCGATCAGCGACTGGGTGCCCATCATCAGCGTGACCTGCCAGGCCAGCGGCGACCGGGTGAGCCGGGGGCCGTCGTCCGGCAGGTCGGCGGGCCGGCCGGCGGGTGCGTCCGTCCGGGCCGCGTCGCGCCGGGTGAGGACCGCCTGCGGCAGCCAGACGAGGGCCGCCACGGCGGCGAGCAGCGCCCAGGAGGCCAGCGAGCCCCGCCAGCCGCCCAGGGCGTTCTCCAGCGGCACGGACAGCGCGGCCGAGCCCGTGGCGCCGAGGATCAGCGTGGTGGAGTAGAGCGCGGTCATGCTCGCGGCGCGGTCCGGGAAGTCCCGCTTGACCAGGCCCGGCATCAGCACGTTCAGCAGGGCGATCGCGGTGCCGACGAGCGCGCAGCCCACGAACAGCGCCACGACGGGCGGCGCGACGCGCAGCAGGATGCCCCCGCACAACAGCACGAGCGCGCCGCACAGCACGGCCTCCGTGCCGAAGCGCCGGGCGAGCCGGGGCGCGGCGATCGAGCCGAGGCCCATGAAGACCAGCGGGATCGTGGTCACCAGGCTGCTCATGGCCGCCGAGAGATGGAAGTGGCCGCCTATCTCGCCCATGAGCGGCGAGACCCCGGCGAGCGCCGCCCGCATGTTCAGCGAGGCGAGCACGATGCCGAGCATGGCGAACGCGGGGTGGGCGAGGGCGCCCCGCCGGGCGGGCGAGCCGACCGGCTCCGTACGGGCCGGCGCCGTGTCGGCCGGCGCTGTGTCGGCCGGCGCTGTGCCGTCCGGCGCTATGTCGGGGGTGTCGGACCTCGTTTCGGACAAGGGGGTGCCTCCAGGGGTGGTGCGAGGAAATGCCGGGGCGGTCGGCTCCCGGTGAGGTGAGGTGAGGTGAGGCTCGGACGCGCGCGTCAGCTCTCGGTGAGCAGGGACTCGACGGCCTGTTTGGGGCGCTCGAGCAGGGTCCGGGCGGCGCGGGCGGCCGCGTCGGGGTCGCCGGAGGCGATGGCCTCCATGAGGGCGTGGTGGTCGCCGTGGACGATGCGCGGCATGTCGCGGTCGTCGAGGGCGGTGACCAGCGCCTCGCGCACCGAGCTGCTGAACCAGGTGTACGTGGCCGTCAGGGCGCTGTTGTGCGCGGCCTCCACGACAGCCCGGTGGAACTCCACGTCGTGGTCCGCGTACAGCTCCAGATTGCCGGAGTCGGGCTGGCCGTCGGGGTCCTCGAAGGCCGTCTGGGCGTCGAGCGCGGCGCGCATCCGCTCCAGGTCGGCGGGCTCGTGGCGGAGCGCCGCGAGCCGGGCGGCCTCGGCCTCCAGGGCGATGCGCAGCTCCAGGACGTCACGCACTCCGGCGCGCCGCAGTCCGCGCATCACCTCGGCGGGGTCGGCCGTGGAGACCACGAAGGTGCCCTCGCCCTGCCGGGAGCGGAGCATCCCGGCGTGCACGAGGACGCGGACGGCCTCGCGGACCGTGTTGCGGCCGACCTTCAGCTGCTCGGCGAGGGCGTGCTCGGTCGGGATGCGCTCCCCGACCCGCCATTCGCCGGCGGCCACCTGGGCGCGCAGCTGTTCCACGACGGTGTCCACGAGGGACTGGCGTCCCGCCGCTCGCAGTGCCATCTGTCCTCCGGACGGGCTCTGTGACGTTCCTGATTCAACCGGTTGCCCAGTCATCCTACAACTGCGCTGCGAGGACTCCCGGGCTACCGTCTAAGGGTGGTAGTCGACGGGATACGTTCCTGGGTCCGTTCCTCGCCCGGCACGCACATCTGGCTGCTGATCATCGGCATCACCAGCCTCGTCATCGCGTCGGCGAGCGAGGGCCTGGAGGCGTTCCTCCTCCACCGCACCAGCAGCAACATCCACGAGCTCAACAAGCATCCGCTGGAGTCCCTGCTGATCAGCGGCTTCTGGATCGTGAGCCCGTCGTCGTTCGCCCTCTACGCCGTGCTGTTCGAGCTCTTCCACGCCAACGTCGAGCGCTGGCTGGGCACCCTGCGCTGGCTGTGCGTGGTGGCGGTCGCCCATGTCGCGGCGACGCTGATCAGCCAGCAGATCCTGCTGCGGGCGATCGAGAGCCACTCGGCGCCGCGCTCGATGAAGCACGTCGTCGACATCGGCGTCTCCTACGGGCTCGCCGGGGCCGTCGGCGTTCTCACCTATCGCGTCCCGAGGCCGTGGCGCTGGCTCTACCTCGTGGGAGCGGTGGCCTTCTTCGCCGTGCCGCTGCTGACCGGCGGCACGTTCACCGACATCGGCCACGCGATCGCCCTGGGGCTGGGCCTGGCCTGCTGGTCGCTGACCCGGGACCGGCCGCCCTGGCGCTGGGACCCCGGCCGGGCCCGCCGGGCCGCGCTGGAGGCGGCCGGGACGGCCAGACAGGCGGCTGAGGCAGCCAGACAAGCGGCCGGGACGGCCAGGCAGGCCGCAGGAGCGGCCAAGGACGCGGCGCTCAGCCGAAGAGACGCTCCAGGACGACCGCGATCCCGTCCTCCTCGTTCGAGGCGGTGACATCGTCCGCCACGGCCTTGAGCTCCGGGTGGGCGTTGGCCATGGCGACGCCGTGGGCGGCCCAGCCGAACATCGGGACGTCGTTGGGCATGTCGCCGAACGCGATCGTGTCGGCGGCCTTGACGCCCAGCCGGCGTGCGGCGAGCGACAGGCCCGTGGCCTTGCTCAGGCCCAGCGGCAGCAGCTCGACTATCCCCGAGCCGGCCATCGTCACGCCGACGAAGCCGCCCGCGGCCGCCCGCGCGACCTCCGCCAGGGCGTCGTCGTCGAGGGTGGGGTGCTGGAGGTAGACCTTGTTGAGCGGAGCGGCCCACAGCTCGCTCGCCTCGTTGATCGGAACGACCGGGAGCGGCCCCTCCTGGAGGCGGTAGCCGGGGCCGACCAGGATGTCGCCGTCCATGCCGTCACGGCTGGCGGCCAGCCGCAGCGGACCGACCTCGGCCTCGATCTTGGCGAGCGCCAGCGCGGCCAGCTGCCGGTCGAGCGTCACGGACGTCAGCAGTCTGTGCTCGCCCGCGTGGTAAACCTGCGCGCCCTGACCGCAGACCGCGAGGCCCCGGTAGTCCAGCGCGTCGAGGATGTGCCGGGTCCAGGCGACGGTGCGCCCGGTGACGACGATGTGCGCGGCGCCCGCCGCCGTGGCCGACGCGAGGGCCGCGCGGGTGCGCTCCGAGACGGTGTCGTCGGAGCGCAGCAGCGTGCCGTCGAGGTCGGTCGCGATCAGACGGAACGGCGGCGGGACCGGGGGCGTCACTTGGCGGTGGGCTCCAGGACCTCACGGCCGCCCAGGTACGGGCGGAGGACCTCGGGCACGCGCACCGAGCCGTCGGCCTGCTGGTGGTTCTCCAGCAGCGCCACGATCGTGCGCGGCACGGCGCACAGGGTGCCGTTGAGCGTCGCCAGCGGACGGACGTTCTTGCCCTCGCGCACCCGGACGGACAGCCGGCGCGCCTGGAACTCGTCGCAGTTGGACGTGGACGTCAGCTCGCGGTACTTGCCCTGGGTCGGGATCCAGGCCTCGCAGTCGAACTTGCGGGAGGCCGAGGAGCCGAGGTCACCGGTGGCCGTGTCGATCACGTGGAAGGGCAGCTCCAGGCTGGTCAGCCACTGCTTCTCCCACTCCAGCAGGCGGGCGTGCTCGGCCTCGGCCTCCTCCGGGAGGACGTACGAGAACATCTCGACCTTGTCGAACTGGTGGACGCGGAAGATGCCCCGGGTGTCCTTGCCGTACGTACCGGCCTCGCGGCGGAAGCACGGGGAGAAGCCCGCGTAGCGCAGCGGCAGCTGCTCCGCGTCGAGGATCTCGTCCATGTGGTACGCGGCGAGCGGGACCTCGGAGGTGCCCACCAGGTAGAAGTCGTCCTTCTCCAGGTGGTAGACGTCCTGCGCGGCCTGGCCGAGGAAGCCGGTGCCCTCCATGGCGCGCGGCTTGACCAGCGCGGGCGTGAGCATCGGCGTGAAGCCGGCGGCGGTGGCCTGGGCGATCGCGGCGTTGACGAGGGCGAGCTCCAGCAGCGCGCCGACACCCGTCAGGTAGTAGAAGCGGGAGCCGGACACCTTGGCGCCGCGCTCGACGTCGATGGCGCCCAGCGCCTGGCCGAGCTCCAGGTGGTCCTTGGGCTCGAAGCCCTCCGCGGCGAAGTCGCGGGGGGTGCCGACGGTCTCCAGGACGACGAAGTCGTCCTCGCCGCCGCGCGGGATGTCGGGGTGGACGATGTTGCCGATCCGGAGCAGCAGGCGCTGCGCCTCGGCGGCGGCCTCGTCCTGCTCGGCGTCGGCGGCCTTGACGGCGGCGGAGAGCTCGCCGGCCTTCTTCAGCAGCTCGGCCTTCTCGTCGCCGGTGGCCTTGGGGATGAGCTTGCCGAGCGCCTTCTGCTCGGAGCGGAGCTCGTCGAAGCGGACGCTGGACGACCTGCGCCGTTCGTCGGCGGAGAGCAGCGCGTCGACGACGTCGACGTCCTCTCCACGGGCGCGCTGGGACGCGCGCACACGGTCGGGGTCCTCACGGAGCAGGCGAAGGTCAATCACCCCTCCAGGCTACCGTTGTGCGCTGCGGTTGCTCGACGCGATATTCCCTTTGGTTGTGATTTGTCCAACTCTGGGAATTCCGGAAAGCGGGGCGACGGGCTTGCCGTCGAGCCGTGAGGCCTTGTGGAAGACGGCAGTTGGCGGGAGTTGAGGGCCGTTGTTGTCCACAGGAGTGAGCGGTTCCGCTTCTTTGTCCACAGGGTGTGCGGGAAATCTGTGGATGTCGGAATCAGAGATTCCGTTTGATCTGTCATTCGTCAGAGTTTCATGAGGCAAACCCCTTACGGCCACCCTTTGGGGTGACGTTCACTCCCCCTAAAGGGTTGTTCGAGGCATTTCGACTGACGGATGGGCGGGAAGTGCGGGAATTGGTGGCTGTGGACGGCCGCGCCGGGTCGGCGGAGAGATTTGTCGACCATTGCCCGTTTCGTACGTTTTCCCGGAGTCTCGCTCTATCGACTTATCCCCAGGTCGAGAACGCCCTGTGGATAAGTCTGTGGGTAACCCTGTGGGAAACCCGGGGGCGGCCTGGGGACAACCGCTCAGGCAACCGCTCAGGCAATCGCCCGGACAACCGCTCAGGCCCGGCCGTCCTGGCAGCGTGCCAGCCAGTCCGCCGCCGCCACGAAGTCGCCGTCCGTCGTCCCCGGACGTTCGTCCGACCGCTCACCCGGGGCGACACCCGCACGCGGGTACGAACCGAGGAACCGTACCTCGGCACACGTCCGCTTCAGCCCCATCAGCGCCTCGGCCACCCGGCGGTCCGTGATGTGCCCCTCGCAGTCGACGGAGAAGCAGTAGCGCCCCATGCCCTCGCCGGTCGGCCGCGACTCGATCCGCATGAGGTTCACGCCCCGCACCGCGAACTCCTGGAGGTACTCCAGCAGCGCGCCCGGATGGTCGTCCCGCTGCCACATCACCAGCGACGTCCGGTCCGCCCCCGTCCGCGCCGCCGGCCGCGCCGGGCGGCCGACCAGGACGAAGCGGGTCTGGGCGTTCTCCGCGTCGTGGATGCCGGTGACGAGCGGCTCCAGCGCGTACGTCGCCGCCGCGAACTCCCCGGCGAACGCCGCGTCGTACCGGCCCTCGCGGACCAGCCGCGCGCCGTCCGCGTTGGACGCGGACGACTCCCACACCGCGTCCGGCAGGTTCGCCGCCAGCCACTTGCGCACCTGCGGCTGCGCGACCGGGTGACCGGTCACCGTCTTGATGTCCGCCAGCCGTGTGCCCGGGCGGACGAGGAGCGCGAAGGCGATCTCCAGCAGCACCTCGCGGTAGATCATCAGAGGTTCGCCGGTGGCGAGTTCGTCGAGGGTCGCGGTGACGCCGCCCTCGACCGAGTTCTCGATCGGTACGAGCGCGGCCGCAGCATCGCCGCAGCGCACCGCGTCGAGGGCGGCGGGCACGGAGACCATGGGGACCAGCTCGCGGGTGGCCGCCTCGGGGAGGGTGCGCAGGGCGGCCTCGGTGAACGTGCCCTCGGGGCCGAGGTAGGTGTAGCGGGTTGCCGACCTCATGGTTTTCCTCCGGAAGGGGCACGGAACGCTCGGCCGTCCACCCTACCGATCCCGGCTCCGAGGACGCCCCCCGGAGCCGGACGCTCACCCCTCCAGCAGGTGCTGGCCCACGTAGCCGCCTTCTTCGCAGCCGCCCGGGACGGCGAAGAGGGCGCTGGCCTCGTGGCGGAGGAAGCGGGAGAGCCCGTCGCCGCGGTCCAGCTTCCGCTGGACCGGGACGAAGCCCTTCAGCGGGTCCGCCTGCCAGGCGATGAACAGCAGGCCCGCGTCCGGGGCGCCGTCGTCGAGGAAGCCGTCGTGGTAGGAGAACGCGCGCCGCAGCATCGCCGCGCCGCGGTTGTTGGCCGGGGCCGCCACCCGGATGTGGGCGTCGCCCGGGATGGCCAGCGCGCCGTCCGTGCCCATCTTCTCCAGGTCCACGCGGGTGGTCTCCGTACCGCCGGACAGCGGTGCGCCGTCCGCCTTCCGGCGGCCGATCACGCGCTCCTGGCGGTCGACCGACAGGTTGTCCCAGCTGTCCAGCAGCATCCGGATGCGCCGGACGACCGCGTACGAGCCGCCCGTCATCCAGGAATCCACGCCCTGCTGGTCGTCCGGCACGAAGATCTTCCGGGCGAAGTCGGAGCTCGACGGCTTCGGGTTGTTCGTCCCGTCGATCTGGCCCATCAGATTGCGGCCGGTCATCGGCTGCGCGGTCGCGCCGGGCGTGCGGTTGAAGCCGGTCATCTGCCAGCGCACCCGGGCCGAGCCCGCCGCCTCCTTCTGGAGCAGCCGCAGGGCGTGGAAGGCGACCAGCGCGTCGTCGGCGCCGATCTGCACCCACAGGTCGCCGTTGCTCCGCTTGCTGTCGATGGCGTCGGCGGTGAAGACGGGCAGCGGCTCCAGCGCGTCGGGCCGCCGGTCCGTCAGCCCGACGCGGTCGAAGAACGTGCGGCCGAAGCCGAAGGTGACCGTCAGGGACGACGGGCCCGCGTCCAGCGCGATGCCCAGATCGTCGCCCTGGGGCGCCCGGCCGGCCATCATCTCCGCCGCCGCCGAGGACCAGCGGCGCATCAGCGCGGCCGCGCCCTTGCGGTCGGTCCCGGCGGTGAGGTCGAAGGCGATCAGATGACCGTGCGCCTGCGCGGGCTGGATGATGCCCGACTGGTGGGTGCCGTGGAAGGGCGCGACGCCCGAGCCGACGTCGGACAGCGGCGTGGGCTTGCCGCGCACCGCTTCGGCCCCGGTGGCCCCCGCGACCCCGCCCACGATGAGCGCCGCCGCGCCGGCGGCGCCCGCCGTGCCCAGCAGCCGCCGGCGGGAGACCCCGTCGGCCGGTGCGCCGGGGGGGCCGGACGCCGCGGCGGTTCTCGCCGCGTCGCCGCCTCCGCCCCGGGTGACGGGGCCGTCCTTGGCGGGACTGCCGGTGCTCTTGTCGGGCCGCGTGCGGTCCTTCGACGGGCCGCCCGGTCCGGTGCCGGGGCGGGCCCCGGCGCTCTTCCCGGCGCGCTTGCCGCCCGCCTTGCCGCTGATCTCGCGTGCGTCGTCCCCGGCGACTCCGCCGGCCGTGGTGTCAGTCGTGTCAGCCATCAGATGATCTTCACGTTCTCGATCTCGGTGACCTGGTCGATGTCCGAGGTCCGTACGGTCAGGGACAGCTGCCAGTCGCCGGCCATGGGCAGCCGGAAATCCTTGGCTTTCCACAGTCCGGCGGACTGACGCTCCAGCGCGGCCCGCAGGGGACCGATCTGTTTTTCCTTCTCGGTCATGGACAGTGTCAGCTCCGGTACGTCCACAGGGCGCCCGGACGGGTCCGTCAGAGTGACGGTGAGGGTGTTGGCGCCCGTGCGGGCGGGGTCGACGGTCACGCGGGCCGTGCCCTTGCCGTTTGCGCCGCCCGTGTCGTAGGCGATCCGCACCTCGGCGGGCCGGGCCGCCGACGGCGCGGCCGTCCGGCCCGCCGCCGCCCGGCGCTGCTCGGTCTCGGCCCGGCCGGGCTGGGTGCCGGTGAGCGCGGTGGTGACGGCGAGCACGACGACGGCGACGCCCGCCTCGGCGAGGACGGAGCGGCGCAGCCCGGTGCGGCCGGTGTCCGCGTCCCGCGCGCGCCGCCCGGCGGCCTTCTCGCGCGCCGCCCGCTGCCGGGCGAGCTGCGCCGCCCGCACGGGATCGCCTGCCGGCACCTTGGGAGCCTCGGGGACGGCGGCATCCTTCGCACCGGCGTCCTTCGCACCGGACGCCGCGCCGGCCGCACCGGACGCCGCGTCGGCCGCACCGGACGCCGCGTCGGCGCCAGGGCCGGCCGCCGCCTTCGCGCCGGCGCCGGCCGTCGGCTTCGCGCCCGTGCCGGATGCCGGCTTCTTCCGGGCCGTCGCCCGCCTGGGCTCGGGCGCGTCCGCGAGCCGCCCCGTCCAGCGGCGGGACAGCAACGCGATGCCCACCATGACGACCACCAGCGCGGCCTTCACCAGCAGCCAGCGCCCGTACTCGGTGCCCGTCAGCGCGTCCCACGAACCGACCTGCCGCCAGGACTGGTAGAGCCCGGTCGCCACCAGCACGCAGACCGAGACGAACGCCGTCCGGGAGAACCGCGCGACCGCCGACCGCCGGATCCGTTCGCCCGACCACAGCGTGGCCAGCAGCGCCGCCAGCCCGCCCAGCCACACCGCGACGCCCAGCAGGTGCGCCACGTCCACCGGCATCGCCAGCCACGGCTGGAGGCCCGCCGACGCGTGCTCGGCCAGCGCCCAGGTCGCCGCGAGGCCGCCCGCGACGAGCGTGCCGCCGACGCCGAGCCCCCAGGCGATGTCCCGGCGGCGCCCGAGCGTCCGGTCGGGCGTCCGCCCGTCGTCCTCCTGGGCGTACGTGCCGAACAGCACCGCCAGGAACACCGCCGCCGCGCTCAGCAGCAGCAGACGCGACAGCAGCGCCGCCCCCGGCTTGGTGGACAACACGCCGCCCAGCAGCGACAGATCGAGGACGGAACCCATCCCCTTGCCGCTCGTGAAGGCACCCCGCAGCAGCAACAGCGCCACCGTCGAGACGAACAGCGTGATCCAGCCGCCCACCGCGACGCGCTGCACCGCCCGCGACGAACGGCACACCCCGGCGAAGACACAGCCGCCGACGAGCAGGACGAAGCCCGCGTACGCCGCGTACCGGCCGATCGCGTAGAAGGCCGCGACGGCCGGATCGGTCCGGGTGGCCGCCGAGTCGACGGTCACGGTCGTCTTCGAGGGCGCCCCGACCGAGAAGGTGAAGGCCCCGGCCACTGGGTGGCTGTCCGCCGAGACCGCCTGCCACGCCACCGTGTACGTGCCGTCGGCGATGCCGGCGCGCAGCGCGACGGTCGCGGTCCCGTTCCGTCCGCCGTCGTGCTGCGGCCTGCCCTGGTCGACGCGTTCGCCGCGCGGGTCGAGCACCCGCACCGAGTCGGGGCTGAGCAGCACCCCTTCGGAGAAGGTGAGGGTGACCCGCGCGGGCGCGGTGGCCACCACCGACCCGTCGGCGGGGTCGGTGGCGGTGAGCGCCGCGTGCGCGGACGCGGTGCCCGCGCCGAGGGTCAGCACGCACAACAGCGCGACGAGGAAGGTGCCGAGCAAGGTGCCGAGGAAGGCGCCGGGAAGCGACACCCCGCGTCGTACGGCGGTCGGGGTCCTCATCTCCGCGTCAGTCCTTGGGGCGGTACGACGCGCTCTCGACCGGCACCTTGATCTTGATCGGTGCCGAGGTGGCGAAGTGCAGGGTGAACTCGACCTTCTCGCCCGTCTGCGGCTTGTGGTCGAGCTTGCCCAGCATCAGGTGCGTACCGCCGCGCGACAGCGACAGCTTGCCCTTGGCGGGCACCTCCAGCTTCGCCGCGTGCTTCATCTGCGAGCCCTCGGTGGTGTGCATCGTGACGTCGGACGAGAGCGGGCTGGTGACCTTCACGAGCTGGTCGGCCTTGCCGCCGTCGTTCTCGACGGTGAAGTACGCGGCGGCCATGTCGGCCATCGCGGGCTGCGGCAGATAGGCGCCGCTGACGGAGAGTCCGGGCTTGCCGGAGGAGACGGACAGGCGGTCCTTCTCCGACTGGCAGCCGGTGATCAGCAGCAGCCCGCCGGCGAGGACGAGCGGCAGGGCGGTGGCGGTGGCGACGGTGGTCTTGTTCATCTTCTTCGGGCGCATCACGGGTTCTCCCCCTTGACGATCTTCGGGAGATCCTGGGCGTACTGGTCGGACGTGGTGGAAGCGGTGTAGATCCAGTGGCCGGCGTCGTCCTTCGGCGAGAAGCCGACGACCTCGGCGCCGTGGCTGACGGTCACGGAGCCGTCCTTCTCCTTCTTGGCGGGCTCGACGAGGATGCCCAGCGGCTTGGCGGCCGCCTGGATCGTGGCGAAGTCGCCGGTCAGGCCGACTATGTCCTGGCCGCCCTGGGCGTCGAGCCACTCACGGATCCGCTTGGGGGTGTCCCGCTCGGGGTCGGTGGTGACGAAGACGACCTGGAGCTTCTCCTGGTCGGCCTTGGGCAGCTTCTTCTCGGCGGCGGCGACGTCGGAGACGACCGTCGAGCAGACGTCGGGGCAGTAGGTGTAGCCGAAGTAGAGCAGGACGGGGCGGCCCTTGGTCTCCTTGACCAGCTCGTACTTCTTCTCGGACGTGTCCGTCAGGACCAGGTCCGGCTTGGCCTTGGGGGTGTCGAGGGTGATCGCCCCGGCCTTCTTCGGCTCGGCGGAGACATCGGCGGCGGGCTTGTCGCCGTCGCCCGAGCCGCCGCAGGCCGTCAGGGTGAGCGCGGCGGTCGCGGCGAGGACCGCGCCGAGGAACTTGGTGCGCATGGAGTATTTCTCCAGAGGTGGTCGGTCTCGCCGGGCCAGGGGCATGACGCCCCTCGGCCCGGCCTTCCGTGCTTCTCGCTTCTCGCTGTGCGGCGTCGCCGCCGTCAGGCGGCGGTGTCGCGGCGACGGCGCCCGGTGAGCACGCCGAAGGCGACGCCCGCCGCGCCGACGACGATGCCGACGACGCCGAGGACGCGGGCGGTGGTGTCGCCGCCGCCGTCGCTCTTCTCCTCGGCGGTGGCGGTCACCTTGTCGCTCTTCTCGTCCTTCGCGTCCTTGTCGCCCTTGGCGTCGTCGTGGTGGTGATCGCCCGCGCCACCCGTGGCGGCGCCCTTCGCGACGAGCTTGAGGACGGGAGCCGGGTGCTCCGGCTCCTCACCGCCCGGCTTGGAGGGGTCGATCCAGCGGACGACGTCGTCGTCGGAGTAGGTCTGGAGCGCCTTGAAGACGAGCTCGTCGGCGTCGGTCGGCAGCTGGCCGACGGACAGCGGGAACTGCTGGAACTGACCGGGCTCGATCTTGCCGCCGGTCCAGGTGACCTTGCTGACGGCCTCGTCGATCGACTTGCCGTGCATCTGCACCGGCTTGTCGAGCTTGGTCTTCTCGACCTTCACGTCCCACCCCGGCACGGCCTGCGGCATCACCGAGACCAGCGGGTGCTTGGGGTCGAGGGTGAGCTCCAGCTTCACCGTCGAGGCGTTGTCCTTCTCGTTGGGCACCTTGATGGCGATGGTGCTGTAGCCGCCCTTCTCGGCGGTGCCGGGCTGCACGCTCACGTGCGCGAAGGCGGGACCGGCGAACAGCAGCACTCCACCGGCGGTGACACCGGCGACGAGGGACGCACGGGCGGCACGGATACGACGGAATGAGGTCATGGGAAAACTCTCCACTGGCAGGAGTGAACGGAAGGGGAAGGCGCGCATGCGGTGACAGCGCGAAACACCCTTCCCCGCCCTGCCGGGTGGTGGAAAGCGATGCGTCGCGTCGTCAGGCCGCGAGGGCGAGGCGCGGCGGCCCCCGCCTGATCACGACGTGCCGCCACTCGGCCTGCCGCGCCGGACGCTCGTCCCGCGCGGCCGCCCGCCACCGGGGCACCGCGAGCGGCTCCGCGCCCAGCGCCCGGACGAACGGCAGCAGCGCGACGGCCAGCGCCCGGACGAGCGCGGACTCCGCGACACCGCGCGCCGACTCGGCCGACAGCCGCACCAGACGCCACAGCGCGGCCTCGCCGCGCCGCAGCAACCAGCCCAGGGCCAGGGCCGCGAGGAGATGCCCCAGCACCATGGCCGGGGAGGGCAGCAGGGCGTGGACGAACGAACCGGCGCCCGGACCGGCGCCACCGCCCGGCGCGGACGCGGCCGGGGTGTGTACGGCCGGGTCGAGCCCCGCGTTCGTGATCACCTGACGGGCCCGGTCGGCGGACATCGGCCGCTGGTCGCAGAGCAGCTGCCCGGCGAAGTCGATCAAGTGGCCGTCGCCGCCCGCCCGGTGGGCGGCCGCGGCGTCCGCGCCCCGCGTCCCGTGCTGTCCCAGCGCGAAGAGCGCGTGCAGCGCGAGCTGGCCCACGGCCAGCGCTGCCGCGATGCCCGGCAGCGAGCGCTCCCGCCCGGCCAGCGGCACGGCCACGGCGAGAACCGCCGCGCCCGCCGCGACCAGGGTCCACAGCGGCACCTTCGCGCAGGACGCCAGCACATGCCCGCCCGCGGACAGCACGACACAGACCGCGGTGAACACCGCGGCCCGGATCAGTCGCAGATCGGCGCCGGCGCGCGCGACGGGGAGAGGCATGGCCGCGCCATCATCCCACCGCCCTCACGGAATCCCTACGGCAGGGTGTCCGGCTCGTCCCCCGTGCCACGCCCGTCCACCGGCGCCCCGTCCCATACACGCCCCCACCCGTGCGGCGCGTCGGCCGAATGAGCGGTCTCACACAGCCGACAGGCTTATGCGGCGCGCCCCGTGGCTATAGGTATCGGTATGTCGAGCCGCAGCCAGGAGGCTGAGCATGAGCATTTGGTGGTCACTCCACTTGCGGCGCGAGGCCGCGAGCGTTCCGCTCGCCCGACGGCTGCTGATCGGTGCCATGGAAACGGCCGGCGTCGACCCCGAGACCTCGTACGACCTGGCCGTGGCGCTCAGCGAGGCCTGTGCGAACGCCGTCGAGCACGGCGGTGACGCCTCCACCGGCTATCGCGTGACGGCCCTCATCGACGGCGACACCTGTCGCATCGAGGTGACCGATTCCGGCCCCGGCTTCGCCGAACGCCCCCGGTCCCCGCGCCGCCACCCGGCCCGCGCGCACACCAGGACCCCGGCCGCCGTCCATGACGAGCACGGCCGGGGTCTTTTCCTGATCGCGTCCCTCACCGACCACGTCCGGGTCCGCAACCGGCCGGGCCGGGCCGGGGCGGTCGTCAGCTTCGACAAGATCCTCAAGTGGCGGGAGGGCGGCCCGGCGGCGGCCGCGTTGCTACGGGCCTCCTGACGCTCGGGAGACCTCTGCGCTCGGGAGACCTCCGCGCTCGGGAGACCTCCGCGTTCAGAAGATTTCCGCGTTCAGGAGATTTCCGCGTTCAGGAGACCTCCAGCGGCACCTCGTGGATCTCGGCGGCCGGGTGGCCCGCCCGCTCGTGGACGCGCTTGACCGCGTCCGCCGAGGGCGCCTCGGAGAGGCAGTAGACGGTCCCCGACCCCGGGTCCGCCCACGCGCGCTCGAAGCGCACGCCCTCCTCGCGCTCGATCGCCTGGTCGGCGCGGTGCGCGGTGGCCAGCTGGTCCTCGGTGATGCCCTGCATGCCGTGATGGACGTCCATGAACTTCGTCATGGCCCGGCACCTCCCTCGCTCGGGACGGCCCCTGAGACCATCATGCGCCCGTGACCGGCGCGGTCGCGTCCGGCAGGATCGGCCCCGTCGGGCCCTGCCCATGGACGTCGGCGCTCATCCGGGCCCGGCCACGACCTCGACGGGAGGTGTCCGGCGCCCGGCGACACCGGGAAAGGCTGGACGCGCGCCGATGGAACTCCGTCAGCTCCGCTACTTCGTCACCGTGGCCGAGGAGCTGCACTTCGGCCGGGCGGCCGAACGGCTGCACATCGTGCAGTCCGCCGTGAGCCAGCAGGTCCGCCGCCTGGAGCGCGAGCTGGGCGCCGAGTTCCTCGACCGGTCACCGCGCCATGTACGCCTCACCGCCGCGGGCGAACGCTTCCTGCCCGAGGCGCGGGCCGTGCTCGCCGCCGCCGACCGCGCCCGCGCCGTGGCCGCCGGCCTCGGCGACGCCCGCGCCGCCACCCTCCGTCTGGGCACCAGCGCCGGCCTCGGCGACCACCTGGACCGGGTGCTGGAGACCCTCGGCCGGCTCGCGCCCGGACTGGCCGTGGAACTGGTGTCGGCGCCCGCGCCGAGCCGGCTGGAACAGGTCGCCACGGGCGCCCTCGACGCCGCGTTCGTCCGCGGCACCGAGGAGCACCCCGGCGTCCGGCTGATACCCGTGTGGCAGGACCAGCTCGTCGTCGTGCTGCCCGCGCGCCACCCCCTCGCCGCCGCGCCCGACGTCGACCTCGCCGACCTGGCCGCGCTGCCCCTGCGCCTCAGCGAGCGGCGCAACAACCCGCCCCTGGTGGACCTCGTCGTCTCCGCCTGCCGGGACGCCGGGTTCACCCCGGTGCCCGGGCCGGGGGGTTCCCTCCAGGACACCCTGGCCGCCATCGGGGCCGCCGCGCCCCTGTGGACCGTGATCTACGCCTCGCACGCCCGGCAGCTGCGCACCGGCAGGGTGGCCTTCCTGCCCGTCCGCGGCCGGGGCCTGTCCCTCCCGGCGGCGCTCGCGGTGCACCCGGCCGCACCGCCCTCCTGCCTCGACGCCCTGCTGGAGGCGTGCGCGGGCACCGGCGATCACGATTCGTGATCGCTGCGGGCTCCGAGTGCTCCTGGTTCGGCGGACCGCCGCGCGATGGACTGGTTCCGCACCGGTGAACGACCCGGAACCACCGGGAACCACCGCCGACCGAGGAGGCATCCCATGCCCGTCGTGACCGTTCAGCAGGGCCCCCGCTCCATCGAGCTCAAGCGCGATCTGGTCCGGCGCATCACCGACGCGTTCGTCGACGCCTACCAGATCCCCGCCGAGGCCGTGCAGGTGTGGATCCAGGAGACCCCGGCGGAGAGCTGGGGCCAGGCCGGCACGCTGACCGCCGACAAGTAAGCCGACAAGTAAGCCGACAAGTAGGCGGAACGACCGAAGAGCCGCGGCCCCTCGGGGGAGGCCGCGGCTCTTCGGTCGTTCTCTCCGGTCGTTCTCTTCCGTCGTTCCGGCTCAGCCCTTCAGGCCGGCCATCCACGCCTCGACGTCGGCGGACGTGCGCGGCAGGGCGGCGGAGAGGTTCCGGTTGCCGTCCTCGGTGACGAGGATGTCGTCCTCGATGCGGACGCCGATGCCCCGGTACTCCTCGGGCACGGTCAGGTCGTCGGCCTGGAAGTACAGACCGGGCTCCACGGTCAGCACCATGCCGGGCTCCAGGACGCCGTCGACGTAGGTCTCCGTGCGGGCGACCGCGCAGTCGTGGACGTCCAGGCCGAGCATGTGGCCGGTGCCGTGGAGGGTCCAGCGGCGCTGGAGGCCCAGCTCCAGGACGCGCTCGACCGGGCCCTCGACCAGGCCCCACTCGACGAGCTTCTCGGCGAGGACGCGCTGGGCGGCGTCGTGGAAGTCGCGGTACTTGGCACCCGGCTTCACCGCCGCGATGCCGGCCTCCTGGGCCTCGTACACCGCGTCGTAGATCTTGCGCTGGAGCTCGGTGTACGTGCCGTTGATGGGCAGCGTGCGGGTGATGTCGGCGGTGTAGAGGCTGTGCGTCTCCACGCCGGCGTCGAGCAGCAGCAGGTCGCCGGAGCGGACCCGGCCGTCGTTGCGCACCCAGTGGAGGGTGGTGGCGTGGGGGCCGGCGGCGCAGATGGAGCCGTAGCCGATGTCGTTGCCCTCGACGCGGGCGCGGAGGAAGAACGTTCCTTCGATGTAGCGCTCGCTGGTCGCCTCGGCCTTGTCGAGAACCTTCACGACGTCCTCGAAGCCGCGGACGGTGGAGTCGACGGCCTTCTGGAGCTCGCCTATCTCGAAGACGTCCTTCACCAGGCGCTGCTCGCTGATGAAGACGCGCAGCTCCTCGTCGCGCTCGGCGGTGACCTTGTCGGTCAGGGCCGTCTCGACGCCGGCGTCGTGGCCGCGGACGACCCGGACCGGGCCGGCGGCCCCGGCGAGGGCGCCGGCCAGCTCGCGGACGTCGTGGGCGGGCACGCCCAGCAGCCGCTCGGCCTCGGTCAGGCTGTGGCGGCGGCCGACCCAGAGCTCGCCCTGGCCGTCCAGCCAGAACTCGCCGTTCTCGCGGTCGGAGCGGGGGAGGAGGTGGATCGTGGCCTCGTGGCCCTGCTCGCCGGTGGGCTCCAGGACGAGGACGCCGTCCTGGGTCTGGTCGCCGGTGAGGTAGACGTACTCGGTCGAGGCGCGGAAGCCGTACTCGGTGTCGTTCGAGCGGGTCTTCAGATTGCCCGCCGGGATCACCAGGCGCTCGCCCGGGAAGCGGGCCGAGAGCTCGGCGCGGCGCCGCGCGGTCTCGGCGGCCTGGGGTATCGGCCGCAGGTCGTGGAGCTCGGTGTCGGCCCAGCCGGACTTCATGTTGTCGGCGAGCTCGGCGGAGACGGACGGGTAGAGACCGTTCTTCCGCTGCTTGATCGGCTCGTCACCTTCAGGGTTTTCGGGTGCGGGCTGCTCGGTCACTGGCTTTCCTCCTCGAACGGGGCCGCTTTCCATCGTATGTGTGGGGGAATGCCCTCGAGAAGGTTGTGCGGCCCGTCACTCGAAGTGGGCCACCAGAAGCACGACGTCCTCCGCCGGGTCCGCCGGGCCGCCGTCCTCCGGCCGCGGTTCCGGCAGGACCGTGCGCAGCACGTGGTCCGCGATGGCCTCCGGGTCGCGCCGGGCGGACCGGGGCACGGTCGCCGCCGCCGAGCGCAGCCGGGTGAAGGCCCGGTCCATGCTGTCGCCGGTGCGGTGGAGCAGGCCGTCGCTGTAGAAGAGGAGCGTTTCTCCGGGTTCCGGTTCGATTTCCACGCTGGGCGCCTCCCAGCAGGCCAGCATGCCGAGCGGGGCCGAGAGCGAGGTCTCCACGTACTCGACCCGGCCGGGGCCGATGATCAGCGGTGAGCAGTGGCCCGCCCCGGCGACCACGACCTTTCTGCCCCGGCCCTCGCCCTGGGAGGTGCCGGCGGGCTCGCAGTAGGCGAAGAGGGCCGTCGCCGTGCGGGCGGGCTCGGTCAGTCTGAGCAGCAGCTCCAGGTCGGAGAGGACGGCGACCGGATCCTCGCCCTCCATCACGGCGTACGCGCGCAGGGAGGCCCGCAGCCGGCCCGTCGCGGCGATCGCCCCCGGGCCGGAATCGGTGATTCCGCCGATGGCGAGCCCCAGTGCGCCCTCGGGCAGCGGCAGCGCGTCGAACCAGTTCCCGCCGCCCCGCGGCCCGGTGCGGTGGCGGACGGCGAGGCTGATGCCGGGGACCCGGGGAAGCCGGCTGGGCAGCAGCTCCTCGCGGAGGGCGGCCACGGTGTCGCGGGCGCCGGTCAGCTCGATGAGCCGGGCCAGGTGCTCGGTGGCGTAGGCGCAGTAGAGCCCGGCCAGGTGGCGCTGGCGCTCGGTGGGCTCGGCGGGCTCGTCGTAGAGCCATACGGCCGCGCCGATGCGGCCCGCGCCGGGCGGCGCGTCCACGTCCGTGCCGGACGGCCCCGCCGCCGACTCCAGGGGGAGGGCGTAGCTGGCGGCGTAGCCGAGGCGGGCGGCGACCTCGCGGTACCGGGGGTCGAGGTCGTCCTCGCCGGGGATGTCGGGGTGGACCCTGCCGCTCCGGTCGCCCTCGGGCGGGAGGTCGTCGAGGAGCCGGACGTACGGGCCCGCGTAGGGGCCTGTGTACGCGTCGGCGGCGTACAGGCCGGGGGTCCTGGGGTCGTGGATCCTGTGGTCGTGGGTCCGGGGGTCGTGGGCCGGCGGGATGGTCTCGATGTGGCCGATGTCGGCGTGGCCGAGGCCCAGGCCGACGGTGACCGGGTGCCCGGTGCCGGAGTCGGGGTGGAGGGTGACGAGGCCGCGTCCGGCACCCACCAGGGAGGCCCCGGCGCGGAGCAGCTCGCGCAGGGCGGCGTCGAGATCGGCGGTGCGGCTGAGCCGCTCGGTCAGCTCGTGGAGCGTGGTCAGGTCGGAGACCCAGCCGGCGAGACGGTCCTGGAAGAGGGCCCCCGAAGCGGGGGAGGACGGCTCGGGAGCGGTGGGGGGAG
>NZ_JAILXP010000789.1 GCF_020740895.1 Streptomyces sp. UNOB3_S3 | reverse complement strand
CAGCCACACGGGCCGCCCCCCGGCCGCCCGGCCCGCCGCCGACGGCTGCACCACGACCACGTTCGCCTGGTCGCACACGTCCAGGCACTCCGACGCCCGCACCTGCACGGCCCCGTCCAGCGCCTCCCGCAGCCGGCGTATCTGCCCGGCGTGATCGACCCCGGGCACCTTCGCCGGGTCGCCGCAGCAGCAGCCGCGGCAGACCGTGATCCGGCAGGGGGCTGCGGAGGCGCTTCGAGCGGCCTTCTTGGTGATCATCGGGCGATGATACGCACGGGCCCGGACAACAAGAAAACCCCGGCCTTCCGGCCGGGGTATCCCGTGTTCCTGCTGGTGTCCGAGGGGGGACTTGAACCCCCACGCCCGATAAAGGGCACTAGCACCTCAAGCTAGCGCGTCTGCCATTCCGCCACCCGGACCGGGTGTTTGTCCCTGCGGGGTGTTCCCCGCGGCGACATGGAAAACAATACCAAACATTCGAGGTGCTCGATCACCGCCCTCCACGCCCC
>NZ_JAILXP010000788.1 GCF_020740895.1 Streptomyces sp. UNOB3_S3 | reverse complement strand
GACAGGCCCAGCCCCCACAGCCCGGCCCCCGCGGCGGCCGCGGCGGCGGCGCCCACCACGCCCGCGTCGGAGCCGAGCCGGGCCGGGAGCACCTCAACGCCCGAGGCGAAGGACAACGCCGCGTAGTCGCGCAGGTGTTCGCGGAGCGGCCGGAAGAGAACGTCACCGGCTCCCGCGACACCACCGCCTATGACCGCCACCTCGATCTCCACGAGCGTCGCGGTGGCGGCGATGCCCGCCGCGAGCGCCCGCGCCGCCCGGGCGAAGGAGGCAAGCGCGACCGGGTCGCCGGCGCGGGCGGCCGCCGCGACACCGGCCGCGCTCGCGTCCCCGTCGGACCCGGGCCGCCAGCCCGCCTCCAGGGCGCGGCGGGCGATGTTGGGCCCGCTGGCGATGCGCTCCACGCACCCCCGTGACCCGCACGGACAGGGATCCCCGTCCAAATCAACGCTGATGTGCCCGATATGGCCGGCGTTACCAGTAGGCCCGGACCGCAGTCGCCCACCCAGGAC
>NZ_JAILXP010000787.1 GCF_020740895.1 Streptomyces sp. UNOB3_S3 | reverse complement strand
CGCCCAGGGTGCCGGGCGCCACGCACTCGCTGCGGCTCGTCCCGCTCGGCCACGGCCGGCGGGCCGCCGCGGGGCACGGCAGGGTGCGCGGGCCCCAGGGGCTGCCCGCCCGGGAGGTCCCGCCGTTCTCCCTGGTCGGCATCGTCTGGGACGACGCCACCACGGAGCTGCGCGGCCGGGCCCAGGTGCGCACCCGCCCCCTCGGGAACCAGCGCTGGTCCGAGTGGCAGGACGTCCAGACGCACGACGACGACCGCCCCGACCTCGACTCGCCCGAGTCCCGCGCCGGCACCCTGCGCGGCTCCACCGCCCCGCTGTGGGTGGGCGCCTCCGACGCCGTCCAGGTCCGGGTCAACCCCGAGCCCGCCGCCGGCGGCCGGATCGCCGAGGGCACCGCCCTGCCCTCCGGGATGCGCGTCGAGCTCGTCGACCCCGGCCGTGACCCCGGGCCCGCCCGTGCCCGGGGTCACGCCCGGGGCCGCGGCGCGCCGCCCCCCGCGCCGGGCCCCTCCG
>NZ_JAILXP010000786.1 GCF_020740895.1 Streptomyces sp. UNOB3_S3 | reverse complement strand
GGGGATGTCGTCGTCGGCACGGTGGTGAACGTACCGCTACGCTCTGCCAACCAGGACAGCGCCTCACGGCGGGCGCCCGCCGAGGACCCGATAGGACCAGTGCGGGCGCCGGAACGCATACTGAAACCCATGGTGAATGCTTCCCCCACCGAGCCCGAGGCACCCGCTTCCTCGGAGGCTCCCGCTCCGGCACCGGTTCCCGCGACCCTCTCCCGTCCCGTGTCGTGGTTCCTGCTGGCGTTCGGCGCCTGGAGCTGGGTCATCTGGGTCACTTTCGTGAAAAATCTCTGGAAGGACGGCAGCGGGCTGGCCTTCGACGACGCGGGTTCCCCCACCGCGTACTTCTGGGTGCACTTGCTGCTCGCGATCACCTCGTTTCTTCTGGGGACGGCTGTAGGACTCATCGGGTTGCGTGGCGTCAGGGCGCTGCGGCGTAGCTCATAGGCGCCGGTTGACCCATTCCCGGGACGTACGCCCGTTCCCCCTTCTACGGTGATGCGCATCACTGGGCGGGAG
>NZ_JAILXP010000785.1 GCF_020740895.1 Streptomyces sp. UNOB3_S3 | reverse complement strand
GGCCCACCCACCACCGGAGCGTGCCAATTCCAGGGAACGTACGTCTCCACGCACGTCAGCCCCATCGCCCGCAGCATCCCCAGCCGGTGCGCCCACAGCCCCTCGTGCACCCGGAAGTAGTGCAACGCCCCCGACAGCAGCCGCACCGGCCGCCCGTCGAGCTCGAAATCCTCGTCCCCCACCACGAACTCCGGCACGAACCCCGCCTTCCCTCGCACCACCCGGACACCGCGAACGGCGACCATCCTCGCCCTCTGGCGGGAGCCGGGGCCATGGACAAAGATCGGCCCTGATTGGACACCCGGCGGCCGTGGAGGGCGGACACGCGTGTACCACACCTGGATGCGCTACTTCACGCCCGGCCCGGTCCACCACCGGCTCGGCCTCGTCTGCCTGGGCGTCGGACTCCAGCACGGCGCCCTCCCCACCGTCGGCCCCCGCACCCTCGACCACCACGTCGCCGTCGTCATCAGCGCCGGCACCGGCTGGTACCGCACCCCCGACCCCCACGTCCACACC
>NZ_JAILXP010000784.1 GCF_020740895.1 Streptomyces sp. UNOB3_S3 | reverse complement strand
GCAGCGGGGCCGGGACACGAGCCCGGACGCCGCCCCGGCCCCGGTGGCGGCTCCGGCGCCCCCGGCCGTTCCCGTGCCCCCGGCCGCTCCGGCCGCTCCGACGGCTCCGGCCGAGGCCGCCGACGACGCGGCGGCGCAGGGCGGCGGCAGCGGCAGGCGTGCCCGCCGGGCCCCCGCCGAGGCGGGCACCGCCCCGGCGGCAGCGGCCGAGTCCGGTGACGGGACCGCCGCCGAGGGCACGACCGGCGACGCCGGTGCGAGCGCCCCCGCCCCGACCGGGCGGCGGCGCGGGCCGGCCCGCGCCGAGGAGGGGTCCGCCGAACGTTCCGGCACCGGGCTCGTCCCGCCGCAGGCCACGGGCACGCCGACCGGCCGCCGGGCGCGCCGCGAGGCGGCCGCCGCGCCGGCGGAACCGGGCGAGGCGCCGCGCGCGCCCTTCGCGCTGCCGCCTGCGGACGCCGACCGCGCCCCCGCCACCGCGCCCACGGGCCGCCGCGCACGGCGCGCCGTCGCGGCGGCCCGTGGGC
>NZ_JAILXP010000783.1 GCF_020740895.1 Streptomyces sp. UNOB3_S3 | reverse complement strand
CCTCGGCCAGGCGGGCGACAGCGCTCTCCTTGTCATCGGCGGTCAGCGCGGAGTTCCCCTGCCGGACAGTGGTGTGGACGATCGCCAGCGCCTGCGGCACCCCGAAATCGTCATCCATCGCCTCCGCGAAAGCCGGCGGCACCTCCGAGGCCGCCTCCACCGGGCCGGCGAGCTCGATCACACGCTGCGTGAAGCCCTCGATCCGCGCGAACGCCGCCTCGGCCTCGCGCAGCGCCTCCGGGCTGTACTCGATCATCGACCGGTAATGCGGAGTACCCAGGTAGTAGCGCAGCACGATCGGCCGCCACTGCTTGACCATCTCCGAGACCAGCACCGAGTTGCCCAGCGACTTGGACATCTTCTCGCCGCTCATGGTCACCCACGCGTTGTGCACCCAGTACACGGCGAAATCATCCCCGAAGGCCTTCGCCTGGGCGATCTCGTTCTCATGATGCGGGAAGATCAGGTCCAGACCCCCGCCATGGATGTCGAACGCCGCACCCAGGTACTTGTGGGCCATCGCGGAGCACTCCAGAT
>NZ_JAILXP010000782.1 GCF_020740895.1 Streptomyces sp. UNOB3_S3 | reverse complement strand
CCTCCAGCTCCACCTCCCCGTCCGCACCCGCCACCGGAATCACCGACCCCGCCCGCGCCAGCACCGGAACGCGCGACAGGGGCGCGTCCAGCAACACCTGCCCCGGCCCCTCGTGCGGACACCCCGTCGCCGTGTCGTACCAGCGCCCGCGCGGCAGCCGCACCGCCCGCTGGTCCGCCCCCAGCTCCAGCACCGGCGCCACCAGCAGCGAATCCCCCAGCAGGAACGCGTCCTCGCAGTCCCGCAGCGCCCGGTCCTCCGGCGAGCGCCACCACACCGGCCGCACATACGGCGCCCCCGTGCGCTGCGCCAGATGCGCCAGCGTCACGAAGTACGGCAGCAGCCGCGCCCGCTCCCGCAGCGCCGCCCCCGCGTGCTCCAGCACCTCCGCCCCGAACTCCCACGGCTCCCGCCGCCCCGCCGAGATCGCCGCGTGCGTACGGAAGAGCGGCAGATACGCGCCCAGCTGGAACCACCGCAGATACAGCTCCGGCGACGGGAACCCCGTGAACCCCCCGACGTCCGGCCCCGAATACGGCAC
>NZ_JAILXP010000781.1 GCF_020740895.1 Streptomyces sp. UNOB3_S3 | reverse complement strand
CGCCGGTGCCGGGGCCGCCGGGGGTGCCTGCGCGGCGTCCGGCCGGCCGGACGAGGGCGCGCCGAAGGACCGGACGTCGACCATTTCGGTCGCCGCGTCCGGTTCGGACGCCCGGGGCTCCGGCTCCCCGGCTTCCCCGGGGGCCGCCGCCTCGGCGGGGGCACGCCCCTCCAGGTCCTTGGCGTAACGGCGCTCCATGCCCGCCCGTCCGGACAGCAACCGGATGGCCGTGCTGAAGCGTTCCGTCGGACGGGCTTCATTGAGCTCGTCCTGCCTACGGAGCCACATCGGCACCAAGTAGGCGGCCCAGGCCCCGACGATGACTGCGTAGATCAGGCCGCTGCTGCTCACCCTTCACACGGTAGAGGGGTGTGCGCAGATGATTCCGCCAATTGGCGCGGTGTGTCGCACGATCCGGCTGATATCTCGAACTTTTTTTGTGATTGTTGAGATCGGAACCCTACGAATACCGTCAATTGACCGGTCAATTCGAACGTTTATTTTATTTCCGGGGAGAGCCCGGTGCCCGCGCCCGTCCCGCCCCCCGTC
>NZ_JAILXP010000780.1 GCF_020740895.1 Streptomyces sp. UNOB3_S3 | reverse complement strand
GTGGCGGACTCCGCGAGCCGCTCGGCGATCAGGGCGGCGGGGGCGCCGTGCCGGTGGAGCAGGTCCACCGCGGCCTCGTGCCGCTCGCGGCGCTCGTCCGGGGTGGCCGAGGCCGCCACCGCGTCCTGGACGACGCGGTGGACGAAGCGCGGTTCGCCGGGCCCGGTCAGCAGGCCCAGCCGGTGGAGGTCGCCCAGCGCGCCGTCGGCCTCCCAGGGGTCCAGGCCGGCGAGTTCGGCGGCGGCGCGCGGTCCGGCGTGCCCGTCGAGGGCGGCGAGGGCCCCGGCCAGGTGCCGTACGGGGCGGGACTGCGCGCGCAGGCAGTCGGCGAGCCGTTCCGTCAGCCGTGGGGGCCGCAACGTATACAACCGGCCGGCCCGGCCGGCGGCCGGTTCGTCGCCGTCGGCCGCCATCCGGTCGAGGAGGGAGGTCAGGAGGAGCGGGTTGCCGCCGGTGGCGTCGTGGCAGGCGGCCGTGAACTCCTCGTCGCCCGGTGTGCCGAAGCGCTCGCGGACCAGCGTCCGGGTGGCGCCGGGGGTGAGGGCGGCGG
>NZ_JAILXP010000078.1 GCF_020740895.1 Streptomyces sp. UNOB3_S3 | reverse complement strand
GGGCGCGACGGGTCTGGCGGTGGGGGCGGGCGCCGGGGCCGTCGGCGCGCCCGAGGTCTACGTGTGGTGGTGGCTGGCCGTCACGGCGCTCGTCGCTCCGGCGGCGCTGCTGGCCCGCCTCTCCGCGCGCCGCACGGCACAGGGTCGCCCGGGCGGGCTGGTACGTCCCGTGCTGGCCAAGGGCTGCGGCGGCGTCGTGGGCTTCTTCGCCCTCGTGGTGGCCGTGACGCTGCTGGTGGACACGGTCGTCAACTGACCCGGGCGTACGGGGCGGGTACCCCCGTGGTGCAGGATGAATGATCGCGCCGGGCCGTCTCCGGACCCGGCGCGACCGTGATTTCGGGACAGGCAGGTACAACTTGATGAATCGTTACTCCGGATCTCCGGCAGTGGCGTGGGACACCGTCGCTCCGCTCTCCGGAGCCAAGGGGGGACGCCGGTGAACCGGACGCTGACTCTGCACGACGCCATCGTCGCGGGCATCTGGGTGGCCGTCGGCCTGGCCGCGGCCCTCGTCCTGCGGGTGATCCTGCGGTGGCTCGCCGAGCGGGCCCTGCGGACCAAGTGGGAGGGTGACGACATCATCGTCGACATCCTGCGCACGATCGCCCCCTGGTCGGCGGTGGCGGGCGGCCTGGCCGCGGCGGCCGCGGCCCTTCCGCTGAACCGTGCGGTCGGGAACGTCGTCAACGAGACCCTGACGACGTCCATCATCGTGGCCGCGACCCTCACCGCCGCCCGCGTGGTCGGCGGTCTGGTGCGGACGGTGGCACAGTCCAGGTCCGGCGTGGCCGGATCGGCCACCATATTCGTCAACATCACGCGCATCGTGGTGATGGCGATGGGCTTCCTCGTCATCCTCCAGACCCTCGGCATATCCATCGCCCCGCTGCTCACCGCCCTCGGCGTGGGCGGTCTCGCGATCGCCCTCGCGCTGAAGGACACGCTGGCGAACCTCTTCGCGGGCGTGCACATCCTCGTCTCGAAGACCGTCCAGCCCGGTGACTACATCCGGCTCAGCAGCGGTGAGGAGGGCTATGTCGTCGACGTCAACTGGCGCAACACGGTGGTGGAGCAGCTCAACAACAACCGGGTCATCATCCCGAACGCCAAGCTCGCCGGCACCAACATGACCAACTTCACCCGCCCCGAGCAGAAGCTGTCCGTCACCGTTCAGGTGGGCGTCGGCTACGAGAGCGACCTCGAGCACGTCGAGAAGGTCACGATCGAGGTGGCCGAGCAGGTGATGAAGGAGGTGTCCGGCGCCGTCCCCGACCATGAGCCGGCCGTCCGCTTCCACACCTTCGGCGACTCCCGGATCGGCTTCACGGTGATCCTCGGGGTCGGGGAGTTCAGCGACAAGTACCGCATCAAGCACGAGTTCATCAAGCGCCTCCACCGGCGCTACCGCGCCGAGGGCATCCGCATCCCGGCACCGGAGCGCACGGTCTCCCTGCGCCAGGCCGGCCAGGCCGGCGAGGTCGCGATCCCGCACCCCCGCGCGTCCCTCGACACCGCGGACCTCCCGAGCCCCACGGCCTGAACCGGCGCGGGTGGGCGGGGCCGGTGGGGCGGGCGAAGACGTTGAGCTCGCCCCACCGGCCCACGACGACCTCGGTCGGTACGGCCCGCCCGGGACGCGGGACACCGGCGAACGGGTCCCGGCAGATGCGGCATTTCGGGTGAAGGTGGCGCGCGTGCCCTTTGGGCCGGGTGCCTTGTGGCTACGACTGTGTGCGTCCGTCCACGCTCACCACGCTCACTCACGCGAAACGAGGACTCCGCCGTGCCCGTACCCTCCACGGTCGACCACCGCACCCGCTCCTACAGCCTCGCCCACGCCTACTGGCTCGCCCGGGCGTCCGACCTGTCCTACAAGGACGAGGCCACGATCGAGGAGCTGGCCCGGCAATGGGGCTTCGACCGGGTGCGGCACCACAGGACGCGGTTCACCCCGCCGTTCCCCCTGGAGGACACCCAGGCGTTCACCATGGCCAGCGACCAAATGATCATTACCGCGTTCCGGGGCACGGAGCCGGCCCAGATCCGCGACTGGCTCTCGGACGCCGCCACCCCGCCCTGGCCGGGGCCCGCGAAGACCGGTTACGTCCACTACGGGTTCGCGCAGGCGCTGGATTCCGTCTTCCCGTCGGTGAGGAAGGCGGTGGAGGAGTTCCGGAGCAACGGACAGAGCCTGTGGTTCACCGGGCACAGCCTGGGCGGTGCCCTGGCGATGCTCTCCGGGGCACGCCTCTATCTGGAGGACCCCCGTCTGCTGGCCGACGGTGTCGTCACCTTCGGCCAGCCCCGGACCTGTGACCACCTCCTGGCGGCGGCCTGCAACAAGGGCTTCAAACAGCGTCTGTACCGCTTTGTGAACAACAACGACATCGTGCCGCAGCTGCCACCGGAACCGGCCTTCACCCACGTCGACACCGTGCGGTACATCGACTCCGGCGGAAAGATCCATGAGTCGACGTCGTTCCTTGGCGGCCTGGCCGACCGGGCCAAGGGCCTGACGGCCGACGCGTTCGCGCCCGCGAGCGACGGAGTCCGGGACCATTTCATGCGCAATTACCTCGCCGCGCTGGAGCAGAACCTCTCCTGACGGCCCGTTCGGCGGAGGCATTGTCAGTGGTCGATGCGACGATCTCTCAAGAGGCGCGCGGCGGGTGCCGCGCCCTGTGTGGATCGAGGACGAGGAGCGAGTCGTGCGCATCGTGGTGAGCGAGTTCATCAGCCTGGACGGCATCGTGCAGGCACCGGGCGGGCCCGAGGAGGACACCGACGGCGGGTTCGCCCACGGCGGCTGGTCGCATCCGTTCTTCGACCCGGAGACGGTGGGCGGCGCCTTCGCGGACACCCTGACGAAGGCCGAGGCGCTGCTGTTCGGCCGCCGTACGTGGCAGACGATGGCGGCCGCCTGGCCGGAGCGCGCGGGCGACCCGTTCGCCGACCGGATGAACGCCATCCCCAAGCACGTCGTCAGCCACACCCTGCGTGACGACCAGTTGGCCTGGCACAACACCACCCGTATCCCCGGCGACGGGGCCCTCGCCCGTATCCGCGAGCTCCGCGCCGCCGAGGGCGGTGACCTGCTCGTCATGGGCAGCCCCACCCTCGTCCGGACCCTCCTCCGGGAGAACCTGGTCGACGAACTCCGGCTCATGATCATGCCGGTGCTCCTCGGCGGCGGGAAGACGATCTTCCCTGGCGACGGAGCCCTGCGCACGCTGGAGCTGGTCTCCACGGTCACCAGCGGCACGGGCGTGCACGTGTGCACCTACCGGCCGGTGGCAGAGAAGTAGGGCCCCGCCCCGAACCGCCCCGAGCGCCCCGCACCGGTCCGGGCACGTCCGCTCCGGACCTGCTGATCATGCTCGCGTGAGGGTCACGCACAATGGGTGCCAGGGGGGCTGCGGCATGCGCGCGGTCGAAGTGCCGCTCGCGGGGCGTACGGGGTACACGGGGGAGTCGACATGCAGAGTTCCGCCCCGAGGGCACCGTGTTGCGCAAGGGAACGGCGGCCACCACCGGGATATGGCTGGCGTCGGTGGGCGCGCACCTCGGGCTGGGCCTGTGGATCGACCACGCCGCCGGGGCCGGCCTGCTGGGGACCACGTCGCTGTACGCGTATCTGGCGATCGGCCTGGGGACGCAGAACCTCCTGGTGCGCGGACGTGCCGCCGCGCTGTGACCGGTCGTCCCAGCGACCGGAACCGGATGATCCCAGCGTGACCTGGGTGGCCTGTATCGGGTCGTGATGCTTCACCGTGCTTCACAGGCGGACGATTTGTTGCCAGCATCGAGGAAGCGGTTGTGTGTCGTCGCAACGGGGGCGCGACCTTGATGAGCCTGATGAAACCACTGCTGTCCGCCGACCCACGGGTGGTCGGGTCGTACCGGCTGGTGGCACGCCTGGGCGGCGGCGGAATGGGGCAGGTCTACCTCGGGCGTTCCCGAGGCGGCCGGACGGTCGCGGTGAAGCTGGTACGCCCGGAGCTCGCCCAGGACGTGGTGTTCCTGAAGAGGTTCGCCCAGGAGGTCGACGCCGCCCGGCGCGTCAACGGCTTCTACACCGCGCAGGTGGTGGAGGCGGACACCGGCGCCGACCCGCCGTGGCTGGTCACGTCGTACATCCCCGGCCCGTCCTTACGGGAGGCGGTCGGCCGCTGCGGCCCGCTGCCGGCCGCCACGGTCGCCGTGCTCGGCGCCGGACTGGCCGAGGGGCTGGGCGCCATCCACGACTGCGGTGTGGTGCACCGCGACCTCAAGCCCGCGAACGTGATCCTCGCCGAGGACGGCCCCCGCGTCATCGACTTCGGGATCGCCCGCGCACTGGACGCCACCACCCGCGTCACCCAGGTGGGAGTGATCGGAACGCCCTCCTTCATGTCCCCCGAGCAACTCCAGGGCCGCGAGGCCACCACGGCCAGCGATGTGTTCTGCCTCTCCGCCGCGCTGGCCTACGCCGCCACCGGGCGCGGCCCGTTCGGGGACGGCCCGACCGCGTCCGTCGTCTACCGTGTCGTCCACGCCGAGCCCGATCTGCGCGGCGTTCCCCCCGAGCTCGTCCCACTGATCGCGGCGGGCCTGGCCAAGGTCCCGGGCAAACGGCCCGGCGTCCGGGAGATCCTGGACCACTGCGCCGCGCACGCCGGCACCACCACGATGTGGCTCCCGCCCGCGGTCACCGACCTGATCACCGAACAGGCGGCGCGGACCAGGGCCCTGACCACGGAGGTCGCTCTTCCGCCGCCACAGCCACCCGCCGGGCCGGGGCCTCATGAACAGGGACCCCATGAACCGGCGCCCCGTCAGGCCGCTCCACCCGCCCGGGCCGCCGCCGGAGAAGAACCGTCCCGGCAGGCCCGGACGGTCAGGGCCCGCTTCAGCGTCGTCTCCGGCTACGACACGCTCTTCATGCCGACGATCCCGGCCGGCCGGTGGGAGGGCGCCCGGAACGTGACCGTGGCCCGCCGGCGCAAGAGGGCGGGCGAGGCGGTCGCCCTCGGCGACCCCTTGCTGGAGGTGGTCGCGGACCGCGTCGAGTACGTGATCACCTCACCGGTCCGGGGCGTCCTGCGGGCCATGTACCACCGCCCGGGGGAGTCCGTACGCACCGGTGCCACGATCGCGGTGTTCAGGGCCCGCACGGCAACCACCCCGGCCGTCGCCGCGCGGCAACGGCCGGAGGAGAACGGAAGCCATGCCGCCACCGCCGACCCCTCCCACGGCCGCGGACGGGCCATCCGCGAGCGCCGCTTCGCGCGCATCGCCCTGGCCGGATCCCTGATCCTCGTCTTCGCGCTCGTCGCCATAAGCCTGTACGTGGCACGCCTATGACGCTCCTCGACCCCCAGCAGAACCTTGCCGTAGATCTCCATGGCCACGGCAGGCGTCGCGACCACGTGCTGCTCTTCGAGATCGAGGACGGCCTCATCCACGGCATGTACGCCGTGCGCAACCCCGACAAGCTCGGTGCGGCCGTCGTCCCGCGCCCACTGGACCGGGGGAGAGGCGGCGAGGCGGCTCGGCAACCGTGAGGGGAGCCGTCACCGCCCCGCACATCACCGGGTGGCGGCCGGCCGCTCACGCCACCAGTCGACCGTCGCCTTCACCTGGTCGGCGACGGGCGTGGCGCGCACGGCGAACGCGGCTTCGTAGGCGCTCGAATCGATGACGAAGGGCCGGTCGAACTGGTAGCGGATCTCCTTGAGTTCACGGATCAGCGGCGAGAACACCGACGCGAGACCCAGCACGGCCGGCGGCAGCCCGCGCACCGCCACCGGCCCCGTGCCCGCCTCATCGGCGAGGCGGCCGGCCATCTCCCGGACGGACAGCGCGGGCTCCGTCGGAACGTGCCACGCCCGCCCCCAGGCCCGCTCCTCACCGGCGACCTCGACCAGGGCCGCGGCCACGTCGGGGAGGTAGCTCCAACTGTGCGGGGCGTCCGGATCCCCGAGCGTGGAGACCGCCTTGCCGCGCAACAGCCGCGGCACGACCCGCGCGGCCAGATGCCCGCCATCGGTCACACCGGGCCCGAAGAAGTCCGAGGCCCGCACCTCGACCGCCCTGATACGACCCTGCTCGTGCAACTTCCGCGCCTGCTCCCAGACGGCGGCACGCACCCGCCCCTTGGGCCCGGTGGCGACGAGCGGCAGTTCCTCGGTCATGGGCCCGTCCACGGGCCCATAGCCGTAGAGGTTGCCCAGCATGACCAGGACGGCCCCGGAATCCTCGGCCGCCGCGCAGAGCGACGAGGCCAGTGACGGCCATTCACCCGCCCAGCGATGGTAGGGCGGCGCGGCACAGCTGTGGATCGCGTCCGCGCCGCGCACGGCAGCGTTCAGCCGCTCGCGGTCCGCCGCGTCCAACGCGACGTGCTCGATGCCGGGCTCCGGGCTTCGGCCCGACCTGGTGACGACCCGTACCGAATGGCCCTTCTCGACCAGCAGCCGAGCGGTGGCGGCCCCGGCGGGCCCGAATCCTATGACGACATGAAGGCTCACCTGCGCAGATTAGCGTGCGCGAGTGCCACGGCACGGTGGTGGAGGACCCCACCGCCAGGGCCATGGCCTGTACGTATGCTCACCGTGACACCCCGACACCCGACCCGCCAACCGCCGAAAAGGATCCGCACCGTGCGCACGTGGGACAACACGCTCGACACAGCCGGCATAACCGACCCCCGGCTGCGGGACGACTACAGCCGGCAGCGGGCCCTGGTGGCGTCCTACGATCGCCCCGCCTACCTCGCCGTGCGGCTCCTGCTGCCGACGGGACTCGTTCCGCATGTCATCGCCGCGACCGCGTTCATGCACCACACCGACACGGTGCTCGACGGTGAACCGACCGGGCAGCATGAGACCGCGGACGAGTGGGAGAAGGAAGTCCGTACCGCTTTGTCCAGTGGGGACAGCAACAGCCCCGTCCTCCGGGCACTGTTGCACACCATCTCGGTCAACGCGCGGCTCAGGCCCCGGGTGGAGACCTTCATGGCCGGGGCGCGCGCGGACAAGGAATTCCAGGGATTCGGCGACGAGGCCGACTACCAGAAATACATGGACGAGTACTCGCTGCCCGCCTTCATGCTCGTGGCAAGCCTTCTGCTGTCCCCCGACGCCGACCCGGGCGCCAGCGGCCAAGCGTGCCGGGCCTACATAGACGGACACCAGCGACTCGACTTCGTCAACGACCTGAGCGAGGACCTCCGCGACGCCCGGCTCACGATTCCCCAGGAGACCCTCCGGCAACACGGCGTCTCCCGCGCCGACCTCGAACAGGAACGGGACACACCGGGAACACGAGCCATGCTCGAGTCCCTCCTCACCCGCGCCCGCCACGACCTGCTCACCAGCCGGGCCCTGGTCGAGCACGTACCGGCCGGCAACCGGTCCTTCACCCGGGCACTCATCACCGTGAAGATCCTGACCGCCGAAGCGGCTCTGGCCAAGGGCACGGCCGTGCTCCGCGCGCCCGCGGACCCCTCGCGTACCGCCGCACTGCGGATGCTGGTCCGGGAGTACAGGCGACGCGGCCGGTGACAGACGCCGCTGGCGGCGCCACCGAAGCCGGTAGCCGGTAGCCCGTGCAGGCGGGCGGACAGGCGGCGATGCTCATCCCGCACCGCACACCGCACACCGGGCATGGAGGAGACCGTGCTCCCGCCGGACCGTACGATCCTCCGCGCCGGCCCCCGGGCCGGTGGAAGTCCGACCGGGTGGGTGCAGCCGGAAGCGCGCTGCCTGTGAGTGCGGGGGAGGCTGCCACGCTCCCGGTATCCCAGAGGGCCCGCTCACGGGGGCCCTGCTCTCAGCCCTACGAGGTCTCGCACAGCGCCGCTTCGGCCACCTTGTACATCTTCATGATGGAGGCGGTCTGAGTGAGGAAAGCGGCCGAGTTGCTCATCACCGACGCGTGGCGGCCGTCGGCGGTCACCATGGTCAGCGACATGTAGCCGTTGACGATGCCGTTGTGCCCCATGGCCACTCCGCCACAGGGCAGGGGGCCGGCCGCCAGGCCGAGGCCGTATCCGGTGCCCGGGCCCTGGCCCTGGTCCCAGAACGTCTTCATCTCGGCCAGGCTCGCCTGCGACACGACCTTTCCGCCGACGAGCGCCTGGTAGAAGGTGGTGAGGTCCTGCTCGGTCGAGACGATCGCCCCCGCGCTGCCGTATTGGGACGGTTCGAAGTCCGACGTGGCGTCGGTCCAGAAGACGGCCGGGCCGATGCGGAGGACCCTGTAGCCGCGGACGTACGGGTCGGGGAGGGTGCGGATTCCCGGCACGGGGTAGAAGGTGTGGTTCAGGCCGAGCGGCCCGATGATGCGGGTCGTGATCGCCTCGCCGACCTGGGCCTTGGTGACCTTCTCGATGAGCATGCCGAGGATCTGGTAGTTCACGTTGGAGTAGACGAGCTTGCTTCCCGGCGCGGCGACCGGGGGGCGCTCCAGGCCCTGGCGCACCAGCTCGGCATGGGTGTACGTGGGCTGCGGGCGCACGCTGGGGCTGTCCGGGATGCCGCTGGTGTGCTGGAGGAGGTGGCGCACGGTGATGGTGTTGCCGTCGTAGCCGTTGCCGTCGACCACGCCGGGCAGGTACCGCTCGATAGGGGCGGTGAGGGAGACCTTCCCCTCGTCGATCAGTTGCATGACCACGGCCGCGGTAAAGGTCTTGGTCTGGCTGCCGGCGCGGAAGTGGTCGGTGGGCTGGACGGGCCGGTTGGCGCCGACGAGGCCGGTGCCGACGGTGAGGTTCCACGAACCGGTGCTGTCCCCGGCGTAGACCCCGGCGCCCGGGCCGGTCACCGCCTGGAAGGCGTTCAGCGCGGCCTGTGTGGCCGCGTGGCCGTCGGCTGCGGGCTGAGCCTGCGCGGGCCGGGCCTGCGCCGTGGACGGCAGCACCAGCACTGCCGCGAACACCGCGCCGACCACGGCCGCCAGTCTCCGTCTGCGTAAGTTCATTGCCACTGGGCCTCCTCGATGCATGCGGGCTTCTCGCCCTCTGAACGCGACTCGGCGAGCCGCGCCCGGGCGAACCGCACTGGCCGAGTATGGGGTGGCCGAACCCCTGTTGTGGAGATCGTTTCTGGACGGGCGGTGACTGCTGTGGACACAGCGCCTCCTCCAGCTTGAAGTCGCAGGTCAAAGGGATGGTGTGAGGTGTCTGTCAGCGGTTGGCTTCGAGGTTCGTCAGGACGCGGTCGTGGCGGGCGGCGGTGGTGTCGTGGGTGCGGCCGGCCGCACCCGCTGCGGCCCCGCCGGCGCCGTCATCGCCGCCCTCCGCGCCGGCCTCGGCGTGGAGGACCGCGTGGTGGAGCTGTCCGTCAACCACGAGAACCGGTGGCTCGGAATTCCGTTGCGCTTCACCACCGGAACCCCAACCGTGTGCCTCCCCCGACTCGACGCCGCCGAGGCCCGGCAACTCGTCGCCGCCGACGCCAAACTCCGCGACGCCTACCAGCCACTCGCCACCGAGATTACCCAGCGCGTAGCCGACCACCCCCACGAGGGGACTGTCTACGCCAACACCGGCATGTTGATCCGCCGCGACAGCGACGGCACCGTCTTCGCCGCCCAGCCCGAGGACAAGACCGCCTACAAGGCCGAGCCCGGAGGCCCCCTGCACGCATCCGCCGTCGTCCGCGACGGACAGGCGGTACTGACCCTCGGCGACAAGGGCGCCGGAAAAACCACCGCGGGGCTTCTGCTGGCCCGCGCCGGCTGGCAGTTGCTGGCCAACGACCGCGTCTTCATCCGACCCGAGGACGGCCGGCTGCGCGTCCTGCCCTGGCCCTCGGCCGCCGCCATCGGCCTCGGCCTCCTCGACGCCCTCGGCTGGTACGACCAGGTCCGCGAACGCGTCCAGCGCGGCGAGCAACTTCGCCCGTCGTACCGAAGCCGTCGATCTCAGGGTGGCGGGCGTCGACTGGCCGAGAGGGTACCGATCACTCGATGGTCATGTCTTCGTAGGAGATGGTGACCTTCTCGATCGCTGCCTCGGCATTGCCCGCTTGCAGGCTTGGTCCGTTCCACGATGAGGCCCAGGCGTTGATGAGGTTGATGCGCCGGGTCGGGTTCTTGTGTGAATCAAGGAGAGAAATGGAGAGGTTCTCTCGTGCTGAATCAATCCCTTGGCTGTTTGCGGTCAGCTTGACCCAGTCGACCCACGTTTGGCTCTCATCCATGGGGCGGGTCAAGGTGATGTCCGGAAGCTGGTTGGCACCGGGGATTTTCCGGGTGAGAAGGTGCCCATCTGCTGTGACTGCCTTCACTTCGGTGGCATCCCGCCCAAAGCTCAGGCCGCTGACCGCCTGGTAGGTCGCCACCCGGAACTTCCCCAGATCCACAGCAAAGACGTCCGAGCTGATCGCGTCGCCGATGGCCATATGGGCTCCCTTCGGTTTGCGCCCTACGCCACAGTCCGTCATCCGGGTACCGGAAACGCGGCGCTTCTCGTCTCCAGCCGCAGCAGCTTGCCCCTTCCACCCGTGCGCCATGCACTACTCGCAGATTTGTGCCACGAACGAACCACTCTCCCTCGAACACGGAGAAACAGGCCGTGTCGAACCGAACGCAGGATCGCAGAGAGAACCACGGGCCACCCGCACAGGCGCTGACCAGCACAGACGGCATGAGGCGTCATGAGTCGTCCCCCAGCTGACTGCATCAGCCGGCAGGAACCACCGGACGCGCGGCTCGCACAGTCCTGTCGCCGCGCGCTCAGCGACGTGATTCGGCGGCCCGGGTGAGGTTGGCCTCGAAGCGGTCGAGTACGTCCGCGGCGGCCTCCCGCTCCTCATCGGTGAAGCCGTGGGCGGTGAGGCTCTCCAGCTCGTCCCAGATGCGTTCGACTTCCCGGCGCAGTGCCTGACTGGCGGGGGTGGGTTCGATGATGGTGGCCCGTTTGTCGGTGGGGCTGGGGCAGCGGCGGACGAAGCCGGCGCTCTCCAGGCGTTTCACGGTGCGGGTCATGGTGGCGGCGTCCGAGTCGAGGAGGCGGACGAGGTCGGTCTGGCGCTGGGGGCCGAGCTCCCACAGCTGCATCATGACCAGCTCCTGGCCGGGGTGCAGCCCGACGCGGCGCAGGAGCTGCCCGGCGAGCATGCGGTGCAGACGGGCCACCCGGAAGATCGCATGGCTGATCGGCCCGGCCCCGGCGGACGAGGGGACCGTCACCATGGCCGCGTCGCGCCCCGTCGTACCGGCGGCGCCGGTACGCACCCTCTCATGAGCCCCTTCCTTCATGGACCGGGTACCCCTTCTCCCACAATATCTGCTCGAACAGCTAAAAGCTTAGCTTCTCGGCCACCGCTGAGCATGTCGGCATCGCATCCGCGTGGATTTACGTAGTTCAGGGGCGGGAGTGGCGCAGGTCACCCTCCCCCGGGAATGCCGACGCGAGGTTTACTTGTTCGGACAGGTAAATCGGATCTGCCGATCCGGACGGTCAACGGCCCGGCCGTCCCCGGACACCGGCCCCTCGCGAAGGACTAGTGATCATGACTACTGCGTTCGAGCCGTTCCAGCTGGGCGGCGTGCGCCTGGCCAACCGCATCGCCATGGCCCCGATGACCCGCAGCCGCGCCGGCGAAGGCGGTACGGCCACGGAGTCGACGGCGGAGTACTACGCGCAGCGTGCCGGCGCGGGGCTGATCGTCACGGAGGGGGCGCAGCCGTCGGTCGTCGGCCAGGGTTACCCCGACACCCCGGGCCTCCACTCGCCCGAGCAGATCGCCGCGTGGCGGCCGGTGACCGACGCCGTGCACCGCGACGGCGGAGTGATCTTCGCGCAGGTGATGCACACCGGGCGCATCGGCCACCCCAGCCTCCTGCCCGACGGCGTGGTCCCTGTCGGACCGTCACCCGTCGCCGCCAAGGGCCAGGTCTTCACCCATGAGGGTCCGAAGGACTTCGTCACGCCTCAGGAGCTCACCGAGGAGGAGATCCGCCGGACGATCGCCGACTTCGCCGACGCCGCCCGCAACGCGGTCGAGGCCGGGTTCGACGGTGTGGAGATCCACGGGGCCAACGGCTACCTCGTCCACCAGTTCCTCGCCCCCAATACCAACCGGCGCACCGATGCCTGGGGCGGCACGACCGAGGGCCGGATCCGCTTCGCGGTCGAGGTGGCCAAGGCCGTCGTGGAGGCCGTCGGCGGCCACCGCGTGGGCTTCCGGATCTCTCCCGGCAACCCCTTCAACGACATCGCCGAGGAGAACCTCGAGGAGACCTACGGCGCGCTCGTCGGCGCGCTCGCGCCCCTGGACCTGGCCTATCTCCACGTGCTGGAGGGCCCGCACCGGGACCTCACTCTGAGCCTGCGCAAGAACTGGCCGGGCGCGTTCGTCCTCAACCCCTTCACCCACCCGGAGGCGACCGGCCCCGACGCGCTCGCCCTGATCGAGGACGGCACCGCGGACCTCGTCGCCTTCGGCGCGATGTTCCTGGCCAACCCCGACCTTCCCCACCGCCTGCGGCAGGGCGGGCCGTTCAACACGCCCGACCCCACCACCTTCTACGGCGGCGGCGACCAGGGCTACACCGACTACCCCGCGCTCCCCGCCTGATCCACGCCCACCCGTCCGGGTGATGGGCGCATGCCGTGGGGGAGCGGGGGAAGTTGTTGAGCGTCTTTGATGAGGTCGGCGAACAGGAGAAGCAGTTCATGCGACGCCATGTCACCAAGACGCTCGGTGCCCTTGCCGCCGCCATCGCGCTGTGCGTGGCTCTTCCCGGACCGGTCCACGCGGCGTCCGGTCAGCTCGTCCTCAACGGCCGTGTCTTCACCGACCCGGCCGGCTGCTTCCGGGAGCTGAACGCCCCGCTGTCGGTGCAGAACCGCACCCGTACCGTCGCGTACGTCTTCGCCACCCGCGACTGCACGGGGCCGGCCCAGACCGTTCCGGCGGGGCAGACCCTCGCCTCGACGGGAGGCCACAGCGTGCGGATCTAGCCCGGATCTGGCCCGGATCCCGTCCGGGTCCGGACCGCGTGGCCCGGCGGGCTCAGCGCCGCCGGGCGAGGGAGGCCGCGGTGGACAGGGCGCCGGGGAGCACGAACAGCCCCGTGGCCCAGAGCGGGACGTGGAGGAGCACCGGCCGCCCGCCGGCCAGGAAGAGCCCCAGCAGCACACCGGAGAAGCCGGTGCAGAGCGCGATCCACCGCCACAACGGCCAGTGGAAGAGCGCCCGCCAGTACGGGGTGAACGTCATGACGGCGACGAAGAGGACCAGCGCCGCCACCGAGGCGGGCACGACCTCCGTCCGTGTCGTCCAGCCGACCAGATGCCCTCCCGCCAGCAGCGCGGCCGCGCCCGCGTAGGCGTGGCCGGCCAGGCGGCGGGGCAGGCCGCCACGGCCGGGCGTCCGCCGGGCCGCCGCCCAGGCGGTGGCGAAGGCCGTGATGTCCTCGCCCACGACGGCTTCCGGGGTCTTGCCCGCGCGGGCGGTGTCCTCCAGGTGGTCCCGCAGCTCGGCGAGCATGTCGTCGACGTCCTTCTCCGGTAAGTCCTGGAACATCCACTCCGTGCGGCAGTGGTCGAGTATCCGGTCCGTGGTCAGGCCGGTGGTCATGCCAGTGGTCATGCGCTTTCCTCTGTAGGGCCGGTGGACAGCGTCCGGTCGACCGCCTGCGTGAATGCCTGCCAGACCGTCAGGCCCGATGCCAGTTCGGCGAGCCCGGCATCGGTCAGCCGGTAGTACTTACGGGGCGCGCCGCCCGCGGCCGACGGCGCGCGGAAGCTGTCGGCCAGCCCGGCCTTCTCCATGCGGGCGAGCAGTGGGTAGATGCTCCCCTCGCTCACCAGCTCCATCCCCCGTTCCTCCAGCGCTTCGACGATCTCGAAGCCGTAGCGCGGGCGTTCGGCGATGAGGGTCATCAGGCACAGGTCGAGCACCCCGCGCAGGAGCTGACTGCGGCGCTGGTCGCCTTCCGGCGGCCGACGGATTGTCATGCGGTGCATGATAGTCACTACCTTGCGGTGCAAGACAATCGATCGGCCGCCGGCGTACGCCGACTGCCGGAGTCAGAGCCGTCGTGCCCGGTACAGATCCCGTATCAGGGCTATCTCGGCACCGTGGTGCAGCAACTCCTGGTTGACCCACCACACGATGTCGACGAACGGCTCCTCGACGTCGCTGCCATGGGGATAGGTGCAGTACCCCACGGTGTCGAGCGCGGAATCGCCGACGCCGAGGAGTGCCCTTCGCCAGGAGGCCGCACCGGCGTCGAACGCCGCGATCGCCCTCGCGGCGTCCCCATGGTCGATGTGGTCGTCCCGGGTCAGCGTGTGGCCGCCGGACGTGTGGTCGGCGCGCAAGGCCAGCATTTCGGTGAGGTGGCTCAGACGCCATGCGATGGTGGTGAAGGGCGGCGGCCAGGGGTGAGGGTACGGAGCGGCGTCGCGCCCCCATTCGCCCGCACCGGCGAGGAAGGCCGCTCGTGGCCCTGGCCCGTCCACGCGCCGCCGGACCGACCAGCAGCCCGGGACCGGTTCCCAGAAGAACTCGGCGTCGGTCATGGCGCCGACTTCGGTGTCGGCCCCGTCGCCGCTGTCCATGACGGGACCTGACATCCGGTCGGTGAGGCGTTTGCGGGCGAAGTCGAACTGGTTCAGCAAGGGGACCAGGCGAGGTGGGGTCACGAGGTGCCTCCTGTAGGAACTGTAGGAAGGACGAATCGCCGACCCGCCAGCCTGCCAGAGCCCGTACCGGCGCCGCGCCTCATTTTCCAGGCGCTCAGGCCCCTCCGCCCGGCCCCCGAGGTCGGCCGGTCGCCGAGGTCGGCCGGCCCGGGAGGCCGTGGTCGCCGACTCGGCGTCAACTCCCCAGATATAGGGATGTTCACTTCCGCGAGCACACGGGATTCTCGATACGTGCGGCTGCGGCTGCGGCCCCGGCTCCGAGGGGGAGGGAGCCGGGGCCGTCCCTTGTGCCGCCATTTCACTGTTCCTTTGCCATCGGGTCTCCCGTTGCCGCCTGGCGAAGCCTCTGCGGTGTCGGTCCCACGGGTCCGGATTTTCGGCCTCGGACCGGGCATTTGACGGTGGAGCGCGCGCCGCTTCCGTCCGATTTCGGGCAGTCGTTCACATGATGTAGGTTTTACCTCGCCTTTACGTAAGAAGTGGGCCCTTCGGGGCCCTTTGCTGTGGGAGAACCAGTGAACTGGTACGTGGACGTACTCAAGAAATACGCGGTGTTCAACGGGCGTGCGCGGCGCCAGGAATACTGGATGTTCACCCTGGTGAACACCGTCATCAGCATCGTGCTGGCCATCGCCGACGAGGTGCTCGGAACGCAGTCCGTCCTGGGTGCCGTGTACATGCTGGCCGTACTGCTCCCCAGCCTCGCCGTCACCGTCCGGCGGCTGCACGACACCGATCGTTCGGGATGGTGGATCCTGATCGGTCTGGTACCGATCGTGGGCTGGATCGTCCTGCTGGTGTTCACGTGCCTCGACTCCACGCCGCACCACAACGCCCACGGCCCCAGCCCCAAGCACGTTCCGGCGTACTGAGGGTGTGCCGCCTGCTCCCGCTTCCCGGGAGCAGGCGCGCCGTGCGGTCGGGGGAGGGGCCGGTCAGTGACCGGCGGCCTTGACGAGGGCGACGACGGTGCCGATCGCCGCGTCCGCGACCCCGGCCAGCAGCGCGACGGCCATGTTGGCGCCCATGCGGAGGCCCCCGTACCAGCCCCACGCGAACAGCACCCACACACTCACCCCGGCCGCGGTGAGGAGCGCCGTCCGCAGTTCCATCGCCCCGAGAGCGGACACGGTGATGAGGGCCAGCGGTCCGACGGCCGACAGCAGCAGCGGGCTGGACACGAACAGCGTTTGCCGGAGTTGCCGCCCGCTGTCCCTGTGCCCGTGGACGACCCGGTGCGCCTGCCCGTCCGCGACGATGGAGGTCAGCCACAGCCCCACGGCCGTGACCCCGACCGACACGGCGGCCACCCCCGGTGCGGCGTGCCCGGGATACGCCAGGCCGACCACCACCGCGATCATGGTGATCGTGGCGTAGAGGCGCTCCTTCAGCCTGGACGCGATCAGGACGGCGTGATCCGGGTCCTGCCCGGGCCACACGGATTCCGGAGCGGATTCCGAAGGGGATTCCGGAGCGGGGTCCGGCGTGGATCCCGAGGCCGTGTCGTCCATGGCGCCCACCGTAGGGCGGGTCCCCGGCGCCGAGGGGCAGCCGTTCCGGGACGTCCCCCGCCCAGCTCAGCGATCGCGCGGCTCATCCACCGCCCGGCGCGAGGACCTCGTTCGCGGCCGCCGGTGAGGCCAGCCGGGCGAGGGCCGCGGCGTCCTGACCGCCTTCGTCCGCGCTGAACACATGCATTTCGAGCCCCGACTCGCCGGGCGCGGCCGGTACGTGCAGTGTCTCGTAGTCCAGGGTGAGCAGACCCGCCTCCGGGTGCCGCAGCCGCTTGCGCCCCCGTGCGCACATGACGACCTCGCCGGTGGACCAGATCCGCCGGAACTCCGCGCTGAGGGAGGACAGTTCGGTGATGAGCGCGGTCAGTTCCGCGTCGTCGGGGTAGCGCCCGGCGGAGACCCTCAGCCGTCCCACCGCCTCCACCGCCCTGTCCTCCCACTCGGGGAAGAGGGACCGGGAGGCGGGGTCGAGGAAGAGGAACCGGGCTTCGTTGGGGTCGCGGTGGTCGCGGTGGTCGCGGTGCCCCGCGTCCGCCAGGCCGCCCATGAGGACGGAGCCCAGGTCGTTCCACGCCACCACGTCGAGACGATGGTTCGTCACAAAGGCCGGGAGACTTCCCGCGGCCTCCAGGAGCCGGCGCAGCAGGGGGCTCACACGGGCCTGCGGCGCGGGGCCGTGCCCGGAGCCGGCCAGGGTGGCGAGGTGCCCGCGCTCCGCCGCGTCGAGGCCGAGCGCCCTGGCGAGCGCGTCGAGCACCTCGGGGGAGGGCTGGGTGGCTCGGCCCTGTTCGAGGCGTACGTAGTAGTCCACGCTGATCCCGGCGAGCTGGGCCAGCTCCTCGCGCCGCAGTCCGCGCACCCGGCGGCGGCCGCCCCCGGTGAGCCCGACGTGCTCGGGCGCGACGCGCCCGCGGCGTGCGCGCAGGAAGCCGCCGAGGGCGCGGCTGGTGTCACCTATTCCGTCAATTCCGTCGCGGTGCATGGACCAAGTATGGGTGGGGCGGTGTGGGTGGCCCTCGCGATACCAGGATTGGCGGTCCGCAGGCTGGCAGGGGTACTGGTCGGCCGGTGGCGTCCGGGAGAACGTTGGCGTCATGCACGAAGCAACGCGCAAGCAACAGCAGCCGAAGAAGGTCCTCGTCGTCAGCGCCCACCCGGAACCCCGTTCGCTCAACGCCGCCCTGACGACCGTCGCGGTCGAGCACCTGCGCGCGGCGGGGCACGAGGTGCGGGTGTCGGACCTGTACGCGATGAAGTGGAAGGCGGGCCTGGACGCCGACGACTACCTCGACCACGCCGCGGACCGGCGGCTGGAGGTGCTGACGGCCGCCGGACGGGCCACACTGGCGGGGCGACTCTCGCCGGACATCGCGGCGGAGCAGGAGAAGCTGCTGTGGTCGGACGCCGTGATCCTTCAGTTCCCGATGTGGTGGTTCTCGGTCCCGGCGATCCTCAAGGGCTGGATGGACCGGGTGTTCACCGACGAGTTCTGCGACGGCTCGACCGTGCCGCCGCCCTACAGCGAGGGCGCCCTGGGCGGCCGCCGGGCGCTCGTGTCGGTGACACTCGGCGCCCGGGAGTCGTCGTTCTCCGACCGGGGCATCCACGGGCCCCTGTCCGACGTCCTCTTCCCCCTCCAGCACGGCCTGTTCTGGTTCACCGGCATATCGCCGCTCGCGCCGTTCGCGGTGTACGGGTGCAACGAGCTGCCGGAGGAGCGCTACGAGGAGGCGGAACAGGCGTACAGGCGGCGGCTCGACGGTCTCTTCACGGACGAACCGGTGCCGTTCCGCACGCTCACGGGCGGCGACTACGGTCGTGACCTGCGGCTGCTGCCCGGGGTGGAGGAGCCGGGAAGCAGCGGGCTCCAACTCCACGTACGCCCGACGGGCTGAACGGTACGCCATGTGACCCGGTCCCGGCGCGTGCTCTCCGGGCAGCCGCCCGGAGAGCACGGGGTGAGGTGACTCACCGTCAGTGGGTGTACAGCCACCAGTAGTAGCGGTACTTCTCGTCGTTGTATTCGCGCTTGCACTTGTACTCGTGCCAGGTGCCGTGGCTCTGGCCCTCCTTGCCGGCCTTCACGCAGGACTGCTCGTCGGAGTACGGGCCGTGCTTGTCCCAGTGCTCCTTCTCCGGGTCGACCTGCTGCTGGCTCGTGGCGCTGCTGGTCGCGCTCGGGGACTCATCCGACGGAGCCGCGACGGCCGCCCCCGCCGTACCGGCCAGCAACAGCACCGCGGTGACAGTGGCCGCCGCCGGTGCGAGGCGGAAGGTCCTCGACTTCATGGGGTTACCTCTTTCCTTGGCATCTGCCCTGATAGTGAGCGCGGAACGCGGCCGCCGGAACGGGCGTGCGGGGGCGGGATCCCGAGGGCGGCCCGCGCGGGCGGGAGCGAACCCCACACGGCGTGGGGAAGGGGCGGCGTTGTCATGCGACGGCTTCCGCCCGTCCCCGGAGGCCGGTCCGCTCACTCCGGGGAGCGCGCGGGTGACAACTGTCGCGGGTTTCCGGGATGAACTGGAATGATCCAGGCATGGGACGAACATTCGAGGAGTTGGTGGCGGAGGCGGAGACCGCCCCGGTGGCGGGCTGGGACTTCTCCTGGCTGGACGGCCGGGCCACCGAGCAGCGCCCGTCATGGGGGTATCAGCACATGATGGGCGAGCGCATGGCGCACGCCGCGGCGGCACTGGACATCCAGACCGGCGGGGGAGAGGTGCTCGCCGGGGTGCCGAAGCTGCCGCCGCTGGTGGTGGCCACGGAGTCCTGGCCACCCAACGTGGCCAAGGCCACCCGGCTGCTGCACCCGCTCGGCGCGGCCGTCGTCCATGACGAGGACGAGCCGCCGCTGCCGTTCGCCGACGAGGCCTTCGACCTGGTGGTCAGCCGCCACCCGGTGACGGTGTGGTGGGAGGAGATCGCCCGGGTGCTCCGGCCCGGGGGCACGTACTTCTCCCAGCAGGTCGGTCCCGCGAGCGTCTTCGAGCTGGTCGAGTACTTCCTGGGCCCCCAGCCGGAGGAGGTGCGCCGCAAGCGGCACCCCGACGACGCCCGCCGCGCGGCGGAGGCCGCCGGGCTGGAGGTCGCCGGCGTCCGCGCGGAGTCCCTGCGCACCGAGTTCCTCGACGTCGGCGCGGTCGTCTACTTCCTCCGCAAGGCGATCTGGATGGTCCCGGACTTCACCGTCGACCGGTACCGGGACCGCCTGCGCGAGCTCCACGACCGCATCGAGGGCGAGGGCCCCTTCGTGGCGCACACCGCGCGGTTCCTCATCGAGGCCCGCAAGCCCTACTGACAAGCCCTACCGACAAGCCTTACTGACACCCGGAACGAGGCCCCACGCGGAACCGGGAAAAACCCTTGGCGCCCCGGATGTCCGTCGCCCTACAGTGAGCGTCGTCCAGGTGCGAAGGCAGGACCTACTTCGACTCATAATCGGGCGGTCGCGGGTTCGAGTCCCGCCGCCGGCACACAGGCCGGTGTAGCTCAGTCGGCAGAGCACCTTGTCGGTTCCGCCGCCTCGATCTCTGGACACCAGGCTTTCACGCACCTCCCGGTGCGCGGGCCACGGCTACTTCGTTCCCATCGAATCCCATGCCGTGGCCACTTTGAACTCGGGAGGCGCGGCACCGGGCGTCCGGTGCGCAGGCGACGGTTACTTCCGGGAACAGCAGGCCGCGGGTTCGAATCCCGTCCCAGCCTCGGGCTGGTGTAGCTCAGTCAGGAAGAGCAGCTGTCTTGTACCGTCGCCGACCCTTCGATCTCGGACGCCCTCCGCCGCGCTTCCCCGGATGAATTCGGGGGAATTCACATGGCACGCTTCAACACCCGCGCGCCCGATCCGGCCCGTCCGACGTCGCCCGTGACCACGACCGGGCCCACCCGCACCCACCTCGGCGGCAAGGGGTACGCGCGCGACGACCGCTCCGAGCTGTTCCTGCTCGCGGTCGCCAACTTCGTCTCCCAGCGGACCCACCACGAGGAGAGCACCGGCCGCGACGACCGCTTCACCGCGCTCGTGCGCAAGCTCGCCGTCGAGGACGCCGCATGGACCACCGGTCTCCTGGGATGGCTGCGCGGCGACGGTCAGATGCGCACCGCCTCCCTCGTCGGCGCCGCCGAGTACGTCAAGGCCCGGCTCGACGCCGGTGCCACGGACGGCCCGACGAACCGTCAGGTCATCGGCTCCGTGCTGCGCCGCGCCGACGAACCCGGCGAGATGCTGGCCTACTGGACCTCCATGTACGGGCGGAACGTACCCAAGCCGGTCAAGCGCGGCATCGGCGACGCCGTGCGGCGCCTCTACACCAGCCGCAACCTCCTGAAGTACGACACCGTCTCCAAGGGCTACCGCTTCGGCGACGTCCTCAACCTCGTCCACCCCACGCCCGACCCGGACAAGCCCTCGCAGGGCGACCTGTTCCGGTACGCGCTCGACCGCCGCCACAACCCGGACGACGCCCGGCCGCCCGCCTCCGACCGCACCCTCGCCGCCCACCGGGCGCTGATGGCCGTGCCCGTCGCGGAGCGCCGTGCCCTGATCACCGGCCCCGGCGGCGCCGAGCGGCTCGCCGACGCGGGGATGACCTGGGAGGCCCTGGCGGGCTGGCTCCAGGGCCCGATGGACGCGGCCGCGTGGGAGGCCGTCATCCCCTCCATGGGCACCATGGCCCTCGTCCGCAACCTGCGGAACTTCGACGAGGCCGGCGTCTCCGACGAGGCCGCCCAGCGGGTGGGCGCCCGGATCGCCGATCCCCGGGAGGTCGCCCGGTCCCGGCAGTTCCCCTTCCGGTACCTGGCCGCGTACCAGCACGCCCCCTCGCTGCGCTGGGCCTACCCGCTGGAGCGGGCCCTCGGCCACTCGCTGGCGAACGTCCCGGCGCTCCCGGGCCGGACCCTGATCCTGGTCGACCGCTCCGGCTCCATGTGGTCGCCGCTGTCCGACCGGTCGCAGCTCAACCGCGCGGACGCCGCCGCCGTCTTCGGCACGGCCGTGGCGATGCGCGCCGCGCACGCCGACCTCGTCGAGTTCGGCACGACCAGCGCGCCGGTGACCCACCGCGAGGGCGAGTCGGTCCTCAAGGTGCTGGAGCGCTTCGGCAGCCTGGGCGGCACCGACACCACGGAGGCCGTGCGCCGGCACTACCGGGGCCAGGACCGGGTCCTGATCGTCACCGATGAGCAGGCCTCGTACCACCATGCGGGCGACCCGACCGAGCAGGTCCCGGCCCACATCCCGGTCTACACCTGGAACCTCGCCGGCTACCGGCCCGGCCACGGCCCGTCCGGGTCCGCAGGCCGGCACACCTTCGGCGGCCTCACCGACGCGGCGTTCCGCATGGTGCCGCTGCTGGAGGCCGGCCGCGCCGCCCGCTGGCCCTGGGAGGAGCGAGCGTGAGCGCGGAGCGGATCGACGACGACCTCGTACTCCGTCTGATCGCCGGGCAGTTCCCGCGGTGGGCGGGACTGCCGGTGGAGAGGTTCCCGTCCGGCGGCACGGTCAACGCCGTGTACCGGCTGGGCGACGACATGGCCGTACGGCTGCCGCTGGGAGAGGGCGGAGCCGGTGACGTGGCGATGGAACGGGAATGGCTGCCCCGCCTCGCGCCCAGGCTCCCCACGCCCATTCCCGAGGTGCTCGGGGCCGGGGAGCCCGCCGAGGGCTATCGGTGGCCGTGGTCGGTGCACCGCTGGCTGGCGGGGGAGAACCCCGAGCCGGGGGCGCTGAGCGAGCCCGAGGCGCTTGTCGGCGACCTCGCCGTATTTGTGACGGCGATGCGGCGCGTCACCCTGCCGGGCGCGCCCCGGGCCCACCGCGGCGGGCCGCCGGCCTCGCTCGACGCGCCGACCCGGGCCGCCATCGAGCGACTGCGGGGGATCCCGCAGGAGGGCGTCGACTGCGATGCCGTGACAGCCGTGTGGGAGGACGCGCTCCGGGCACCGGACCGGGACGGGCCGCCGGTGTGGCTGCACGCCGACCTGATGCCCGGCAATCTCCTGGTGAACGGAGGCAGGCTCACCGCTGTGATCGACTTCGGGTGCATGGGGGTGGGCGATCCGGCCTGCGACCTGTTCCCGGCGTGGAACCTGCTCCCCGCCGGAGCGAGGGAGGTCTTCCGCGCGGCGCTCGGCGTGGACGACGCGACCTGGAACCGCGGCCGCGGCCGGACGCTCTCACAGGCGCTGATCGCCCTGCCGTACTACCGGAAGACGAACCCGGCGATGGCGCGCAACGCCCGGCACGTGATCCGGGAGGTACTGGAAGAGGTACTGGAAGAGGCCTGATCCGGCGGCCCGGCCCCCGGTCACCGGCCCTTGGCC
>NZ_JAILXP010000779.1 GCF_020740895.1 Streptomyces sp. UNOB3_S3 | reverse complement strand
CCGGACTGCTGCTCGCCACCGTCGGCGGCGAAGAGCGCGCCGCCGACGGTGGCGAGCAGCAGTCCGGTGCCGAGCACGGCCGGCGGCCGGGCGGCGACGAGCACCGCTCCCCCGGTGGCGGTGGGCAGCAGGGCGAGCAGCAGGAGCCGTTCGCGGCCGAGGACGAGCAGCGCGGTGGCGGCGGCCAGGTAGAGGGCCTGGCCCGCCGCGAAGACGAGCACGCCGGCCGGGGCGCGCAGGGCGAGCGCGGCGGCGGTGGCGAGGAGGGCGCCCAGGGGGGCGCCCACGGTCAGGGAGCGGCCCGCCGCGGCCCGGCCGCCGGCGGCGAGCCGGAGGTAGGCGCGGTGGGCCAGGCCCTGGTTCCAGGCCCAGGCGGTGAGCGCGGAGGCCACCAGCGCCCAGGTGCCGGCGGGCATCCCGAAGCGGTCCCGGGCGCCGGCGAGCAGGGGTGAGCCCAGCGCGTAGCCGAAGCCGGGCAGGGTGAAGACCACCGAGCGCAGCAGGGGCTGCCACGGCCCGGCCCGCCAGGGGTCGGGGCGTGGCAGGCCCTGCTG
>NZ_JAILXP010000778.1 GCF_020740895.1 Streptomyces sp. UNOB3_S3 | reverse complement strand
GCCTACCCGGACGCGGCCCCCGTGGACCTCTTCGAGACCGTCCACAGCGACGTCCTGTTCCGCATGCCCTCGCTCCACCTCGCCGAGGCCCACACCGCCGGCGGCGGCACGGCACACCTCTACGAGCTGCGCCGACCCGCCCCCGCCCTCGGCGGGGCGCTCGGCGCCCCCCACGGCCTCGACGTGTCCCTGCTGTTCGGCACCTACGACGCCCCGCAGGCCCGGCTGCTCCTCGGCGAGGGCCCGGTCCCCGAGGACCTGCTGGCCCTCGGGGACAAGATCCGCCGCTCGTGGACGGCCTTCGCGACCCACGGCACCCCGGGCTGGCCCGCCCACCGAACCACCGACGGACGGCTCACCCGCCTCCTCGACACCGAACCGGGCACGGCGCCGTACCCGGAGGAGCCGTCCCGGAAGGTCTGGGAGGGACACACGGTCCGGCCGTACGACCTGCCCGCCTGACGGGGCCGAGCGGGCGGACTTCGGCGCACGCTCCTCGGCGGAGGGGCGGCGCCGGTACGGTGGCGCACTCACGTGGCCCGCCGTTCCCCGCGAGGAGCCC
>NZ_JAILXP010000777.1 GCF_020740895.1 Streptomyces sp. UNOB3_S3 | reverse complement strand
ATGATCTGGAGCAGGCCCTTGGAGGGGACGCCGTTGACGGCGTTGACGTCCCAGTCGTTGATGGCGTTGGGGTTGCCGGTCGACTCACGCATGACGTTGCGCTTGATGCCGTCGTAGGAGGCGGGGACGCCCTTCGAGCTCAGGATGTCCAGGGACTCCTTGATCCAGCCGTCCAGGTTGTCCGCGTAGGCCTTCTTGGCAGCCGGAGCCGCAGCCTTCAGGGCCGTGCGCTCGGTGGAGCGGTTGGCACGCTCGTCACCGGCCTTGGTCTTGGCGGCGGCGGTGGTGGTGGCCTGGGCGATGGCGGCGTCGGTGGCCGCGTCCAGCTCGGCCTGCTGCGTGGTACCGAACTCGCCGGCGTTCTGCGCGACCGTCTTGACCGTGTGGGCCTCGGCGGCGGTGGCCGGGACGGCGGCCAGGGCGACAGCGGCACCAGCGGCCACCAGGACAGCGGTGGCGGAGATCTTATGGGCCTTGGGCAGAGCGGTATAACCGGAGATCGTGGAACGCATGGCTGAGGTGAACCTTCCAATCGCGAAGCCGCCGGTGGCCGTCATTGGCG
>NZ_JAILXP010000776.1 GCF_020740895.1 Streptomyces sp. UNOB3_S3 | reverse complement strand
TCCCCCAGCTACCGCTGGGAGGTGCCCCCAGGAGGTGCCCCCAGGTCGACGGCGCTACGCGCCGACCCATTCTTCGGTCCCGTCCGCGAACGTCTGGTGCTTCCATATCGGCACCTCGCGCTTGAGGTCGTCGATCAGCCGCCGGCACGCCTCGAAGGCCTCCGCCCGGTGCGGGCACGAGACCGCCACCACCACCGCCAGGTCCCCCACGGCCAGCTCCCCCACCCGGTGGACGGCCGCCAGCGCCCGGACCGGGAAGTCGGCCACGACCTTCTCCGCGACCCGGCGCAGCTCGGCCTCGGCCGTCGGGTGGGCGGAATAGCCGAGCCCGGTGACGTCCGCGCCGCCGTCGTGGTCCCGGACCGTGCCCACGAAGAGGGCCGTGCCACCCGCCGCCGCGTCGCCGACCGCCGCGAAGACCTCGTCCACGGACAGCGGGGTGTCGCGGACCGCCAGGAGCCGTATCGGCTCCCCGGCGGCGAACTCGCCGGGGTGGTCGTGGTGCGTTCGGGGGCGGGGCGGGCCGGAGGGCGGGTGAGGTGCCATGGAGCCATCGTGCCGTA
>NZ_JAILXP010000775.1 GCF_020740895.1 Streptomyces sp. UNOB3_S3 | reverse complement strand
GTGTTGGTGAATTCGGTTTCGATCCAGCGGGTGTGGACGTGGAACGGGTCGCTGGTGAACGCCGGGTCGGTGACCACCGCACGGTGGAACGGGATCGCGGTGGCCATCCCCTCGACCTGGAACTCCGCCAGCGCACGCGCCGCACGCTGAAGCGCCTGCTCACGCGTCGCACCCGTGACGATCAGCTTGGCGAGGAGCGAGTCCCACGCGGGGCCGATGACGCTGCCGGACTCCACACCCGCGTCCAGGCGCACGCCCGGGCCGGTGGGCGCGGTGAAGGTGGTGACGGTGCCGGGGGCGGGCAGGAAGTTACGGCCCGGGTCCTCGCCGTTGATCCGGAACTCGAAGGAGTGGCCGCGCACGGCGGGGTCGTCGTAACCGAGGGCCTCGCCGTCGGCGATCCGGAACATCTCCCGCACCAGGTCGATGCCCGTGACCTCCTCGGTCACCGGGTGCTCCACCTGCAGACGCGTGTTCACCTCCAGGAACGAGATCGTCCCGTCCAGACCCACCAGGAACTCCACCGTGCCGGCGCCGACGTAGCCGGCCTCCTTCAGGATCGCCTT
>NZ_JAILXP010000774.1 GCF_020740895.1 Streptomyces sp. UNOB3_S3 | reverse complement strand
TGCCGGTGGTGCCTTCGGGGAGGACGGGGGTGAGGACGGGGTGGGCGCTGGATTCGATGAAGAGGGTGTAGCCGTCGGTCTGGAGCAGCTCGATGGTTTCGTGGAAGCGGACGGGCTGGCGGAGGTTCTGATACCAGTACGTCGCGTCGAGGGTGGTGGTGTCGACGGGGGCGGCTTCGACGGTGGAGTAGAACGGGATGGAGGCCTTCTGCGGGCGGACGCTGTCCAGGGTCTGGATGAGTTCGTTGCGGATGGGTTCGGTGTAGGCGGTGTGGGAGGCGTAGCCGATGGGGACGCGGCGGGCGCGGATTCCTTCGGCCTCGCAGGTGGCGAGGACCGTTTCGATCTGGTTCAGGGGTCCGGCGACGACGGTGGACTGCGGTCCGGCGATGACGGCGATGCTGAGCTTGTTGCCCCAGCCCGTCATGCGCTTCTCGACGTCGGCCAGGGGTAGTGCGATGGAGACCATGCCGCTGTGGCCGGTCAGTTCGCGTTCGATGAGGCGGGCGCGCAGGGCGATGACCCGGACGCCGTCCTCCAGTGACAGCGCGCCACAGACCACAGCTGCGGCGA
>NZ_JAILXP010000773.1 GCF_020740895.1 Streptomyces sp. UNOB3_S3 | reverse complement strand
CGGATTTGCCTATCACACGGCCTACACCCTTACCCCGGGACTACCACCGCCCGGGCTGGACTACCTTCCTGCGTCACCCCATCGCTTACCTACTACAAGTCTGGTTCGTCGGCTCCACCACTCCCCTTTGTCCGAAGACTCCAGGGCGGCTTCACGGACTTAGCATCGCCTGATTCGATATTGGGCGTTTCAAAGCGGGTACCGGAATATCAACCGGTTGTCCATCGACTACGCCTGTCGGCCTCGCCTTAGGTCCCGACTTACCCTGGGCAGATCAGCTTGACCCAGGAACCCTTAGTCAATCGGCGCACACGTTTCCCACGTGTGTATCGCTACTCATGCCTGCATTCTCACTCGTGAACCGTCCACAACTCGTTTCCACGGCTGCTTCACCCGGCACACGACGCTCCCCTACCCATCAACGCGGACGTTGGTCCTCATGCGTCAATGACACGACTTCGGCGGTACGCTTGAGCCCCGCTACATTGTCGGCGCGGAATCACTTGACCAGTGAGCTATTACGCACTCTTTCAAGGGTGGCTGCTTCTAAGCCAACCTCCTGGTTGTCTCTGC
>NZ_JAILXP010000772.1 GCF_020740895.1 Streptomyces sp. UNOB3_S3 | reverse complement strand
ACCCCGCCGAGCTCCAGGCCGCCGTCTGGAGCGACCTGGTGGAGCTCACCGACGCCGGGGCCCCCGCCCCCGACCTCCTCGTCGTCACCGGCGACCTCACCGCCTCCGGCAGCCCCCGCGAGTGCGACCAGGCCCTGACCTTCCTCACCGGCCTGCGCGCCCGCCTCGGCCTCGCGGCCGACCGGCTCGCGATCGTCCCCGGCGGACAGGACGTCAGCCAGGCCGCCTGCCGCGCCTACTTCGCCACCTGCGAGGCCGACGAGATGCGCCCCCGGCCGCCCTACTGGCCCAAGTGGCGCCACTACGCCCGCCTCTTCCGCGAGCTCTACCAGGGCCTCGACGCCGTCTTCGACGGCGACCAGCCCTGGACCCTCTTCCCCGTCCCGGCCCTGCGCACCGTCGTCGCCGGCCTCAACTCCTCCATGGCCCACAGCCACCGCCCCGAGGACCAGTACGGACTGCTCGGCCCCGAACAGGCCGCCTGGTTCGCCCAGGCCCTGCGCCCCTACGAGCGCGAGGGCTGGCTGCGCCTCGGCGCCCTGCGCCACGCCCCGGAGACCCGCGGCACCCTCGCGCTCGTAGGGGCGCAGGGCCTGGGCGAACC
>NZ_JAILXP010000771.1 GCF_020740895.1 Streptomyces sp. UNOB3_S3 | reverse complement strand
GCGGCCTCGGCTCGAGCATCTACCCCCGTAACGTCGCCTACGAGAATTTTTCCGAGGTGCACTGGGTCTCCCCCGCCGAGGCCGTGTGGACCTGCCGCCAGCTGGCCGCGTCCCACTACGCCACCGGTGGCTGGAGCGTCGGCGCGGTCGCCCTGGTCGCCGGCTGGCTCGCGCGCACGCTGCCCGCCGGCACCCGCATCGCCGCCGTCTACCCCGACGGCCCGCAGCGCTACCTCGGCACCGTCTACGACGACGACTACTGCGCCGCCCACGGCCTTCTGGACGCCCCACCGCCGGTCGAGCCCGAGGTCGTGGGACGGCCGGACGAGAAGGAGGTCACCCGCTGGACCAGGTGCACGACCGTCGTCGACCCGGTGACCGCGCAACGGGACGCCACCACCGTCGCAGGCAGCGCGCCCAGCAAGGACGACGAGGGCCGGTCGTGAAGAATCCGCTGTCGCAAGCCCGCACGTTCGACCGTAGCGTCCAGCTGTTGATGGCGAACCAGTTCACCATCAACCTCGGCTTCTACATGCTCATGCCCTACCTGGCCCAGTACCTGTCCGGGAACCTGGGCATGGCCGCCTGGACGGTCGGACTGGTCCTGG
>NZ_JAILXP010000770.1 GCF_020740895.1 Streptomyces sp. UNOB3_S3 | reverse complement strand
GGCGTGTACCGGCTGTGGAACACCGATCCGGGCGGGGCGTTCGGGCCGGGGGACGATCCGCTGTACATCACGATGCCCGTGCAGCTGGTGGTCGCGGACGCGGGGACGCACCTGGTGTTCCACGACAACACCTGGGACGGCCGGGTCGCTCTGTGGGAGGGCGAGGAGGGCGCGGGCTCGGGGCACGACCGGCCGGGGCGCTGCGAGACGCGGATGGAGGGCGGCCCGCTGCGCTACTGGGTGATGGTGGGCACTCCGGCGCGGGTGCTCCACGGCTGGGCGGCGCTGACCGGGGGTGCCGCGCTGCCGCCGGCGTGGGCGCTGGGGTACCAGCACGCGCGCTGGGGCTTCGGCAGCGAGCGGGAGGTGCGGCGGGTGGTGACCGGCTACCGGGAGCGGGGGCTGCCGCTGTCGGCGCTGCACCTGGACATCGACCACTACCGGGGGCACCGGGTGTTCACGGTGGACCGGGAGCGCTTCCCCGATCTGCCGGGACTGGCCGCCGAGCTGAAGGAGGAGGGGGTGCGGCTGGTGTCGATCGTCGACCCGGCGGTGAAGGCCGAGCCGGGGCTGGCGGAGTACGACACGGGGGTGGCGGCCTGTCTCTTATC
>NZ_JAILXP010000077.1 GCF_020740895.1 Streptomyces sp. UNOB3_S3 | reverse complement strand
CACCCGCCCCGTCCCCGCCTCGATCCCGCGCCCCGAGTACGTGGGGAAGCCGGCGCCGACCCCGTACGACGGTCCCGAGGTCCAGGACGCCGAGACGATCGAGAGGATGCGGATCGCGGGCGGCATCGCCGCGCGGGCGATGGAGGAGGCGGCCAAGCACATCGCCCCCGGCGTCACCACCGACGAGCTGGACCGGGTCGCGCACGAGTACATGTGCGACCACGGCGCCTACCCCTCCACGCTCGGCTACCGCGGCTTCCCCAAGTCGCTGTGCGCGTCGATCAACGAGGTCATCTGTCACGGCATCCCCGACTCGACCGTGCTGCGCGACGGCGACATCGTCAATCTCGACGTGACGGCCTACATCGACGGCGTGCACGGCGACAACAACGCCACCTACCTCTGCGGCGACGTCGACGAGGAGTCGCGCCTGCTCGTCGAGCGCACGCGCGAGGCGCTGAACCGGGCGGTCAAGGCCGTCAAGCCGGGCCGCCGGATCAACATCATCGGCCGTGTCATCGAGTCGTACGCCAAGCGCTTCGGCTACGGCGTCGTGCGCGACTTCACCGGGCACGGCATCAACTCGTCCTTCCACTCCGGCCTGATCGTCCCCCACTACGACAGCCCCCACCACGACACGCTCATCCAGCCGGGCATGACCTTCACGATCGAGCCGATGCTGACGCTGGGCACGCACGAGTACGACATGTGGGAGGACGGCTGGACGGTCGTCACCAAGGACCGCAGGCGGACGGCCCAGTTCGAGCACACGCTCGTGGTGACGGAATCGGGTGCGGAGATCCTCACCTTGCCGTAGCGTGGCACCAGGTTTTTACCGACAGCATGTCGGGAAGCAATTGACTTAGGTAAGCCTAAGTAGAGAGGATAGGTGGTGGCGCGCCTTGGCGCACCCGTTACCGCCTGTTTTCTCCGCTTCTTCCCGTCCCCTCGGTCACCGGAGGTCCGCCTTGGACGCCCCCGCCACGACTCCGTTCTCCACGCTCATCCGCACCGCCTCGCACGAGCAGCACACGGAAGCGGAGAACTCGTCGTTCATGAGCGACATGCTGGGCGGCCGCCTGGGGGTGGCCGCCTACCGCCGCTACACGGAGCAGCTCTGGTTCGTGTACCAGGCCCTGGAGTCCGCCTCCGGTGCCCTCGCCGACGACCCCGTGGCCGGGCCGTTCATACGGCCCGAGCTGACCCGCTCCGCCGAGCTGGAGCGCGATCTGGCCCACCTCGGCGGCCCCGGGTGGCGTACGGGCATCACGCCCCTGCCCGCGACGGCGGCGTACGCGGCCCGGATCGAGGAGTGCGTCCGCGACTGGCCCGCCGGCTATGTCGCCCACCACTACACGCGCTACCTGGGCGACCTCTCCGGCGGCCAGATCATCCGCGGCACGGCCGAGAAGACATGGGGCTTCGCCCGCAAGGGCGACGGCGTCCGCTTCTACGTCTTCGAGGGCATCCCCAACCCGGCCGCCTTCAAGCGCGAGTACCGCGAGCTGCTCGACGCCCTGCCGCTGGACGACCTGGAGAAGCAGCGCGTGATCGACGAGTGCCGCCGCGCGTTCGCGCTCAACACGGCGGTCTTCAGGGAGCTCGGCGAGGAATTCCCGTTGAGCGCGTGACGGGGGTTGTGCCCACGGCCCGCACCCGACAGCGAAAACCCGCGCCCCCGGTGACCGTAACCGGGGGCGCGGGCCGTTTCAGCGCGAAGGGGCGTCAGCCCTTCGCAAGCGCCGACCGCCGCCGCGTCGCGTACACCGCCGCCCCACCCGCCAGCGTGAGCGCCACCGCCCCGCCGAGGAGCGGCCCGGTGGGCGTGTCGGCGCCGGTCGCCGCGAGCGACGCCTCCTCACCGGTCACGCCACCCTTGGCGCCGCCACCGCCGGTGGGCGTACCGGCCCCGGCGCTCTGACCGCCGCCGGGAAGCTTGGCGTTCTTCCCGACCGTGACGGCGAGGCTCACCGGGTCGAGCGCGGTGCCCTCCTTGTACATGGCGCGGCCCTGGTACGAGAAGACGCCCGCGCCCTCGGCGGTCAGGGTCGCCGGTACGGCGGACAGGGTGACGACACCGTTCGTGGCCTTGAGCGCGTTCGCGCCGAGCTTCAGCTTCGCGAGCGTCACCGTGCCCTTGGAGGCCACGTCCGCGCTGAGCGTGGCGTCGCCGGAGCCGGACGCCTTGACCTTGAAGTTGCTGAACCGCAGGTCCAGCTGGCCCTCGTGGCCCGTGAAGCGGACCTCTCCCTTGAAGGCGACGTCGAGGGTGTTGGCGGACGCGTCGTACGTGCCGCCGGCCTTGGTGAAGCGGTAGCCGTCGGCGAGCTTCACGGCGTCGCCGAAGACCTCGGCCTTGCCCTGGGCGAACCCGCCGGTGACGTAGTCGCGGAAGGACTTCTTCAGGCCCCAGTCGAGCCGGCCGTCGCTGACGGGGCCGGAGACGGGCTTGCCGTCGCTCTTGGCGGGAGCCTTGTCGCCCTTCGGGGCACCGTCGCCCTTGGACGCGTCGTTCTTCGACGCGCCACCGTCCTTCTTCCCCTCGCCGCCCTCCGACGGCTCCGGCTTCGGCTTCGGTTTCGGCTGGGGCTGCGGCTGGGCGTCCGTCACCGCCGTCGTCGTGAACGTCGCCTTGTCGAGCTCGGCGCCCTGCTTGTACATGGAACGGCCCTGGTACGAGAAGACCTTCGCGCCCTCGGCGGTCAGCGTGGCGGGTATCCCGTCGAAGGTGACCTTGCCGCCCGCGCCCATGGTGCGCTTCGCCGCCGCCAGGTCCAGCGCGGCGATCGGCACGTCGTCCTGGGTCTTGCCGTCCTTCGTGACGTCGGCGGTGATGCGGCCGGTCTTGCCGCCGGCGTCGCCCGCCAGCTTCACGTCGGCGAAGGTGATGTCCAGTTCCCCTTCGTGGCCGGTGAACCGCACGCCGCCCTTGAAGGTGCTGCCGACCGCGTGCGTGGACATGTCGTACGTGCCCTTGCCGTCGGTGAAGGCGAAGGAGCCGTCGGCGGTCCGCTGCGCGCCGTCGGTGGTCTTGATGGCGCCGTTGGCGAAGCCGCCCTCCACATAGTCGCGGAAGGACTTCTTCAGGCCCCAGCCCAGCGTGCCGTCCTTCAGCGTCATCGGCGGCGGCCCGCCCGCGGCGTGGGCGGCCGGGGCGGTCAGGGCGGTGGCGCCCAGGGCCGCGGCGGCCGTGGCGACGGCGGCCGCGAGGGCGAGGGGGCGTCGGCGTGCGGGGACGGTCATGGTCTGTTGTCTCCTCAGTCGGGGGTGCTGATGGATTTCAGGGGGAGGAAGGGGGGCGGTCAGTCCACGGAGGACGTGGAAGGCGCGGGCGTCTCGGTCGCCACCCGGCGCCGGCGGGTCACCCGGAAGGTGGCGACCGCCGCCGCCACGACCACGGCGGCGGCCACCGCGACCGGCACCGCCGGGAAGGAAGCGGAATCGGACGACGAGGAAGCGGCGGACTTCGTGCGCGGTTCCGGCGAGGACGGGGACGGGGAGGACGAGCCGCTCGGCGCGCTGCCGAGGTCCGGCAGCGGCGGCAGCGCGGCCTTGGCGTCCAGCGGCACGGCCAGGGAGACCGGGTCCATGTCCGTGCCCTCCTGGTACATCCCGCCGAAGGCCTTCGCGCCCTCGGCCGTGAGTTTCGCCGGGGCCTCGGTGACGGCGGCGAGTCCGTCCTTCTCCTCGATCCCGGTGGCGTCGAAGGTGAGGAGCGGTACGCCCTTGGTGGTCGTACGGCCGTCGCCGGTCACGTCCGCCGAGAGCGTGCCCCGGCCCTCCTTCACCGCGACCCTGACCCCGCCGAGGGCGAGGTCGAGGTGCTTCCCGGTGAAGCGGAGGGTGCCGGCGAAGGCGGCGTCCAGGGAACCGGCGTCGTACGTGCCCTTGCCGTGCGGGAAGCGGAAGAGCGCACCGCCGTCCTGGGCGCCGTCGGCGAGCCTCCAGGAGCCCTGGGCGATGGACCCGGTGACGTACTCCCGGAACGTACGCCGCACGCCCCAGTCGACGACCGCCTCCGTGAACTCGCCCCTGGGCGCCCGCTTCTCCTCCGGTGGCGTGGCCGGGCTCGCGCTCGGCGACGCCTGCGCGGAGGCCGCCAGGATGTCGGCGGAGAGGGTGACGGGGTCGAGTGCCGTGCCCTCGGTGTAGTAGCCGGCGAAGGCCTTGGCGCCCTGCGCGGTGAGGGTGGCGGGGACGTCGGCGAGGCCGACGCGCGTCCCGCCGCCGCGCAGGTCGACGCCGGAGACGTCGAGGGCGGCGAGGGGCACCTGGGCGGCGGTCGTGACCTCGCCGGTGCCCTTGGCCTTGCTCGTCATGTCGGCGTGGAGGGTTCCGGTGCCGCCCGCGATGCGGACGGTGGGGCGGGTGAGGGTCAGGTCGAGCTCGTGGGAGCCGTCCGGCTTGCGGTGCCCGGTGAAGTGCACGCCGCCGGAGAAGGCCGCTTCGAAGGCGCCGCTGGCGGGCGTGTAGGAGCCCTTGGCGGAGTGGAAGCGGAACCGGCCGCCGCCGACCGTCGCCGCCCCGCCCCGGAGCTCCCAACCGCCCTGTGCGATCGGCCCGGTGACATAGCTCTGGAAGGAGGACTTGATCCCCCAGTCGAGCCGGCCGCCGGACACCTCCCGGGTTCCGGATGGCCCGGGCCCGTCCGCCGCGTGGGCGGCCGGGACGAGCGCGGTCGCGGCCGTCAGCAATGCCGCGAGGAGCGCGACGACGGGCGCGCGGGCAGGTCTGGACGGCAGCATCGGGGAACCCCTCTCGGGCAATGGCGATTAAGGTAAGGCTAACCTAAGCTACAGCTCAGCGGGTGGACAGCCCACCCGGAGGAATCCGCACCGGAAAGGCGGGGAACGTGTTTCAACGGCACTCGACAGGAGCCCTGTTGCGCGCCCCACGCCTCGTCGGCGCCCTCGCGGGCCTGCTCGCCCTGGCGACCGTCCTCACCGGCTGCGGCGCGGCGGACGGGAATTCCGGAAAGCCGTCGGGGGCCTCCGGGACCACCGGCGGGCAGCGGCCGGCGGCCGACCGCGTCGAACCGCTCACACCGGCGCCCGCGCCCGGACTCCCCGTCACCGTGCGCTCCGCCGACGGCCGGGACGTCACCGTGAACGGCGCCGACCGGATCGTTCCGCTCTCCGGCTCGCTCTCCGAGATCGTCTTCAGCCTCGGCCTGGGGAACCGGGTCGTGGCCCGTGACATCACCGCCACCTTCGAACAGGCCCGTGAACTGCCCGTCGTGACCCGCGCGCACGACGTCTCCGCGGAGAGCGTGCTCTCGCTGCGGCCCACGCTCGTCCTCGCCGAGGCCACCACCGGCCCGGCCGAGGCCGTCGGCCAGATCCGCGCGGCGGGCGTCCCCCTCGTCGTCCTCGACCCGGCGAAGAAGCTCGGCGACGTCGGCACCCGGATCGACAAGGTGGCGGCCGCGCTCGGCGTCCCCGCCGCCGGCAAGGAACTCCGCGAGCGCACGGAGAGCCGCATCGAGGCCGCGAAGCGGAACATCCCCCGGGACACCGGCGAGAAGCCGCGCGTCGCCTTCCTCTACCTGCGCGGCTCGGCCTCCGTCTACCTCCTCGGCGGCGCGGGCTCGGGCGCCGACTCGCTCATCGAGGCGGCGGGCGGCGTCGACGCGGGCGTCGCGTCCGGCCTGAGGAAGGACTTCACACCCATCACCAGCGAGGCCCTCGCCAAGGCCGCGCCCGATGTGATCCTCGTGATGAGCAAGGGCCTGGACTCGGTCGGCGGCGTGGACGGCCTGCTCAAGATCCCGGGCGTCCGCGAGACCCCGGCCGGGCTCGACCGCCGGATCGCCTCCGTCGACGACGGCGTCCTGCTGAACTTCGGCCCGCGCACCGACACCGTGCTCACCTCCCTCGTCGAGCAGATCCACAAGGGCGGTGCGTGACATGACCGCCGTCAAGGAAACCGTGACGCGGACGGTGCCTCATGTCCGTACGACGCCCGTGCTGCTGGGCGGTGCGATGGCCGTCGCCCTCGCCGCCCTCTGCCTCCTCTCCGCCGGGCTCGGCGCGTACGACATCCCCGTCGGCGACGTGCTGGGCTCGCTCCTGCACCGCGCCGGGCTCGGGGGCGCGGCCCTCGACCGCGTGGGCGAGAGCGTGCTGTGGAACGTCCGGCTGCCGCGCGTGGTGCTGGCGCTGCTGGTCGGGGCGTCCCTGGGGTGCGCGGGCGCGCTGATGCAGGGCGTGTTCGGCAATCCGCTCGCCGAACCCGGCGTCATCGGCATCTCGTCGGGCGCGGCCGTGGGCGCGGTCGCCTCCATCTCGCTGGGCCTGAGCCTCTTCGGCACCTGGACGGTGACGGTCTGCGCGTTCGCGGGCGGGCTGGTGACGGTGCTGCTGGTGTACGCGCTGTCGCGTTCGGGCGGGCGTACGGAGGTGGTGACGCTCATCCTCACCGGCATCGCGGTGAACGCGTTCGCGGGCGCCCTCATCGGGCTGTGCGTCTTCTTCGCGGACAACGCGCAGGTCACCCAGATCACTTTCTGGCAGCTGGGCTCGCTCGCCCAGGCGACCTGGCCCAAGGTCCTCGCCGTCCTGCCGTGCGCGCTGGCCGGGCTGGCGGTCGCCCCCTGGTACGCCCGGAAGCTGGACCTGCTGGCGCTGGGCGAACGCCCGGCGCGGCACCTGGGCGTGGACGTCGAACGGCTGCGGATGGTGCTGGTGCTGGTGGTGGCGCTGCTGACGGCGGCGGCGGTGGCCGTCGCGGGCATCATCACGTTCGTCGGGCTGCTGGTGCCGCATCTGCTGCGCATGGCGGCGGGCCCGGGGCACCGGTTCCTCGTGCCGGGCAGCGCGCTGGGCGGCGCCCTCGTGCTGGTCGCCGCGGACCTCGCGGCCCGCACGGTCGCCCAGCCGGCGGAGCTGCCCCTGGGCGTCCTGACGGCACTGTTCGGCAGCCCGTTCTTCTTCTGGCTGTTGCGAAGGACGCGACGGAAGCAGGGGGGTTGGGCATGATCACCCGCACACGAGAGCAACGTCCGGCCCCCACGGGTGCCCGGCCGGGGGTCCGGGGGTTGCCCCCGGGAAAGCACAGCTGGCTGTTGCGAAGGACGCGACGGAAGCAGGGGGGTTGGGCGTGACGCGCACGTTTCTCCAGGGGTTGCGCCGCCGCGCCCGGCGGCTCCCCTCCCCCGCCCCCATCGGGACCGTACGGGCCGAGGCCCGTGCCCTGCGGGTGCGGCTCGGCGGCCGTACCGTCCTGTCCGAGGTCGATCTGTGCGTGGCAGCCGGCGAGGTCGTCGCCCTCGTCGGGCCGAACGGCGCCGGGAAGTCCACGCTGCTCGCCGCGCTCGCCCACGACCTGCCCGCCGAGTCCGGGGAGGTGTGGATGGACGGCCGTCCGGCGGACGAATGGAGCGCGGGGGAACTCGCCATGCGCCGGGCCGTGCTGCCGCAGTCGGCCCGGCTGTCGTTCCCGTTCGCCGTCGAGGAGGTCGTACGGATGGGCCGGGCCCCCTGGGCCGGTACGCCCGCCGAGGACGAGGACGATCCGGCCGTGCGCTCGGCGCTGGCCGCCGCCGAGGTGGCCGGATTCGCCTCCCGGCCGTTCGCGGAGCTGTCGGGCGGCGAACGGGCCCGGGTCGCGCTGGCCCGGGTGCTCGCGCAGCGCACCCCGCTGTTGCTGCTCGACGAGCCGACGGCCGCGCTGGACCTGCGCCACCAGGAGCTGGTGCTGCGGGTGTGCCGGGAGCGCGCGGCCGCCGGGGACGCGGTGGTCGTCGTCCTCCACGACCTCGGGCTCGCGGGCGCCTACGCGGACCGGGTTGCCGTGCTCCACGAGGGCCGGATCGCGGCGGACGGCCCGCCCGGCCGGGTCTATGCGCCCGAATTGCTGAGCCGTGTCTATTCGCAGCCGGTCGAAGTAATTGATCATCCGCGCACGGGAGAGCCTTTGGTGCTGCCGAGGCGGGATGGCCGAAATTTTGCCTCGTGAGAGCAGAATCACGCGCCCGGTGGGGAACAGGGTAGGCAAGCCTCAGATAAGTTAGGGCGGCCTTATTCGGCCATGCAGTTTCGGCCATGTCCGATTTCCGCCCTCTCCGAGCAAGCCTGGAGCCCCCATGCGAGTCCTCCGCTCCTCCGCTGTCACCGCCGTCGCGGCGGTGGCGGCCCTGACCGCCGTGTCCGGCTGTGCCGAGAAGTCCGACGGGAAGAGCACGGACGGCGCCGTCAATGTCGCCGCCTCCGACGACAAGTGCGAGGTCTCCAAGACCTCGTTCCCGGCCGGGCACGTCAAGATCAATGTGGAGAACAAGGGCTCCAAGGTCACCGAGGTTTATGTCTACGCCCCCGATGACCGAATTGTCACCGAGCGCGAGAACATAGGCCCGGGCACCAAGGCGGAGATCACCGCGACGATCAAGGCGGGCTCGTACGAAATCGCCTGCAAGCCCGGCATGAAGGGCGACGGCATCCGCCAGAAGATCACCGTCACCGGTGGCGGCGAGGCGAAGAAGAGCGACCCGGCGCTGGACAAGGCGGTCGCCGAGTACCGCAAGTACGTGCAGCAGCAGGCCGACGAGACCATCCCGGCCGCGCAGAAGTTCGTGGACGCCGTCAAGAAGGGCGACCTGGACGAGGCGAAGAAGAACTACGCCCCCTCCCGCACCGGCTGGGAGCGCACCGAGCCGGTCGCCGAGTCCTTCGGCGACATCGACCCGAAGGTCGACGTCCGCGAGGACGGCCTGGAGAAGGACCAGAAGTGGACCGGCTGGCACAAGCTGGAGAAGTCGCTCTGGGACGCCAAGGCCATCACGGACGAGGACAAGACCCTCGCCGACCAGCTGATGAAGGACCTCGAGGACTGGCGCAAGCGCGTCGGCACCGCCGAGATCACGCCGACCAGCATGGCCAACGGCGCCAAGGAGCTCCTCGACGAGGTCTACCGGAACAAGATCACCGGTGAGGAGGAGCGCTACAGCCACACCGACCTGGTCGACTTCGAGGCCAACGTCGACGGCGCCGAGAAGGCGTACGAGCTGCTGAAGCCGGTCGCCGCCAAGAACGACGCCGAGCTCGTCAAGACCCTGGACGCGCAGTTCGCCGCCGTGAAGAAGGCGCTCGGCGACTACCGCGACGGTGACGGCTTCAAGTCGTACGACAGCGTGGGCAAGGACGACCGCAAGAAGCTCTCGGACGCCGTGAACGCGCTGTCCGAGCCGCTGTCCAAGCTCGCCGCCGCGGTCGCGAAGTAAGGCGGGGGAACGACAATGACGGAATCCTCGAAGCCGAAGTCCTCCTCCGAAGCCGCGGAGGCGGCGGGGGCCGCCACGAGCGCGGGGGCCGCTGAGGCCACCGCGAACGCCGAGGCCACCGCGAACGCTGAGGCCACCGCGAACGCCGGTGGTGCCGAGGCCGCCAAGGCCGCCGACGCCACCACGACCGCCGGTGGTGTCGCCGGCACGGCGACCGACGAGGCGAAGGCCGGGGCGCCCGATCGGGCGACGGCCGAGGCGACCCGCGAGGCCGCCGACGAGGCGAAGGCCGGCCCCGGGGCCGGGCCCCGGCGGGCCCCCTCGCGCCGCGCCCTGCTCGGCTGGGGCGGCGCGGGCCTCGCGCTCGGCGCCGCCGCGGCCGGCGGCACGGCCGCCGCGCTGCGCACCGGCTCCGACGCCTCCCCCAGCGCGTCCGCCGGTGACGCGGTGCCGTTCCACGGCGCCCACCAGGCCGGTATCGCCACGCCCGTCCAGGACCGGCTGCACTTCGCCTCCTTCGACGTGACGACGACCGACCGGGCCGCGCTGGTCAAGCTGCTCCAGGAGTGGACGGCCGCCGCCCGGGCGATGACCGCCGGGCACGAGGTCGGCACGGGCGCGATCAGCGCGAACGAGGAGCTGCCGCCGGACGACACCGGCGAGGCCCTCGGCCTCAAGCCGTCCCGGCTGACCCTGACCTTCGGCGTCGGCCCCGGCCTGTTCGAGAAGGACGGCAAGGACCGCTTCGGGCTGAAGGACCGCCGCCCCAAGGCCCTGATCGACCTGCCCGCCTTCCCCGGGGACAACCTCGACGCCGCGCGCAGCGGCGGCGACCTGTGCGTCCAGGCCTGCGCCGACGACCCGCAGGTCGCGGTGCACGCGATCCGCAACCTCGCCCGCATCGGCATGGGCCGGGTGGCGATCCGCTGGTCGCAGCTCGGCTTCGGCAAGACGTCCTCGACCACGCCCGACGCACAGACGCCGCGCAACATGATGGGCTTCAAGGACGGCACCCGGAACATCGCGGGCGACGACACCGCCCGTCTCGACAAGCACGTGTGGGTGGGCGAGAAGGACGGCCCCGGCTGGATGGTCGGCGGCTCCTACCTCGTCGCGCGCCGCATCCGGATGCACATCGAGACCTGGGACCGGACCTCGCTGGCCGAGCAGGAGGACGTCTTCGGCCGCGACAAGTCCGAGGGCGCGGCCGTGGGCAAGCAGCGGGAGCACGACGAGCCGCTGCTGAAGGCGATGAAGCCCGACGCCCATGTGCGCCTCGCGCACCCGGACTCCAACAACGGTGTGACGATCCTGCGCCGCGGCTACTCCTTCACGGACGGCACGGACGGCCTGGGCCGGCTCGACGCCGGGCTGTTCTTCATCGCGTACCAGCGCGATGTCCAGGACGGCTTCGTACCGCTCCAGAAGAACCTCTCGCGCAGCGACGCGCTGAACGAGTACATCCAGCACGTGGGGTCGGCGGTCTTCGCCGTCCCGCCGGGCGTCCGCGACAAGGGCGACTGGTGGGGCAAGGCCCTCTTCGCCTGACCGCCGGTCCCTTTCTGAGAGGAGATGCCGGATGTTCGGCAACTACCTGATCGGCCTGCGCGAGGGCCTGGAGGCCAGCCTGGTCGTCTGCATCCTCGTCGCCTACCTGGTCAAGACCGGCCGCAGGGACGCCCTGCGGCCGGTGTGGACCGGCATCGCGGCGGCGGTGCTGCTGAGCATGGCGTTCGGTGCCGTGCTCCAGTTCGGCTCGCAGACGATGACGTTCAAGGCCCAGGAGGCGCTGGGCGGCACCCTGTCCGTCATCGCCGTCGGCCTGGTGACCTGGATGGTCTTCTGGATGCGGCGCACCGCGCGGCACCTGAAGAAGGAGCTGCACGGCAAGCTCGACGCGGCGCTCGCGATGGGCACGGGCGCGCTGGTCGTCACGGCGTTCCTGGCCGTGGGCCGGGAGGGCCTGGAGACGGCGCTGTTCATCTGGACGGCCGTCCAGGCGACCAACGACGGTGTGCGGCCCCTGGTCGGCGCGCTGCTGGGGCTGCTGACGGCCGTGGTGCTGGGCTGGCTGTTCTACCGGGGCGCGCTGAAGATCAACCTGGCGAAGTTCTTCACCTGGACCGGCGGGATGCTGATCGTGGTCGCGGCGGGCGTCCTCGCCTACGGCTTCCACGACCTCCAGGAGGCCGACGTCCTGCCGGGCCTGGGGGACAAGGCCTTCGACATCAGCGAGCAGATCCCGGTCGACAGCTGGTACGGCACGCTGCTGAAGGGCGTCTTCAACTTCCAGCCGGACCCGACGTGGCTCCAGGTGGGGGTGTGGGCGCTGTACGTCGTCCCGACCCTGCTGGTGTTCTTCGCTCCGGGGCGGACGGGTAGGGTTGCGCCGTCCCGGGCAGCCACGGAGGAGTCGAAGCGCGATGAGGTTCCCGCATCGGGTGTTCCCGCGTCGGGCAGCGGTTCTGACGGTGCCGGTGCTGCTGACGGCGGCGACGACCGGGTGCGTGACGGTGCACGGGGAACGGGCGGTCATCCCGGCGGTGAGCGGGAAGGCTGAGGCCGAGAAGGTCCTCCGCCGTTTCACCGACGGCTACAACGACGCGTACCGCAAGCTCGACCCGGCCCTCGTGGACCGGGTCGAGACCGGTGCGCCGGCCGAGATAGCCCGGGCCGACCTGGCCGCGCAGCGCGCGGTGACGCCGGGCGGCAACCCGGGCTATCCGCCGCTCGTCCTCGACGACGCGCGGTTCACGATCCCGAAGATGGCGGGCTGGCCGAAGTTCTTCGTCGCCGACACCCGCAGCAACCGCGACCGGCACCGCTGGCTGCTGGTCTTCACCCGCGCCGACGCGGGGCGGCCGTGGAAGGCCGCGTATCTCTCGCTGCTGAACCAGGGAAGCGTTCCGGAGTTCGCGCTCGACAAGGACGGCTACGCGCAGGCGGTGCCGGCGAAGGACGACAAGGGGTCGGCCCCCCTCGCCGTACGTCCGGACGCGCTCAGCGCCGCGTACACCGACTTCCTGCGCACGGGCACGGGCGGCGTCTTCGCCCCCGGCACCTCCACCACGCAGATCCGCGCGGACCGCGCGAAGCTCGCCCGGACGCCCACGTTCTGGGCCGAGTACATCGACACCCCTACGAGCGCCCCGGACTTCCCGGCGCCGGCCCTGCGCACCAAGGACGGCGGCGCGCTCGCCTTCTTCACGGCACACCACCGCGAGCGCCGCACGGCGGTCGCGGGCGTCCGCCCGGAGGTCACCGACCCGCGGACGAAGGCGCTCCTGAAGGGCGACCTCAAGCAGGCGGTGACCTACACCCGGGTCTCGGAGTCGGCGGTGGCAATCCCCGGCAAGGGCGCGGTGGTCTTCCTCAACAGAATCGAATCGCTGACGGGGGCGAAGGGCGAGTAACCGGTTTGTGGGCAATCGTTCCGCAGGGCTGGGGGCACCTCCCAGTAGTAGCTGGGGGAGGGTGGGCACAAACCGACCACGGCCTCAGCGCCGCCCGCACACCTCAGCGCCCGATGGGCCAAGGGTGAGCCGACTCGTGTTCCTGGCGCCCCCCGGCGTAAGCCGCACACGCATCCGTCAGCGCCTCCAGCAATGAAAGCGGATCCGGCAGCGGCCGCTCGGCCCCGAACCCCGGAACCCAAGCCACACCCTCATCCCCCGGCAGAACAGAAGGCGGCAGCAGCACATAGCTGCCCCGGCAGTGCCATCGCAGCCCCGGGTGCTCGTCCATCGTCTCGGGGTGGCAGTCCAGCTCGCAGGGCCACCACTCGTCCTCGTCGTCGGGGGTGCCGCGGGTGGCGGTGAAGAAGAGCATGCGGTCGGGGGCGACGGTGGCGACGGGACCGGCTTCCACTCCGGCGGCCGTCAGCCGGTCCAGCGCCTGCCGGCCGGCCTCGGCGGGGACGTCGAGGACGTCGTGGGCGATGCCGGTGGCGGTGACGAAGTTGGCCTCCGGCTGGCCGCGCAGCCATTTGGTGACCTTGTCGGCGTCGGTCGAGGCGAGGGTCTGCCAGGCGAAGGAGACGGGGTGCCGGCCGGGGGTGGGACACCCGATGCGTTCACAGGAACAGCCGTAGCCCGAGGGGTGCGCGGCGGGTGCCAGGGGGAACCCCGCGGCGGCCGCGGCCAGGAGCAGTTCCTCGCGGGCGGCGCCGTTCGCCGCCCCCGTGCCCGTATCGCCGCCCGCTCCGCTCCTGGGGCGGCGCAGCCATTGGGAGAATCTGCTCTTGCGTTCCATCTATCCCCTCACTTCGACCGCGGTCTTCGGTCAATGCTGCCACCATCCTGCTCCTGGTGTGACCGCCGGACCTATCCGGGGGGTGTGAGACCGGCCGCGTCGGGGCCCGTTGAGGCCCGTTGAGGGGGACGTGCGCGTCCCCGGAATCCCTCCCCCATCCCATTGACAAGACGAACCGTCTCGTCCAAAGTAGAGGCATATCGCGAGACGGACCGTCTCGCCGAACCGGGAGGAGAACCACCATGACTCGAGGCAGCGCACGCGGCATGCTCGGCGTCGGCGGCACCCGCAGCAACCTCTCCCGCGCCTCGCTGCGCGGCACCGGCGGAGGCGGCCGGGGAGCGGGCGGCAGCACCGACCCCAACGCGCAGAAGCGCGAGCTGCTGCGCGCCCTCAAGGCGCAGCGGAACGGCGACACCAGTAGGTGAACGGGCGGCATGTAAACCACCCGTACGGTTCATGCGCGAAGCCCTCACAGCGTGGACCATTTGGGCACGCACGATCCACGTGCGTGCCCAACACCACCGTGAGGAGCGCGACTTGCGTACATCCCCGCGTGCATCCACCCCGCGCCGCTATCTGATGTGCCCGCCGACGTACTACCGGGTCACATATTCGATCAACCCCTGGATGGACCCGGGCAAGCCGGTCGACCTACAGCTCGCCCTCGCGCAGTGGGAGGAGCTCCGCGACCGCTACCGCGCCCTCGGCCACACCGTCGACGAACTCGCCCCGCGCCCCGATCTGCCCGACATGGTCTTCGCCGCCAACGGCGCCACGGTCGTCGACGGGCGCGTCCTCGGCGCCCGGTTCGCCCACCCCGAGCGCTGGGCCGAGGCGGCGGCGCACCGGGAGTGGTTCCGCTCCCACGGCTACGAGGCGGTGCGCGAGCCGGAGCACATCAACGAGGGCGAGGGCGACTTCGCCGTCACGGCCACCTGGCTGCTCGCGGGGCGCGGCTTCCGCAGCAGTCCCCTCTCGCACCCCGAGGCACAGGAGTTCTTCGGCCGCCCGGTGATCGGGCTCGACCTGGTCGACCCGCGCTACTACCACCTGGACACGGCCCTGTGCGTCCTCGACGACGCGACCGACGGCGAGGTCATGTACTACCCCGGTGCCTTCTCCCCGGGCAGCCGGGCGGTCCTGGAGCGGCTCTTCCCCGACGCGCTGATCGCGACCGAGGAGGACGCGGCGGCACTGGGGCTGAACGCGGTGAGCGACGGGAAGCACGTCCTGCTCCCCCAGGCGGCGGTCGGCCTCTTCGAGCCCCTGCGCGAAAGGGGCTACGAGCCGGTCGCCATGGATCTGGGAGAGCTCCTCAAGGGCGGCGGCAGCGTGAAGTGCTGCACGCAGGAACTCAGATAGACCGTCCGGCGGGGCGGTCCCCCTCCCCCGTACCGGCCTCCGTCCGTCAGGCCGTCAGTCGTCCTCGGCCGGCGGGGGCCACTCCCCGCCCCACTCCGCGTCGCGCGCGGCACGATAGAGGGGCCCGTGCCGCTTGGTGACGGTCTCCCGCTGCAGCCCGTCACCGGGCGTGCACAGCTCCAGCAGCACCTGCCCCTTGCGGATCTGCGGCTTCCGCACGATCCGCGAGGGCGTCGCGGGGCCCTCCTCGGGAATCTCCAGATCCCGCACGGCCGCCACGTACGAGAACTTCTCGTCCTCGTACGGCAGCGAGCCCCCCTTCACCTGCCGGTGCAGCGAGGACCGGCTCACGCGCGCCGAGAAATGACACCAGTCCGTACCCCGCTCGATAGGACAAGCGGCACTGTGCGGACACGGAGCCACGACCCGGAAGCCCGCCGCGATCAGCCGGTCCCGCGCCTCGATGATCCGCAGGTAGCCCTCGGGCGTGCCCGGCTCGACGATCACGACGGCCCGTGCCGCACGCGCGGCCGCGTCCGTCACAGCGCGCCGGTCGCCCTCGGTGAGCTCGCCCAGCACGTACGAGACCGTGACCAGGTCCGTGCCCCCGGGCAGGTCGAGGCCGGCGTCGATGGCCCGGCGCTGCCAGCGCGCGCCGCTCAGCGGCGGCTCGGACCGTACCGTTCCGGCCAGCTCGGCGCCCAGGGCGAGCGCGGGCTCGGCCCAGTCCAGGACGGTGGTCGTCCGCTCCCCGCCCGGCCAGGCCGCCGCGACCGCCCAGGTCGCGGCGCCCGTGCCGCCGCCGACGTCGACGTGCGTGGCGGGGTGGAAGTCCGGCAGCCGGTCGCGGAAGGCCTCCAGCGCGGACCGCACGGCCTCGAAGGTCGCGGGCATCCGGTACGCGGCGTAGGCCGCCACGTCGGAGCGGTCGCGCAGGACGGGGGTGTGCGTGGGGGTGCGCCCCCGGTAGTTGGCGATCAGCCGCTCGACGGCCTGGGCGGCCTGCTTGGGCGGCAGGCCGTCGAGGAGTCCGGCGAGGGCGGTGCGCAGGGTCTCGCCGGTGACCGGGGCCTCGCCGGTCGGCGCGTGTGCGGGGGCGTGCATTTGGCGAAGTCTATGCGGTGAGCTCGTCCGGTCGCCGCTGCCAGGGCCTGCACAGCCCCACGAAGCAGACCACCGCGGCGAGCGCGCAGCCGAGCTGCACGAGCGCCATCGGCACGGCCGTGTGCTCCCCCGCGATGCCGACGAGCGGCGAGGCGATCGCGCCCAGCAGGAACGTGGACGTGCCCAGCAGCGCGGACGCCGACCCGGCGGCGTCGCGGGAGCGCATCAGGGCCTGGGCGTTGGTGTTGGGCATGGCCAGGCCCATCGCGGACATCAGGACGAACAGCCCGGCCGAGACGGGGACGAGCCCGGCCTTGCCGAAAACGCCGGAGGTCATCAGGAGCAGGGCCACGGCCGCGAGGGTGATCACGGCGAGGCCGACGGCCAGCGCCTTGTCGAGGCTGACCCGTCCCACGAGCACCTTGCCGTTGATCTGGCCGACGATGACGAGCCCGATGGAGTTGAGGCCGAAGAGCAGGCTGAAGGTCTGCGGGGAGGCGCCGTAGATGTCCTGGACGACGAAGGGCGAGGCGGAGATGTAGGCGAAGAGCGCGGCGAAGGCGAAGCCGCCGGACAGCATGTAGCCGGTGAAGACCCGGTCGGCGAGCAGCCCGCGCATCGTTCCCAGCGCCTGGCCGAGGCCGCCGCCCTGGCGGCGGGCGGGCGGCAGCGTCTCGTCCAGCCTGCGCCAGACGACGAGCGTGAGGAGGACGCCTATGACGGTGAGGACGACGAAGACTCCCCGCCAGTCGGTCAGCTGGAGGATCTGTCCGCCGATGAGCGGGGCCACGACGGGGGCGACGCCGGAGATCAGCATGAGGGTGGAGAAGAAACGGGCCATGGCCACGCCGTCGTACAGGTCGCGCACGACGGCCCGGGCTATGACGATCCCGGCCGCCCCGGCGAGCCCCTGCGCCAGCCGGCAGCCGATCAGCAGCTCCACCGTGGAGGCGACGGCGCAGGCAGCGGTGGCGAGGACGTAGACGACCATGCCCACGAGCAGCGGCCGCCTGCGCCCCCAGCGGTCGCTCATCGGCCCGACGACCAGCTGGCCGAGCGCCATGCCCATGAGGCAGGCGGTGAGGGTGAGCTGGACGGTGGCGGCCGGGGAGCTCAGGGCGGAGGTGACCTCGGGCAGGGCCGGGAGGTACATGTCCATGGAGAGGGGCGGCAGGGCGGTGAGCCCGCCGAGCACGAGGGTGACGACGAGGCCGGTGCGGCGTGCGCGCGCCTCCGGTTCCGCGACGGCTGTGTGACCGGTTGTGCCTTCGTCAACGGCCTGGGAGGGGCCGGAGTCCGTCATCGTCGTCTCTCCATGAGTCGTAATTCTTGTAGTTTCAAATTACTCCCATGGTGTCATGGCCACGGCTGCCGGTCGCCCCTTACGGGGGGTGATGTGCGCTACGGAGCTCTTCTCGCCCGGATCGCATGACGCGGCCCTCCCGGCGACGTCGTCGCTGGGAGGGCCGCGTCATGACCGGATCAGGCGCGCGATCAGTGCTGCCGCCAGCGGTTCGCCCGCCGTGCCGTGAACGGGGCTGCGGCGTCGAGCGTGAGGGTGCGCAGGCGCGCCTGGGCGTCGAGCACCGCGACGACGACGCGCCCGGCGCCGTCCACGGCGACGGACGGAGCACGCACGAAGGGGCCGCCGTCGAGCGGCGTCCATTCACTGCTGAGCGCGCTGCCGTCCAGCGGCTGCCGGCTGATGCTCAGGCTTCCGCTGTCGGTGCGCTGGACGAGGACCATGTCGCCACCCGGCAGTTCGGCGTGGGCCACCGGCCCGTACCCGGGCGCGTTGTCGAGCAGGTGCGGCTGCGGGTCCCAGGATCCGCTCGCTTCCCGCTGCCGGTGGGCCAGCAGCCAGCCCGTGCCCGGCTGCCGGGAGAGCATCAGCACACGGCCGTCCGTCTGCTCGAGGAGGGAGACCGAGCCGGACGGGCGGGGCAGCAGGGTGCCGTAGTCGCGCTCGAACACGCCCTTCGACTCGTCCTGGTACCAGCGCAGCATGCCGTCCTTGGTGGTCGCGTAGAACTCGACCGTGCCGCGCTTGAGGCAGATGCCCGAGGGGTTGTCGAGGAGTCCGCCGTGCAGGTCCTCCCAGGGGCCCCAGCCCTCGTCGGTGGTCGTACGGGCGCTCAGCCCGCCGCCGAAGTTACGGAAGGCGACCTTGATACGGCCGGAGCCCGTGACCGTCGCGACGGGCATGCCGAGGCCGCGGCGCTTGGCGGCGGCCTCGGCGGCCCTGCCGTAGGGGTTGCCGACGTTGGTCCAGGTGCCGAAGGAGCCGTCCTCGGCACTCTCCACCAGGTGCATGACGTCGCGCTGCTGCTCCTCGGGCCCCGCGCCCACGCGGGATCGCATCGCTATGACGTGGATACGGCCCTGTCCGTCGCGTATGACGTCCAGGCGCGGCAGGCAGTGGCCGTCGTTGTCCGCGGGCCACTGGCCCAGCGGCTTGGGCCCGGACCAGCCGCCCGACCGGTCCTGCGCCCACATCGCGGGCCTGCCCCCGAGCACGGTGAAGGCGGTCAGGCGGCCGTCGGCGCGGCGCTGGAGCCACGTGGTGGTCGGCTGCCAGCGATGGGTGGTGCTCTGCCCGTAGGCGCGGTTGTAGGCGCGGTTGCCCAGCGGCCGGTCACCGCACTCCCCCGGCGCCTTCTGGCACTCGTGGCCGTCCTCACCACCGTAGACGGCCAGGTAGTGGAACTTCTCGGCCGCCGAGGCGGCGCTGAGGTTGTCGGGCCGCAGCTTGTTGCAGTAGCCCATGTAGCTCTCGACGGCCGGCTTGCGCGCGGGGCCGGTCCGCTCGTACTTGCGCAGTGCGGCGAGCGCGAAGAACGCCGCCGCGGTGTGGTCGGTGTTGTCGCAGTAGGAGATCGAGCCGGTCTCCGCCTCGTAGCTGACGCGGTCCGGGTCGGGGTTCATGACGCGGACGACGGCCGGCTCATAACGCTGCAGAAGATCGACCAGGGTGTCGATGACACCGTCGCGGGTGAGCGCGCGGCCGTCGCTCTCCGCCGGAATGGGGCTGCCGGCGGGCCGCAGCGTGGCGAGCTCCTCGATGTTGCGCGCCCACAGGTGCAGCACCTTCTGGTCCGGCATCGCGACGCAGGTGCGCAGGTTGAGGAAGACGAGAGTGACGCGGCCCTCACCGAAGGTGTTGATCTCCGCGGTGACCCCTTCGCGCACCTGCAGGGTGTCGCGCGTCCATTCGCCCCGACGGCTGCCGGTGACCAGGGCGGCATAGGCGGCCCGGATTCCGTGCTGGCGGGCAGCCGTGTATCCGGGGTAATCGGGCACGGCGGCCTTGCGAGCCGGGTCGCTGAAGGAGAGGTTGATGCCGTCCGCCTCGCCGGTGGTCAGATAAACACTGACCACCGGGATGCCCGCCCGTACGGACTGCAGCAGGTCCGGCGTCATGAAGTAGAGATCGTCGTCGGTGTGCGCGCATATCTGCATATGCGGCGCCCAGTCGGAGTGGAACACGCCCCGCGCGGGCACGCCAGCGTCCTGGTTTCGACGCTTGAACAGACGCATGAAGAGAAGAGGTCCTTTCGAGTACTGCGAGGGGGGTTGGCGCGTGTTTGGGGTTGGCGCGTGTTACCGCTTCTGCTCGGCTTTCCCCGTGTTCTGCTCGGCTTTCCCCGTGTCCGGCCCGCTCTGCGGGACCTGGGACATCGCGTGGACCAGGCCACGCTTGAGCCACCGCCCCACCGGGCGCTCCACGAGCCGGTGGACGAGCCAGGAGATCACCAACATGCCCGCGATCACGCCGCCGACCAGGACGTATGCCGGGACACGCGAGCCGAGGGCGTGGAAGATCTCACGGCCGATGTTTTCGTGCAGGAGGTAGAGCGGGTAGGTCAGCGCACCCGCCGCCGGCAGCCAGCGCCACTTGATCCAGGACAGCTTTCCGGTGGCGAGCAGCGCCATGACGCCGAAACACGCGGCGATGATGGGAATGACCGGCCAGAAGGGCACGACGTGCCCGATGTACTTGCCCGTGTTCTTCCACGTCGCATGCGCGAAGGGCAGGCAGGCGAGGAAGCACATCAGGACAATGCCCGTGAGCATCAGGTTCGGCCGGAACCTGTACATGAGGTAGAAGGCGATTCCCGCGATGAAGTACCAGCTGTCGTCGGGCATGACCAGCAGCTGCAGTGCGCTGTCGTCCTGGTCGGCGAAGAAGAAGCTGGCGGTCGCCCAGACGCAGCAGAACACCAGGAGCCGGTGATAGGTCAGCCCCTTCCAGGCGACGATGGCGAAGAGCAGGTAGAACCGCAGCTCGGCGAAGAGCGTCCAGTAGACGCCGTCGACATGCGGAATCCCGAGGGGCTCCTGCAGCATGGTCAGGTTGGTGAGTACGTCCACCAACGCGAGGGGCTTCTCCCCACCGGCCACCAGGGTGACGACCAGTGTCGTGACGATGACACCGAACCAGTAGGCGGGATACAGGCGCACCACGCGGGAGATGAAGAAGTCGCGCAGCGGCTTCCCCCAGCAGCTCATACAGATGACGAATCCGCTGATCAGGAAGAAGAGCTGCACCCCGAGCCAGCCGTACGCGGCGACGGGAAAGACGCGGGGAAACATGGCTTTGACATCGCCAGACCATCCGCCACCGAACGCCATGTAGTGGTACACGACCACGCACAGGGCGGCGAGGAGCCGCAGTCCGTCCAGAGCGAGCATTCGCGCCGGACGACGGCTCTCGGCCACAGGCTGGACGTCACGGCGACTGTCGACCAGTGGCAGCGCCGGTCCGGTGTTGTGGGCCATCTCTCAATGTCTCCCGGGGGATGTGGTGGAGGTCGGTGCGCGGTTCATGTGCCGCCCGGATGATCAGGGCGATGGCCCACCGGCCCCTGTGTCGGAGGCCAGCACGGAGGAGCCCATGAGTGGGCGTGCGGCGTCATCCACGTGGGGGGGGGTGACACACGGGCCGAGCGGGCCGGCACTCAGGTAATTCGGCGGCGTTGCGGCGTCAGCCTCGGTGGAAGGCGTGAAGGCGGGGGACGTCATACCGTGGCCGCGCCCCGACGGGGGCGCCCTCTGCGGTGCAGGGCGCTGTGCGTCCCGCGCTCAGGTCGTCCCGCGCTGCGGCGTCAGCATTCCTGCGGCCCTTGTCCTCGTCGTCACGTGCCAGACCGACGATCCGGACCTTCACTCCACGTAGCAAAGTCGCCACTGTCGGAGCAAAAGCAAATCTCTCCGACAACTGCGATCCGCTCCTTGCGCTCACCCTCCTGCGAACCTGGTGTGCTCGATGCGCACCCCGGTGAACCGCGCCCTCCGAATTCATCGGCGGCGGCTTACCGGAGCTGGCCGCGTACACACTCCCTCATCAGGCCACAGGTTCATATGCTAAATGATCGTTCCGAATTGTTACCGTCGGTACGAATGGGGGGTGCCCGAGGAACCCTGCTCGGCGTATATCCCTCCCACCCGCCTGCTGGAGCGGTACGCGTCGAGGGCTCCGGGAGACCGCCCACGCGGACAAGTGGCCTGTGGCACGGAATACCGGGGCGGCGGCCGAAAGTTGACCCGCCCATGAAGACGACGATCACCCCGGACAACGGCGATGTCCTCCGCTACACGGCCTTCTCCTCGGACCCCGCCGGCGGCAACCCCGCCGGGGTCGTCCTGGACGCCTCGGCCCTGGACGACACGGCACGACTGGCCGTCGCGGCCGGGCTCGGCTACAGCGAGACGGCCTTCCTGACGGCACCGCCGGAGGGGCTGGGCGAGCCGGGCCGGGCGTTCACGCTGCGCTTCTTCAGCCCGCTGGCGGAGGTGTCGTTCTGCGGCCACGCGACGGTGGCGACGGCGGTCGCGCTGGCGGAGCGCCGAGGTCCGGGCGAGTTCGTCTTCGCGACGGCGGCGGGGACGATCCCGGTGGAGGTGGACGAACGCCTGCGCGCGACGCTGACGAGCGTGGACCCGCACACGGAGGAGGTACCGGAGGCATCCCTGGCCGAAGCCCTGTCGGCCCTGAACTGGCAGCCGGAGGATCTGGACCCGGCCTTCCCGGTCCGCATCGCGTACGCGGGGGCACGCCACCTGATCCTGGCGGCGGGCACCCGGACCCGCCTGGCGGACCTGGACTACGACTTCGACAGTCTGGCGACACTGATGCGCGCCCACGACCTGACGACGGTCCAGCTGGTGTGGCGGGAAAGCGAGACGGTCTTCCACGTAAGGGACCCGTTCCCGGTGGGCGGCGTCGTGGAGGACCCGGCGACGGGTGCGGCCGCGGCCGCGCTGGGCGCGTATCTGCGGGAGTACGGCCTGGTGCCCACGACGGCCCGGCTCACCCTCCACCAGGGCGCGGACATGGGACGTCCGGGACTGCTGGGCGTGGAGCTGCGGGAGGGCGACCGGAGGGTGCGGGTCACGGGCACGGCGACACGAATCGGCTGACCGGCGGCTTTACGAGTGCGGGGGCGCCCACGTCCGACGCGCGCCCCCAACCGGGTCCGGCCCACCCCTGAATGGCCAATTCCGGGTGTACGGTCCGGATGCGCGGGGCGCGAGCGAAGCGCCCGCGACGAGACCGGCACCGAGTCCGAGGGGGACGGCGACGTGAGCCCGGACGGAGACCCACCTCCACCACCGACGCACCCACCGTTCTGGCCGCGCGTCTGGACGTACTGGGTGACGGGCGGCCTGGCGGTGGTACTGGCGGCGGTGATCCCGGTCCTGCTCCAGAAGGGCCCCTTCGCCCCGAACAAGCCAACCC
>NZ_JAILXP010000769.1 GCF_020740895.1 Streptomyces sp. UNOB3_S3 | reverse complement strand
GGGTCATGTCGCGCCGAGCGCGGCGCGGCGGGCGGCCCGGAAGGCCGCGCCGGGATCCCGGTCGGGGTAGGTCCAGGGGGCCCGGGTGGCGTGCGGGCCGATGCGGGTGAGGAGGGCGGCGGCCTCGGCGAGGCGGCCCTCGTGGAGCTTGGCGTGGGCGAGGTAGTTGAGGTCGACCTTGCGCCGGGGGTGGGCGGTGACGGCGGTCGCGGTGTCCGTGCCGTCGGCGGTGTCCTCGTCGACGTCCCATTCCAGCCACCAGTCGAAGGCGGCCTTCATCACCTGGCGGGCCCGGCGCGTGGTCCAGTGTGCGGACCGGGCGGGGTCGCCGGGCTCCAGCCCGGCGCGGGCGAGGGCGCGGTAGCGCTCGGCGTGGGCGATGACGGGCAGGACGGCCAGGGGGGAGTCGGCGGGCGCCTGTTCGGCGGCCCAGGCGGCGAAGTCGTAGACCTCGTGGAGGGGGTCGTCGCGGTCGCCCTCCTGGCGCTCGGCCAGGCAGGCGGCCATGAGGTGGTGGGCGTGGTGGTGGTCGCGGTGGCGGGCGCGGACCTGGTCGAAGGCGCGGACGCGTTCGTCGGCGGTGCCGGTGCGGCGGGCGAGGATGAGGACGGCCAGCCAGGGGGTGGGGT
>NZ_JAILXP010000768.1 GCF_020740895.1 Streptomyces sp. UNOB3_S3 | reverse complement strand
GGCCCCGATCCCCCCGGCCACCAACGCCACGACAACGGCCCCGGCCACGATCCGGCTCCGCGCGACGGTCACGTCCTTGCGCGGCGGCACGACGTCGTACGCCACCAGCGCGCCGCCGGCGGCCCAGGGGTCGTACGCCCACGGGTTCGCCTCCGGCGCGGGGTAGGCGGGCGCCGCCGGGGCGGCGTGCGGGTGCGCCTCGGGCGCGGCGTGCGCGGGTGCCGCCGGGGCGGGGTACGGGTTCGCGTCCGGCGCGGCGTGCGGGTTCGCCTCCGGCGCGGGGCACGGGTGCGCGTGCGGGGACACCGCTTCCGGCGCAGGGTACGCGGGCGCCGCCGGGGCGGGGTGCCCGGGCGTGACGTGCGGCTGGGTCGCCGGGTACGGCATGGGCTCGGTGGGCGGGCCGACAGCCGCCTGCGGTGGCGCGGCCGGTGACCCGGGCGCGTCGGTGGGCGGCGTGGTGTCCACGGCCGCCTGCGTCGGTTCGACGGGCTCGGCGAATCCCGGCGCGCCGGTACCGGCACCGGGGCCGTCCTGAGGGTGCGCGCCCGCGCCGCCGGTAGCCGGGGCGGCGGTCGGCGGCGCGTACGCCGCAGGGGGCGGCGTGGCCCCCGGCGAGCTCGGGGTGGGGCGCTGGAC
>NZ_JAILXP010000767.1 GCF_020740895.1 Streptomyces sp. UNOB3_S3 | reverse complement strand
CCTGGCACCACGCCCGCCCGGCCTTCGACGAGACGGAAACCCCGGACGAGCCCGCGCCTTCCCGCCGCGACAGCGCCGAGCCCGATCCCCGCGCGTCGGCGGCGCAGGAAACACCGGACAAGAAGACCACCGACGAGGGCACGGCCCCCGGCACGGACGCGAGCCCGACCGCCCCCGAGCCCGCCGCAGGCGAACCCGGCACCCGGAAGCCCGCCGCAGGCGAACCCCGTACGGGCGGGTCCGAGAACGATCAGAACCCCGCCGGAGGCGACCCCGCATGAGCAGCGACACTCTCGACGTCGTGCTGCGTCTCCTCGCCGTCTTCGTCTGCTTCCTCGTGCTGCCGCTGGTCATCGGTCAGACCGAGCACAAGGTGATGGCCCATATGCAGGGCCGTCTCGGCCCCATGTACGCCGGTGGTTTCCACGGCTGGGCGCAGCTCGTCGCGGACGGTGTGAAGTTCGCGCAGAAGGAGGACGTCGTCCCGGCCGACGCGGACCGGCGGATCTTCCAGCTCGCCCCCGCCGTGGCGCTGCTGCCGTACCTCCTCGTGCTGCTCGCGATCCCGGTCGGGCCCGGCAACGCCGTCGGGCAGGTCGTCGACGCGGGCATCTTCTTCGTGCTCGCCGTGATGGGCGT
>NZ_JAILXP010000766.1 GCF_020740895.1 Streptomyces sp. UNOB3_S3 | reverse complement strand
GCGTCGCCGCCCAGGTCCTGGTCAAGCTGGGCGTCGCCGCCCTCGCCCCCGCCGTACTGCTCACCGCCCAGGCCGGACCCGCCCGGGCCTTCGGCACGGTCAGCGCCTTCGGACAGCACGCCGAACACGAGGCGATCACCCGCGCCGCCCTGGCCTGCGCCCCCGGCACCCGGTCCGACGGCACCTGCTTCGAACCCCGCTCCCTGGACCAGCTCGCCGGGCACAAGCGCACCTTCGGCGCGGTCGGCGCGCCCGACACCGACGAGATCGTCGTCCCCGCCGCCCACTGCGACAACGCCGACTTCCTCGCCGCCCCCGGCTACCCGCGCGACCGCGCCGACGCCACCCGGCAGCTGCTGGCCTGCATAGCCAGGCTCCAGACCCGCTTCACCGAAGGGATCACCGCCGCCGGCGGCACGATCGGGGCGGACGGCAGGGTCACCCCCGGCGAGAACGACCTCGCCAAGGACTGCACCTTCACCCTCGGCGTCCCCGGGCGCAACAAGTGCGAGGCCATCGAGGGCCTGGGCCGCGCCCTCCACGGCGTCCAGGACTTCTACTCCCACAGCAACTGGACCGACAAGGCCGCCGCCGGGCCCCTCGGCAAGGACAACCCGCCCGGCCTCGACCGCCCCGCGCC
>NZ_JAILXP010000765.1 GCF_020740895.1 Streptomyces sp. UNOB3_S3 | reverse complement strand
GTCGCGGCCGGGGCGGCCAGGGCCCGGGCCTGGTGGAGCAGCGAGGGGTCGCCCTGGACCTGCCAGAGGCGCAGCAGCCGTTCCGCCTCGGCGACGGGGCCGCTCTCGACGGGCACGGGCCGGTACCAGCGGACCACCCGGGCGGGGACCTCGGCGAACAGCTCCGGTTCGGCGGCGTCCCGGCGCTCCCCGGCGGGCTCCGCGGGCGGGCCGGGGAGCGCGGGGGCGATGAGCTCCTCGCCGGCGAGCTGGGCGGCCGCGCGGGCGGAGAAGTTGCGGGCGCCCTTGCCGAAGTGGCGCTCGACGTAGTCCGAGCAGTGCTTGAGGACCAGGGCCGCGGCACCCCGGTCGAGGGAGTGCAGCAGCATCTCGCGGACGCCGTCGGCGAATTCGTACCAGGGGCCGGTGCCGGTGTCCGGGTCCATGTCGGGCAGCCGCCACAGCAGTCCGCTCAGCAGCACCTCGGCGAGCTCCATGGGCCCGGTGTCGGGCAGCATCGCCCGCTGGACCAGCTGCATCACGGGGAGCGTCAGCGGGACGGCCGCCAGGTGGACGGCGAGCCGGAGCGCGCCCGGCGAGGCGCCGGCCCGGAAGGCGCGCAGGAGTTCGTCGGCGCTCCGGGTGCCGGGGGCGCCGGGAGC
>NZ_JAILXP010000764.1 GCF_020740895.1 Streptomyces sp. UNOB3_S3 | reverse complement strand
GGGCGGGCGTAGGCGGGGGCCGGGGAGGCTGCGGGGGCGCCGCCCCCGTAGCCACCGCCGAAGCCGCCACCGCCGCCGTAGCCGCCACCGGCACCGCCGAAGCCGCCGGAGCCGCCGGAGCCGCCGCCGGGCGGGTTGGCGCCGCCGGAGGGGTCGACGATCAGCTCGGTCTTCCACTGGAGGCCGAGGTCGCCGAGGGCCTGCCGCAGGACGTCCTCGCTGCCGCTGTTGGCGAAGCTGTCGCGCGCGCCGGCGTTGGAGAAGCCGACCTGGAGCGTGATGCCGTCACAGCCGGCGACCTGGGCGTTCTGGCTGAGCAGGATCCACGTGAAACGACGGCGGTTCTTGACCGCCTCCAGGATGTTGGGCCAGAGCTGACGGGCCTGGCTCGCGTCGCCCTGCGGGGCGCCCGCAGGCGCGCCTGCGGGCGCGGCGGCAGCGGGAGCGGGCGCGGCGGGGGCCGCGGGAGCGGCGCCCGTGGGCCAGGCACCGGCTTGCGGCGCACCCGCCGACGGGCCCGAGCCGGGCGCGGAGGCGGTGGGCCAGGCGCCGGGCGCGGAGCCCGCCTGGCTCTCCTGCGGGGCGGCGGCCGTCGTCGGCCAGGCGCCGGCTTGCGGAGCGTTCGCGGCGGGAGCCGGTGCCTGGGCC
>NZ_JAILXP010000763.1 GCF_020740895.1 Streptomyces sp. UNOB3_S3 | reverse complement strand
TCCATGCCTCGAAGAACGTGCCGTCCGGTGCGCAGACCGACCGCCCGGGGGCGTCGTCCGGATCGCCGACGTCCAGGACCAGCGCGGTCCGACGCACCCCCGCCACCGGGTGGCGGCTTCCCGTCGCGTACCGCCCCACCGCCTCCCCCACCGGCTTGACCACCCGGTCGTTGGTCAGCAGCCCCAGCCCGTACTCCAGCTCCGGGAAGTCCGCCAGCCCCCGGTCGACGTCGTGCGAGCACCACCAGGTGATGCCCCAGACGTCCGGGCAGTCCAGGACGGCCTCGATCGTCGCCTCCGCGAAGGCCGCCGCGTGCGACGGCGGGACGTGCGGGGCCGGGGCCCCGACCTCCTGGAGCCACACCGGGCGGGCAGGGTCGTCGGCCCAGGCCTTGGAGAGTTCGACGAGGTACGCGGCGTGCAGCCCGGTGGCCGGGGCGTCGTGCCCGTAGCGCTGGGTGGTGCCGTCGAAGACCCACGAGTGCACGGTGGTCATGGCGCCGAGCCGGGCGGAGTGTGCGGGAGTGAAGGGGTGCGTGCCGTCGTACCAGGCGGCGTCGTAGGAGGCGTGGACGTGGGGCAGGCCGGGCGCTCCCGTCTCGCACGCGGCGAGCATCCGCCGCAGCCACCGGCCTGTCCCTTATACACA
>NZ_JAILXP010000762.1 GCF_020740895.1 Streptomyces sp. UNOB3_S3 | reverse complement strand
GGGCCAGGGTGGCTTCCGGTGTGGTTTCGGGACCCGAGGGCACGGTCGCTTCTTCCTGGAGCTGGCAGGGGTGTCAGCTGACGACCGTACCTCGGTCGGGGGCGCTCGCAGTCCCCAGGGGCGATACCCGCTCGCCCTCGCACACGGGTCGGAATGGGGGCCCGGTGTCCTTCGGGCCGACTTTCGGAACCGCCGGCTGCGGTCGGCCGAGAGCCGTTGTCTACTGAACGTCCGGGCCCCACCCGGGTCGCACCTGCCGGCCCGGCCGAACCGTCCCTCGCCCCCGTGCGCTGGACCTGGCTCCCAGTGGCGGGGCGCCTTCCCGGCGCACCGCCCCATGGCCCAGCGGCGTTCGACGACTGCGTGGAGGTTCCCCGGTCGGACGTCCTTGGTGGACAGCGAGAACCTACCGGCCGCCGCCCGCAGTGTGTCAACACCCTCGCGACCTGCGTGTGTCGCTCAAATCAGCAGGTCAGTACGGTAGATGGGGCCATGCGGGGGCGGCCCGGGGGACGTCGTTCGGCGGTACGTGGATCTTGGCGCGTCACCCGTTCGGGCGCGCGTGGACCGTCCGCCCGCCCACGACCGTCCGCAGGCACACCGGCAGCGGGGCGCCGGGGGTGAGGTCGGGCAGGCCGGGGGTGCCGGAG
>NZ_JAILXP010000761.1 GCF_020740895.1 Streptomyces sp. UNOB3_S3 | reverse complement strand
GTGGTGGCGGGTGGTGGGGCGGGATGCGGTGATCTTCCCAGAGGTGGTGGCGGTCGCGGATGCTCTGCTGGATCCCGTCATGGCGCAGTTGGTGTGGGCGGACGGCGGCGGTGAGCGTCTGCGGCCACTGCCCGCGGACGGGGAGTTCTGCCGTCGGCTCGGCGAGCGGCTGGGGAGGAACGGCACCGGCATGCTGGCCGATTGCCCCAGCCACGCCGAGGCCGGTGGTGAACGGGCCATGAAGGCCGCGGCGGCGGTGGCGGAAGCGTGTTGGCAGGTGGGGTTCGTCTACCGGCGTCTTGAGCGGCTGGACGAGGTGGTCGAGGCCAACGTGAAGTGGCTGGCCGGCTACCGGCACCCCCGTAACCAGGGCCGTAAGGGGCTGGCGGCGGTGCGGGAGGCGTTCGCACAGCCGCGGCCGCTGATGGAGGGCGTCGAGGCGATCGGCGACCCGATCGAGGTCCTGCCCGCCGTGTTCCACGCTCTGTGGCGCGGACGGCTGACGGCGCCGCTGGATGTGCCTCTGCACGAGCGCGCCCTGGTTCACGTGGCCGGGCCCGGGGCGGAGGGCTGCGCTGCGCGGCGAGCGGAGGCCGGGGCCGGCAGGGGGATCGGCGATGACACGGCGCGCGGCGCAGCCCTCCGCCCCTG
>NZ_JAILXP010000760.1 GCF_020740895.1 Streptomyces sp. UNOB3_S3 | reverse complement strand
CCTCGCCCCCAGCCCCGCGCCCCTGGACGCCGCCGGAGCCAAGACCCTCGGCGTCTTCGGCACCATCCGCGAAGCCCTCGAGAAGTTCGGGCCCGAGGTCGTCGAGTCCTACATCATCTCCATGTGCCAGGGCGCCGACGACGTCTTCGCCGCCGCCGTCCTCGCCCGCGAGGCCGGCCTCGTCGACCTCCACGCCGGCTGGGCCAAGATCGGCATCGTCCCCCTGCTGGAGACCACCGACGAGCTCAAGGAAGCCGACCGCCTCCTCGACGAGATGCTCGCCGACCCCTCCTACCGACGCCTGGTCTCCCTCCGCGGCGACGTCCAGGAAGTCATGCTCGGCTACTCCGACTCCTCCAAGTTCGGCGGCATCACCACCAGCCAGTGGGAGATCCACCGCGCCCAGCGCCGCCTCCGCGACGTCGCCCACCGCTACGGCGTCCGCCTCCGCCTCTTCCACGGCCGCGGCGGCACCGTCGGCCGCGGCGGCGGCCCCACCCACGACGCCATCCTCGCCCAGCCCTGGGGCACCCTCGAAGGCGAGATCAAGGTCACCGAACAGGGCGAGGTCATCTCCGACAAGTACCTCATCCCCTCCCTCGCCCGGGAGAACCTGGAACTGACCGTCGCCGCCACCCTCCAGGCCTCCGCCCTCCACACC